>CAZHGH010000069.1:0-16216 GCA_964531205.1 uncultured bacterium
GCTTGCGATCGTTTTAGGAGTGCTCGCAACTCCGCCTGCTTACGTTGACCGCGGACCTTCCCGTCGAACCTATTTCAGCCCCGCGATAACGAGTACTTACTATAACACACTGCGCAAGTGGGGCGTTGCGATTGCGAGCCCGTGCGGGCTCGCGTTTCGACTCGCGCCCGCTGCCGCCGGCGCTGCGCTCAACGTCCTTCGATACCTCAGGATGACAAGGCGAGGCTCAGGATGACGGAAGACTGGGTACATTCTGAAGCGACCTAGGATTTGTAAGGAGAACCAACCATGCGAACGGTCCTTGCCGTGACCATCGCCCTAGCCCTCTGCGGCCCACAAGCAGTTTTTGCAGCCGATATCCCGGCCGGCCTGAATCAAATGGTAGCCGCGTATCAAGAGATTCAAGCTGTGCGCGTCATCGAGCATTTTGAAAACGGCGCGACGGCAACGGTCGATATCTTACCGGGCAGCCAGTGGCGCGTTGCGGAGAGCGGCGGACAAGATCCCGCGCTCATTGTAAAAGTCGCGACACAGCCGATTGACGGTGCTGCGTTTACCAACAATTACACAATCTCGTCGCTCGGAAAGAAAACGATTGACGGGGCGCGCGCCGATGGATACAAAGTCAATGCGCCTGACGGCACGTACACCGCGCAAGTGTGGGTGAACGAGTATCACTTGCCGATTACTGCGCACGTTGATACGCAAGGACACCACATCGACGTGACCTACGGCGACTATAATTCAAGCCAACTTATAGCGACGCCGCACTAACCCTTCGGCAACGCGCGATCGGACCGGAAGCCGGACACAGCCGAACGGATGCGTTCGGCTTCTGCGCGCAACGATTTCGTCAATGCCTCCAGATCCGCCGATGCGAGTGCGATTCGCTCGCCACGAGCAACGACGGATTGCACGCCGCGCGACGTGTCGCCGACTGCGCCGGCCCCGAGGCGCGCCGCATCTTCCAAGCCTTTCGCAAGGTCCGCAAGGGACTGCGCGAGCTGCGCGTTATCGCTAGTGAGACGTTCGACCGCAAGAGTCGACTCGATGAGCGCATCAGTTGCGCTCTTTTGTTCGCGCTGAGCATGTACGACCGCGTCGATGCGAGTTCGCATCGAGGCAATGTTTTGAATAATGTGCCCAAGCGCCTCAGTGACTTGCGCCGTTTTCTCACGGCCGGATTCGACCGCATCCGTACCGCGCCGCGTCACATCGACCGCGCGATCGGTTTCTGATTGCACGGAGCGAATGAGCGCGGCGATCTCTTTCGTCGCCTGCGCCGACGAATCGGCGAGTTTGCGTATTTCATCCGCTACGACGGCGAAGCCGCGGCCATGCTCGCCCGCACGCGCCGCTTCGATGGCGGCATTGAGCGCCAGGAGATTCGTCTGATCCGCGATCTCGTCGATCTTTTCTGTGATAGAGCCAATTTGTCCGGAGCTGACGCGCAGCGAATCGATTGCGTTAACGAGATCTTGCATCACGTTCGCCGCTTCTTCCGACGTGCGCTCAGCTTGCACGATGGCTTTGTTCGCCTGATCGGCGCTCGCGCCGGTAGAGGCCGAAAGGTCGATGACGTCGTTCGCGGCGTCGATCGTCGCTGTTGCCGTTTGGGCCAGTTGGTCCAGCCCGGCTGCGTTGGTTTGAGCGGCGGCGCCGAGCCGTTCGGCGGTTTCGCGCGAACGCGCCGCCATCGCCGAGAGTTCGTAGGCGCCACGCGAAACCGTAGCAACTTCCGCGTCGAGCGTGTGCATAGAGCGCGCAGCCACTTCCAAATCACGCGCATTTGCCGAAGCATCCGTTGCAAATTCTTCAGTGCGTTGCGAAAGCGCGGACGAGGAGCGTTCCAACAGTTGCACCGTTGTTGCAACGTCTTCTACAACGCTGCGAATCGCGTCGACGACTTTGGAAAACGCCACTGCGACCACGTCGCGCTCGGACGTGGGACGTACTTCAACGTTCAGGTCGCCCGACGCCAGCTGTTCCCCGCCGGCCGCTAATCGTGCGAGACCGGCGTTCGCCTCGGAGAACGCCGCAATCAACAAGCCTGCTTCATGTGCGAATACCGGTTCGCTATACAGCTCGCGCCCGCGCAGCAAGTCGCCTTCGCGCAAACGATCCATCAATTCAACGGTGTGCAAAATCGGCCGCGCGATGCCCCGCGATAGCAAACTACTCGCAAGCGCGGCGAACATCACCGCGACGGCGAGTGCGCAGCCCGTATAGATTTCGCCTAAGTGCACCGCATCTTGCGGTTTGATGGTTCCGGCAGAGATTTGCACCAGCAGATGAATCGAAGCGCCGCCCATCGAGACGACCGTAACGCCGATGACGACCAGCAGCGCCGCGATGACGCGCCGTCCGATACCGCCACGCGCGCTGTCTAAAACCGGAGCGCGCTTGCGGTGCGCTTCCGATATCAACGCGATAAGGTTTGCGGAAAGCACTTCCGCCGAAAAAAAGTTGAGCGTTCCGTCTACGCAGCCGCCGACGATCGCCGCGACGAGCGTCGCAACGAGGTTCTTCGAAAGCGGCACGCCGGCGAGCGTATTGCCCACAAGCATCACGCAAATAGAGCCGGCGAAGTACAACACCACATAGAGCGTGAAAATCCGCCAAGGCAGCATCCGCGCGCGGCGAATCGCCTCGCCCGCGTCATAGAGATCGGGTTCGCCAATCGCTTTGCGTACCGGACGTAGATACCGGCGATCGAGCGTGTGCGCCGCGGGAAAGGCGATCGCAGCAACGACCGCGACGACCGCAACGATCCAGGCGAGCTGATGTGCGTCAAATTCGCCGAGAACCGCGGCGATAAGCACCGTCGCGGGAACAGAAACCAGGCCCGCCCGCAACTGCGATTTTTGCGAGCGGCGCACGGTTTCACGAAAGCGTTGAACGAGATCCGGTGGGGACGGCTGACTTAGCACGTACTAAATATTCGGCCGCGCCGCGCGCTGGGTTAAGGGTCGCCGTCCCCGATGGGCCGGAAGATCTATGCCGCCCTGACGGCCTCAGGGCCGCGGAATAAGTGGTTCGTAATAAACGAGACGATCATCATCACGATCGCACCGATGAGCGCGGCCATGAAGTTGTCGATGCGGATTCCGTGGTAGAAAAATCCGACCAGCCAGAACATCAGCGCGTTCACGATAATCACAAAGATTCCCAGCGTAAGAATCGTCAGCGGCAACGTCAGTAGCAAGACGATGGGCCGGATAATTGCATTCACAATGCCGAAAATGAGCGCCGCGATGATAGCGGCGGTGAAGCTGTTGACGTGAATGCCTTGCACGAAGTACGGCAATGCGTAAAACACGATCCCGTTGATGAGCAGCCGCAAGAGAAAGTGCATGTTACTCTCCTAAAGCGGCCTTGACCTTAGCGGCCAAGGCGGGCGTCATCCCTTTGACGGCCGCAAGTTCGTCGACGCTCGCGCGTTTAATCGCGGCGAGCGATCCGAATGCGGTAAGCAAGCGCTTCTTGCGGACCGGGCCGACACCTGCCAGTGCGTCGAGCGCAGAGTGTACCATCGCCTTCCCGCGGCGCTGCCGGTGATAGCTAATAGCGAACCGGTGGGCTTCGTCGCGGATGCGCATTACGAGGTGCAGGGCGGCCGAGTTGGGTGGCAGCACGATAGGCTCCGATTGACCGGGCACGTACAGCCACTCGTGTTCCTTTGCCAAACCGGCGACGGGAATGCCGGTCATATCGAGTTCTTCCATGACCTCGACCACCGCGTTCAACTGACCTTTTCCACCGTCGATCAGCAGCAAATCGGGCTTGCGATTGAACTTTTCTTTTTTCGCGAGCTCTTGCTGCTCCGGCGTAACTTCATCATCAGTACGCGCGCGCAGGTAACGCAGGCGGCGCCGCAACGTTTCCTGCATCATCGCGAAGTCGTTCGGGCCCTTATCGTACTGAATTTTAAACTTACGGTAATCGCTCTTTTTCGCACGCCCTTCGACGAACACGACCATCGAACTCACCGGGTTCGTCCCCTGAATATTCGAGATGTCGTAACATTCGATGCGGTGCGGCGGTTCCGGCAACTCCAGGGCGTCGGCAAGTTCCGTGAGCGAGCGCGCTTGCGCGGTTTCCTGCACTTCCTGATGCGCGAGAAACGCCTTCAGGTTTTGCTCGGCGTTCTTCTGCACGAGACGCATGTAATCGGCCCGATCGCCACGCTGCGGCACCAGCACGCGCACGCGCACGCCTTTAGTTTCCGTAAGCCAACTCTCGATAACGCTCGCGTCGCCCGGGAGCGCCTGCACCAGCACTTCCTTTGGAATCGCGCTCGCGCTTCCGCGCGAACGGCGCGATTTCACAGGCACCGGCGCGACATTATCGCGCGCGGCACGCAAATGTGCCAGCGGCGAGACGCCTGCGGGTTCAGGCGCTCCAGCGGTACGCGCGGTGTAGAATTGCTTGAGAAACTCGCTGAAGAGTTCTGCGTCGGTTTGGTCGTGCACGCCGTCGAGGATGAAGTGTTCTTGTCCGATGAGTTTGCCGCCACGCACCATGAAGACTTGCATGCAGGCTTGACCTTGCGCACGCGCTACGGCAATTAAATCCATATCGAGCCGCGAACGCCACACGACTTTTTGTTCTTCCGTGACACGGCGCACCGCGACAATGCGATCGCGAATGCGAGCGGCGGTTTCGAAGTTGTAGTTTTCTGCCGAGTGGACCATCTCGTCTTGCAGGCGGTGCAACAGAGAGTCTTGCTTGCCTTCGAGGAAGAGCACGACTTCTTCCACCATGTGCGCGTAGTCTTCTTGCGATTGATATCCCACGCACGGTGCAAGGCACCGTTTGATGTGGTACTGCAGACAAGGACGGCGGCGCACGCCGTTTTCGATTGGCTCGCGGCACGTGCGCAGCGGAAACACTAAGCGAACGAGATCGATAAGTTCGCGTAGACCGTGCGCGTTCGTATATGGACCGAAGTAGCGCGCCCCGTCGTCTTTCACCACGCGGGTAAAAACGACGCGCGGAAAGACCTCGTTCGTAACTTTTAAGTACGGATAGCGCTTGTCATCGCGCAGCCGCACGTTGTACGGCGGCTGGTATCGCTTGATGAGATTAGCTTCCAGAATAAGCGCTTCGACTTCGTTCGTAACGACGATCGTGCGTACGTCCACGACCCGCTCGACCATCGCTTGCGTGCGGATGTGGTGCGCGGCGCTGTCCTGGAAATACGAACGCACGCGGTTTCGAAGCGAAACCGCCTTTCCGATGTACAATACGTCGCCGTTGCGATCGAGCATCATGTAGACGCCGGGCACGTCCGGAATCTGACTGAGGGTCTGAGCAAGGGGCTTATTTTCAGCCGTGGTCATGTGCGTTCGTTTTTCCTTCGAGGCGTGAGCCCCGAACACTCCGAAACACGCCCGCTTCGCATGGAGTTCCGTTCAGCATGGAGGCTGCCGCTGCGGCGTTGGCAGCGGGAAGCGTTTGAAGCGTGGTGTGCGTCGCGTCCGGAAGACGCGCTCATCGTCGCCACCCCCGGCGCAGGCAAAACGCGGTTCGCCACGCGACTGGCACACGCACTCTTAACGGAAGGCGACGTGCGCCGCGTTTTGGCCGTGGTGCCGCGCGAGCATCTGAAGAGCCAGCTTGCGTCGGCGATGGCCGGTGCCGGAATCGCGCTCGATCCGCGTTTCGATAACGCCGCGGGAACGCTCGCTCCGGACATGCACGGAACCGTCATCACGTATCAACAACTCGCCTTCGCGCCGCTCGTGTATCGCGAGCTTTGCCGCGTTCCAACACTCGTAATTATGGATGAGATCCATCATGCCGGCGATCAAGCCACGTGGGGAAATGCGTTGCGCGAGGCGTTTGGACGTGCGCGCTATCGCGTCGGCATGTCCGGCACGCCGTTTCGGAGCGACGGCACGCCGATTCCGTTCGTGTCGTATCACCGCGGCGAGTCGCAGGCGGATTACGCATATGATTACACACAAGCACTGCGGGACGGCGTGTGCCGTCCGCTGGTGTTTCCGCTGCAAGGCGGTTACGCCGAATGGGTGAGCGCGGACGGCGAAATCATCGAGGCAACGTTCGAAACCGCCCTGCGCTCGCGCGTGCAGCAAAGCGAACGTCTCCGCACAGCGCTTACGCAGGAGAGCTGGGTCGGCGACGTCATTGTGAAAGCGCACGCCAAGCTGACGGAGTTGCGAAGCGGTTCGCACCCCGAGGCCGGCGGTCTTGCGGTTGCAATGAATCAGCAACACGCGCGCTTCATCGCGGACCTCATGCATGCGCGTATCGGCGTGAAGCCCGCAGTCGTCGTTTCCGATGAGGAGGGCGCGTCCAAACGTATCGGCGCCTTCGCGCGATCGCGCGATCCGTGGATTGTCGCCGTTCATATGATCTCCGAAGGCGTCGATATTCCGCGTCTGCGTGTCGGCATGTTCGCAAGCAATGTCAACACGGAAATGTACTTCCGCCAGTTCTGCGGACGCTTCGTGCGTACGCAACGCGCCGGCGGCAAGCAGCACGCGTATGTGTATTTGCCGGACGATCCGCGCCTTCGCGAACTCGCGTCGCGCGTCACGCATGACGTCCGCGCCTATTTAAAGGCGACTCGAGAGTTCGATGAACTCGCCGCCGCGGTTCGCGTGCAAACGGAGCGGGGCGAAGTCCAAAGCCAATTTGCGGGTATCAGCGCGCATCTCGACAGCGAACGCGTTCTCGACTACGGTCCGCTGTTCAATCCATTAGCGCTGCTGCAAGAAGAAACGCACGCTCCCGAACCAGAACGGGAGCTTGAAGCTGTTCCGGCTATGGCGCTCACGCGTTCCGAAGAAAAAGAGAGCGCCCGCCGCGCGCTGCAAGCGTTGGTCTCGCTGGCCAGTTCGCGTTTTCGCGTCGAGCACCGGCTCATTCACGCAACGCTCAATCAGCGATTCGGCGGTCCGATCGCTTCCGCAACGGCGGACAGTATCGAACGCCGCAGGCAAGCGGTATTGCGTTGGCTCGAACGTGACCGCTACGACGGACTACGCTAAGTCCGGCGTGGACGGCACGACCGCTTCGATTTCGCCATAAACCTTTTGCGCAGGCCAAAGCCGGCGAATGTCTTTCGGAAGCGTGTTGTAGATCTTCTCGCTCTCGCCTTCAGAGATGTGCCGGTGCAGCACTTTGAAGACCGCGCGAACGATGTCTTTTGGATCGACGGCACGTTCTTTGCCGGCAAAGTACGGTGGAATCCGGCTAAGAAAGATCTCTTCGTGCCGGTCGCGTGCCGGTGTCTGGCTGGGCACCCATTGCTCGAAATAAATACCGCGAACGAGGATCGGCAGTTGCGCCGATAGATGCGCACTTTGATCGACGGTTAACTGATCGCGCAAGGCGTGCAACGCCGCGCGTAACGACTGCAGCGCGTAATCGTCCGGCATCCATCCGCCCATCTCTTCGCGAATTTGATGAAGCCAAGTTTGCGTTTGGGCGAGAGTTTCTCCAAACAAGTGTGGCGTGTTTTGCATGGCTTTGTGATGCTACCCCACGCCCTCCGTCGATTCCAAGGAGCCGTACGGCGGCTGACGCCGGCGCGTTCTTTAGGCGATTTGCTTCTTCGCGCGGCGGTTCTTCACGTAGAAAACCACCGCAGCCGTCACAGCCGCGAGTGCTGCGATCGCCAATGCATATTTCCGGCCGGCGTCGATGACTTCGTTTGCGTGCGCTCCCAGCGCGTTGCCCGCCAACACCAAGCCGCCGCAGAAGATAAGCGAGCCGAGAAACGTCCAAAAGTAAAACGGAGCCAGCGGCATCTCGGCGATGCCCGCAGGAATGCCGACGATGCCGCGGATCACCGGCACGAACCGGCAAATGAAGATCGCGAACTTCCCGTAGCGCTCGAAGAACCCGTGCACTTTTTCCAGTTCCGCATGATGGAACCGCACGTACTTGCCGTAGCGATCGATAAACGGACGGCCGCCGAATCGTCCTACCGCGTACCCGATACTCTGGCCGAAGAGTTCGGCCAACACCGCGACGACGATAACCAGCCAAACGTTCGAGAGCGCGCCTTTTTGCGCCGCAACGCCGGCAGCCGGCAAAATAATTTCGCTGCCGACCGGCGCACCGATATTCGCGAGCGTCATCGCAACGAACAATCCGGCGTATCCGGCGTGGTGAATGAAGTTCAAGAAAAAGTCGGTGAGGCCGTGCACGAAGTTCCTTACTCTGGCGCCGTCGCCGTGTTTCGCGCCTTCGCGCGACGCAGAATCTCTGCGCCCAAGCTTCCGCCCTCATCCTGGATGGCCACAAGCAAATCGACCGGTTCGATTGCACGCTCGCCTGCTCGCTGTCCCGCTAAAGCGACGATTTTACGTAAACGGGGAGTTACGAGGATGCCTTCCCAGAGGCGATCTTCGCCGGTACCGAGTGCACGCCGTGCCTCAGCATGAATCTCGCCCGCATCGATCGATTCGGCGCTCAGACGTTCGGAAATAGACGGATCGTGCTCCTCGAGCAAAGCGACGAGCAGATGTTCGACTCCGACGTAATAATGATTGTGATTACGGCACTCTTGTTCGGCCGCGCGCAGCACGCGCCCCGACGCTGGACTGAAGTTTGAAAACAATTCGTTAACTTGCGGCGGGGTGAATATCGGGGCGACTGGATTTGAACCAGCGACCTCTTCGTCCCGAACGAAGCGCTCTACCAAGCTGAGCCACGCCCCGGAAAAACTCCCATTGGTTCGGGCGTTCGGCGGGCCCTCCTGCCGGAGGGGAACGGTTCGGCGGCAATCAGAAGTCCACAAGCCAAACAGCATGAGATACCTCATCGTCGGGTGCGGCCGTGTCGGCTCCACTCTCGCAAAACTTCTCGACGCTGACAAACACGAAGTCATCGTGGTCGACGAAAACCCGGGCGCATTTAAGCGGCTGGGACAAAGTTTCAATGGCCATGTGGTCGTGGGCACCGGCATCGACTACGATGTTTTGAAGCGTGCCGGCGCGGAAACGGCCGACGGCTTCATCGCAGTCACGCAGGGCGACAACCGCAATATCATGGGCGCGCTCATCGCGCAGCGCATGTTCGGCATCAAAAAAATCGTCGCACGGATTTACGACCCGGCCCGCGGCATGATGTACCGGGATCTGGGCATCGACACCGTGTGCCCGACGACCGTAGGCGCGAAGATGATTCGCGACATGCTGATGGAGGCGCCGTGGGACACGCTGCAATCATTTGATTTCGGCAAGGTAACATCGGTTACCGCAACGGTCCGCGCTTCCGAATCCGGTAAACGCGTTTCTGAATTCGAACGCCCCGGGCGCATACGCATCGCAGCTATTCGCACGGGTAAGACGGTGCGCGTGGCTGCCGACGATACGATTTTGAGCGAAGGCGACGAAATAAACGCGATTGTCGCACCTGATGCGATCAGCGAATTCGCGCAAATGTTCCAAGCACCGGTCCCAAGCAAATTGACGGCATAAATGTTCGTACTCATCGTCGGCGGCGGAAAAGTCGGATCCAATTTAACGCGCGCGCTGCTCAATCAAGGTCATGAGGTTGTGACCGTTGAGAAAGAGGAGCGCAAAGCGCGCATGCTCGAGCAACTCGTCGAGCAAAAAGTCGCGGTCGTCGGCGACGGCTGCGATCCCCTCGTTCTCCAACAGGCGGGCGTTTCACGCGCGGACGTCGTGGTTGCCGATACGGGGGACGACGAAGACAACCTGGTCGTTTGCTTGATTACGAAAAAGAGCTCGAAAGCGCGATGCATTGCACGCGTCAATAACCCCGCGAACAAGATGATTTTCGAATCGCTCGATCCCGATCAGCCGGTCACCGTCATTTCTTCGACGGAAATCATCCTGGAAACGATCAGCAAATCGATCGTTTCGCCGGCTTAGTTTTCCTCGAGCGGTAAACTCGCAAGCCGCCGGTTCAGCGTCAGCGACCCCGTCAGAATCGTAAGAACGACGACCGCAAACGTCGCGTCTACGATGATCGAGCGCTGAGCCAAAAGGCGCGGCGTCGCTAGCGCCAGTGCGAGCGAAAGCGCGCCGCGGATTCCCGCCATGCGAACGACGGACTGCCACACGCGGCCGACGCTCTTTCGTGCGAACTGCAGTATTCCATATGCCACGACGGCTCGCGCGACGGCAACGGCCGCAATTGTCACGGCGATAACGGGCAGAACGTCGAGCAGTCGCGTAAAGTCGAGCGACGCGCCGATCAGAAAAAACAACACGATGTTCGCCGCCGTCGCGGCCCAGTCCCAAAATTTGGCCACTTCTTCCGCTGACGTGACCGTAAGGATGTTTCGTTCCAGCTCTCTGAGCGCGATGCCGAAAGTCAGTACCGCAAAGATCCCGGACCATCCAAAGTGCTCCGCTAACGCGTACACACCGTATGCGCCTGCCAGTGTGGCGGCGGTCTGTATCATCGGATTTATCCTGTTGTGCAGAGCGAATGCGGCAACGTATGCGAAGGCGACGCCGAGCAATATCCCGATAACTACACCGGCGATGGCGGCTACGATCGTATTTGAAACTCGCGCGCTCGCGCCAAGCAGAATGACCGCAAGCGTGGCGCGATAGAGAACGACGGCAATTGCGTCATTGAGCAGCGACTCGCTCTCGATGATCGTAGCGAGTTGCTTTGGAACCTGTAACCGGCGGAAGATCGCTACGACCGCGACCGGATCGGTAGCGCTGAGAATAGCGCCCAAAAGCAACGCCGGCCCCCACGCAAGCGCGGTGATGTAGTGTGTTGCAACTGCGATGATCGTTGCAGTAACGACAACGCCTGGGACCGCCAAAAGCGCGATGGGTTTCCACGTCCGGCGCATGACGTGCAGATCCAAATACCATGCCGCCTCGAATATGAGCGCGGGTAGAAAAATGTACAGCGTCGCCGCCGGGAACAATCCGCCAATGCGTCCGGGAAAAAGCGCGCCTACCACGATTCCTACAACGAGAAGCGCGGCGATGTGCCAAAGCTGCATTAGTGGGTGTGTGTGAAGTTGCCGACGCGCACTCCTGCGTCACGAATAGCCTGGATTGCAGCGCGCATTCCCAGCGGATTCGCCGGACGTCCGACGGTCTCGAAATACCATTCGGGGTCGATGTTGAGCGTCCGCGTTTGAATCATGTCGACGCGGACTTCCCGCAGCAGTTCGTTCATCGCGCGCAGTTCCGATTCTTCATCCGTAACGCCCGGATGCGTCAAAAGATTCAACGAAACACGCAAGCCGCGCTGGGAAGCGACTCGTATCGATTCAAATACGTCTTCGAGCGTATATCCGGCAGGGCGGTAGTAGGCCGCGTAAACCTCAGGCCGGAACGAATTGAGGCTGACGCGCACCGCTTGCAAACCGGCGTCGATGCAGCGTTTGAGCGCCGACGGCATGCTGCCATTCGTGTTGAGATTGATCGTGCCGTTGGCGCGCGCATCGCGGATTTGTTCGATGGCTTTGGCGATTGTAATCGAGCGCAGCAACGGTTCACCTTCGCAGCCTTGTCCGAACGACACGATGCCGTCGTAAACGCGTTCCAAATGATGAATTGCCACGCGCGAAAGTTCTTCGGGCGTCGTCTCGAAATTGAGCCGCACTTGCGGCGAGGGCAATCCGGCTTCCGGATCCTGTTCGGAAATGCAGCCGACGCAGCGCGCATTGCATTTGGGGGATACGGGAAGTGCCGCTTCGCCGCGCTCGAGAAAGACGTTTTGCGCGGTAAAGCATCCATATTCGCGCGAACACAGCGCCACTTGACGCAGCACGCGATTTAAACGATCCGACTCGATGCGCCGCTCGAGGATTGCGTCGAGTTCGCCTTCGTCAAAATGGCGCGGTTGCCAGTCCTCGCTTTCATCGGTACGCATTGCGGCAACATGCAGCTCATCGTCAACTACGCACGCGAACGTGTACCCGAAGAGCGGCAACGCCGGTGCTTCGGCCGTGCGCGCATACGCCGGAAGGAGCAGACGCGTATACCCTGCCGGCAGCATCACCGCGAGCGTCAAGCGCCGCGCCGGTACTCCGTCGCGAAGCAGCGGACGCCGTCCGGGCAAAACCATCGGCATCGTTCCCGGCGGAGCGGGGATGAGTTCGTCACGGTGCACCGTGCGCACGATGCCGCCGTCAGCGAGGGGTTCGCACGTCTCGTCGTAATAGATGCGCCCCGCTTTGTCGCAGTACGCTAAACCGATCATAGCGATTTTTGAAAAACGTATTCCGTCTTGAGAACGTCGTACCCCAAACGCCGGTAGAATTCGTGCGCCCGCTCTCGAACGACGTTCGAAAGCAAACGCAACATGGTGCAGCCCCGGCGGCGAGCCCACGCCTCTGCCGCAGCGAGGAGCATTTCGCCGATGCGGTTACCGCGATACTCGTCTTCTACCACCAAGCCTTCGATCTCCGCGCGACGGTTTGAGAGAAGCGCATGCCGCTCGGCTACTCCGATCCAGCCGATAACGCCGACGCGCGGAACGACCGCAACAAACAATGCGCGATCTGGATCTGCACGACGGAGAAATTCTTGGACGTGTGCAAGCGGCACTTCGTAACCGAGTTGCAACGCGAGCGAGACGATGCGCTGCGCGTCACCTTCCAACGCTTCGCGCACGGACGTTCCGAGTTCGTTAGACGGGGACTGCACGAACGTCTTCCACTTCCGCATCGAACACGCGCACCGCGGGACCGGTGAGGTACGCTTCGTTGACGCCGTCCCATTCGACGCGCAAACGGCCGCCGGGCACATGCACGTCGACGGGCGAATCTACGAGCCCCAATTTCATCGCAGCGGCCGCTGCCGAAGCGGCGCCGGTGCCGCACGCATACGTCAATCCGACGCCGCGTTCGTAATGGCGCACGTCAAGGCGATGACGGCCTACCGGTACGACGACGTGCACGTTGACGTCGCTCATGCTCCGGCCGGTTTCAACGATATCGATTGCGTCGAGCGATTTCTCAAAGACTACGACGTGCGGATTGCCCATAGAGACAAACACGGCCATAGGAAACGGCAGCGCGCGTTCTTCGAACGAAGGAACGCCGAGATTCAAGCGGACTTCGTAGGACTCACCCTTTTCAAGCACGTCTGCGACGATGATGCCGGCGAGCGTTTCGATGCGAAAATGTTCGCCTTCACCGCGTTCGCTCAAGTAACGGATTGCGCACCGCATGCCGTTACCGCACATCTCCGCCTCGCTGCCGTCAGCATTGATAACACGCATTCGCGCATAAGCTCGCTGCGAGGGAAGCAACACAAGCAGACCATCCGCTCCGACACCGCCTCGCCGATCGCAGACGCTGCGTGCAAACGAAAAGACGTCGTCGACCTTCGGCTGTTCGGGTTGGCGCTGATCGAGCACCACGAAATCGTTGAACGTGCCGTGCAATTTCGTCACGGCGACGGAGGGCATTATCCGGATGTTACCTCGGCATCCCGTGCCGGAGCGGGCGCAGTTTCGGACAGGCCGGCAAAGGCGCCTTGCGGCGAGATCGTGGAAACCGCGTGCTTGTAAATGAGGTGTGTTTTGCGCTCGTATTCAATCAGAATCGTGAACGGATCGAACCCTTTTACGATCCCGCGCAATTGAAAACCGTTCACCAGATAAACGGTTACAGGCACGCCCTGCCGCTTAATCTCGGCCAAATACGTGTCTTGCAGGCTTCCCGGCATGACGCGGGCTTCAAACCCAGCCGAGCTTTTCCCTTGCCGCCTGCTCAATCGCGGGCGCTTCGACCCATACAGTATCGGGTTCGCTGCGAAACCATGTCGCCTGGCGTTTTGCGTAACGGCGCGTTGCGCGCACCAACAGCTTTTGCATTTCCTCGCGCGTACACCAGCCACGCAGATACGCCAACGCTTGCGGATAGCCGACTGCGTTTGCGGCGACGGCGTCCTCGCCGACGCGTTCTGCCTCTTCTACTAACCCGTTTGCAAGCATTGAGGCGGTGCGGCGCTCGATGCGTTTGTCGAGCTCCGCTTCGTTGATTTTGAGAAACGTTTTCAGGAACGGAATGTCCTCTCTCACGAGCGATTGTATGGGCGTTTCGCGAAGCGTGGATTCCGGTGCGAGCGCGATTTCCAACGCGCGCAAAACGCGATACGCATCGCCCGCATGCAGCATCGCTGCGCGACGTGGGTCCCGCACCACCAGCCAGTTATACAAGAAATCTTCATCGTGCAGACGGGCTTCGTACGCCAAACGCGCTCGCACACTCTCGTCGAATTGCGGTGCTAAATCCACCGCACCCGTAAGTGCACGAATGTAAAATCCGGTCCCGCCTGCGACGATCGCGCGTTTTCCTCGCGCGTGAATTTCCTTGATTGTGGCCACGGCATCGGCGGAAAAACGCGCGGCGGAATAGCGTTCGCGCGGATCGAGAAAACCGACGAGGTGATGCGGAATTGCTTGAAGCTGATCCGCTGTGGGCGCGGCGGTGCCGATGGGCATGTCGCGGTAGATCTGGCGGGAATCGGCGCTTACGATTTCCGCGTTGAAACGGCGCGCCAGCGCAATTGCGAGATCGGTTTTGCCGGATGCAGTGGGTCCGGCGAGAATCAAAACCCCTGAAGCGTCGCTCACGTCTCCGTGCGTGGTTCGCAGCGCACCGGAAAATTCACCGATCGAGCGATAAAGCAAAGATCGTGCGCGCGATGGTGCAAAGCCTTCAACGCGGTCGCACGTGATGCGTCCTCGATACGAACGACCGGCCGCAGCACGACCTCGTTGAATTGCCCCGACCCATCGGGGTTCACTTGCATATCGCCGTGAGCTTCGTCACGATACTCCGTCACGGCGATGCCCGCATCGGCGCACAGATGCAAGAACCACAGCATGTGGCATGCCGAAAGCGCTGCGATCAGCAACTCTTCGGGATTGTAACGGTCTTTGTCGCCGCGATAGATCGGCGATGACGAGCCCGGAATTGTGCCGAGCTTTCCTTCGGCAACAATCTCATGATCGCGACCGTACGCGCGATAACCGGACGTGCCGCTGCCGCGGTTGCCGGTCCACGTTGTCGTGACTTTAAAATGATGTGCGTTTTGAAGCATTTAAGCCCCTAAATCCATTAGTCCCTGCTCCGAAGGCTCACGGTGGATTTCCATTAGCTCAGCGAATTGAGAGACGGTAACACCCGAATCCATGAGCCGAACCGTGTCGATTTCAAAATCCTGAAGCAGTTGATTAATTGCGTAACGCGCTACAACGCTCATCTTCTTTGCTTCTTCGTCACCATAAAACGTATTCGGCACCAGACCGTCTTTTTCAGGAAGCAAATGAGCGACAAATCGCCGAGCTCTCTCATTCACCTTAGATAGAGCATCAAACAACTTCAGGTCCACATAATCGGGACAAACTTGCGCGAACGGATCCGATGGAATGCGGCGCTTCTCTAGTGTAGGTTCCAGGCCACGCTCGCGCAACGCGGCAATGAGCCGCCCTCTCTTCTCTTTGACGTATTCCCCGATCTTGTAGTAGCAGAGGACTTCGTAATGGGGTGATTCCGCACGCATAGCCTCTAGAATGACATGCCCGAACATCGTTGCTACTACGCTCGGTTGAGGATAGTTCCCAAAGTCTATAGTAGAGATCGGAAAACCGGTCCGTACAAGCGCAGTCCATCTGCCATCGTGTCGGGACATTAATAGGGCGGCGGCGTAATTAAGCGGAGCTTGCTTAACCACCGAATTCACACAAGCGAATTTATTGAAAACGGTCATCGCTGCACCCAATGCCCAACCTGAAGTGGGCGCCGAAATTCCGCGAATTTCAACGCCGCCAAGGCGACCTTCAGCGTTGCTGTGAAAAACCGTCTCATAACGCCCAATATCTTCGACGCCGATTCCAAGCGTAAGGCCTGGCTTAGGTATAAAGATAAACTGTGAATCTCCCGCCACGGTGTATTGCTTTGGGTCGTTGATAGGCTCCGGTACGCATTCCCGATAGTCTCCGGCGACGGCGCATCTTATATAACAATCGAATGTTCCGTGCCCGTCTTCTCCGACGTACTGCGGATTATGAATGAAAGCAGTGGTGCCATGACTCTGCCAGGGCACGCGGACTACCGCGTCATGCAGCGGGCGTGTCTGCGTCCCGACACCGTGACAGTTCTTTGTCTTACGTCCAGAACCACAAAAGCATGCTTTGTTGCGTTCGCTGCCGACGCCCACGTTAGACTCCTAGATTCGCTTGAAGAGCCGTTGAATGGCCTCGCTGTCCATGCGAACGATCGTCGGGC
>CAZHGH010000070.1:0-16131 GCA_964531205.1 uncultured bacterium
TTTTTCTTTTTACTGCAGTCTTGCGCGTGATACAGTAAAATGCTGAGTCCGTCTATGGTCTCTTCCCGTAGGAGCACTTATTTATGAAGCAGATTCTTGCTGCGGTTGTTTTTTCAGCGACACTCATCGCGAGCGTGGGCAATGTTCACGCAGCTCCGACGATTATGTTGCCGAACAATCTCAAATGGCAGCCCGGTACTGGAGCGACGGCCGGACAAATGATCGCGGTAGTCTATGGAGATCCTAGCAAGCCCGGTCCGTTCGTAATCCGCATAAAATCACCGGATGGCTACAAAGTTACTCCACATTTTCATAACGCAGTCGAAAACGTCACCGTACTACAGGGCACACTTCTGCTTGGGTTCGGCGATACGCTGAACGCAGCAAAGACAACCGCGATTCCAGTGGACGGCTTTTATTCCATTCCTAAGGGCGTTCATCACTACGCGATCGCCAAAGGCGAGACGATAGTAGAAATCTCGTCCATGGGGCCGCGCGCCGTGATGCAAGTCAAACACAAATAGCGGGGCCCGGCCGCCGTTAGAGTGCCAGCATCTCTTTGATCACGGCTTTGCCTCCGGGTGATTCGGATGTAATCTTTAACGTCGAAGGCGCACCTTCTGACAGTTCGAGGCTCATCCATTCACAACAGGCGCTTTCGGCTCGCGTCAGCTGCCGAACGGCTTCGATATCGTTATTGGTACCGAGTATCAGTGTATATCCATCGGCGATCTCGCGAACGTCCGAAACCGAGGTGCGCATTACCTCTCGCCACGTGGTCTTTCTGCTTTTGAGATCCTCATCCGTGAGCGTGCAGATTATGGGCTTGGGTTCGTACATCAGTTATCAACCTTTTACTAGCGTTACGAACGTGTAGGCCGCGGAACCGGCCCAGCCGATTACCGAGAGAATCGTAAACGCCGCAGCCATGCGATAGGGGAGTTTTGAGGAAGCATCGCGGCTCTTAACGAGCGTGTACACGCTATACGAGAGGCCAATTGCCGAAAGGACAATCGCAATAGGCGCATACGGCCGAAGCATGGCGAGAAATGCGGTTCCCGCGGATCCGAACATAAGCCCCAACGCAGGACCGAAGATCGCCCAGCACGTCGCGCACGTGAGCGCGCCAAAAACATGCGTTACTGCCGATACAGCGGTTGCACCCAATGCCCGCGATGCCGGTTTGGTGTAGAATTGAACCTGTTTCATAACGGCAAGCGTAGGACTTAAAGTGAACTTTAAGTCAAGGGGTATGGCAGAGATGACGATAGGACAACTCGCGAAGGCAGCCGGCATCGCACCGTCGGCCATCCGCTTTTACGAGTCCGCCGGAATTTTACCGCCGCCGCGCCGCAAAAACGGCGTGAGGGACTACGACGCGACGGCCGTCAATGAACTGAAAGTCTTACGCTTCCTGCGCGAGAGTGGTGTGTCGATTCGCGGCCTTGCTGCGGACGATCGTCATGCCGAAGTCCAGCGCCGTATTGAGGAACTTGACGAGCTAATCGAGAGCGCCACCGCGATGAAACGGCGACTTCAAAGTCTTTTGGCGTGCGACTGTAACGGCGATACGCAGAAGTGCGTGATCTTCGCGTAACTTCGTAACGCGGCATTTCGCGCATGTGTGACGATGTAGTCACAGCATTCTGCCATTCGTTGTTTTGCGGTTATGAAAGCAAGTTCGAATGGCCGTGTCATTCGCATCGCGCTGGCCGCATCGCTCGCGGTGCATTTTATCGTCGCAATGCTCGTCCATCCGCCGGGCGTCGAAGCGCAAGCGCCGGAGAAACCCTCGCCCGCAATCATCGTACACATCATTCCGCCGAAACCGACACCACCGCCGCGTGTCGTCCATCCGAAAATAGAAACGCGATCGCAACTGCAAGCACGCCGTCCCGTCGTGCACACGCCGCACATCGCGCGACGCCGCAACAACACGAAAGGCGTCGTCCTCGTAGTTCCATCCGCTGCGCCGGGAACGCCGGGTCCCGAGGATTTTGGGACTTCAGCTCCCGGCCCGGATACCGGTCCTAGCGGAACGCCGCAACCAACTGAAACGCCGAAACCGGCGTGCAGCGCACCTGATGTGCCGGCGCGCACGACGTTCGTTCAGCCACCGGCGGTTCCCGATACCGTTCCGCAAACGGGAACAACTGCAAAAATTCGCGTCGACCTGGATGCCGAGGGCAACGTACGCGGTGTGTCGGTGTATGAATCGGCTGGTACGATGGAACTCGATCAAGCTGCCCTTGCCGCGGCACGCGAGAGCCGCTACGCACCCGAAGAAGTCAAGTGCAAAAATGTTCCCGGATCGTACTTGTTCACCGTGGATTTTTCGCAGTAAAATAGAGATGCACGTAGAGGTAAAACGATGTACGGCGATGACCCACGGGACTTTGGATTAGGGCCTCAGTGGGTAGACGAACCGCGCGACGCTCGTCCAAAAACGGACGACGAGGAAGCGCAGGACACAAATCGTCCGCGGACGATGCTGTATAACGAAAACTTCAACGAGGAGTAGGCCCTTGAATAAGGCATGATGCCGAAGCCGCCGCGAGAATCGCGAGCGGCTTCCGCATTTTTAGTAGAGGCGTACGCCGTTAGCGACGGGCTGCTCCGGCGTAACGAGAACGACGTTGGTGTTCGCGTCCGGTACGCCCAGCACAAGCACCTCGCTAGGCAAGCCGGCTATGCGCTTTGGCGGAAAATTGACGACAGCCAAAATTTGCTTGCCCACCAGCTGTTCGGGCGTATACAACGACGTAAGTTGCGCGCTGGATCGTTTCATACCAATCTCGTCGCCGAAGTCGATCGTAAGCTTGTATGCTGGTTTGCGAGCCTCGGGGAATGGCTCAGCTGCGATAATTGTCCCCGTTCGAATATCGACGGCCGCGAAGGCGTCGAGTGTTGATAAAGTAGCACTCACGCGCCGACGTTTTTCCGACAAGGGGAAGAGGCCTGCGCAGAGAACCCAGGGCGGTCGCCGTGACGGCGATATGCCAAGGTAGCTCAGTCGGTAGAGCACGCGCCTGAAAAGTGCGGTGTCGCGAGTTCGATTCTCGCCCTTGGCAGACTTCACGGGCCCGTTGGTTATGCCGGCGGGCTCGCTTGCTATGCCGGCGAATATGTCCTCATGCCAAGACAACGTTCACTCGCTTGCGGGAAGTGCGGGGCAATTAAGGTTGTCATCGGAAGCGGCGCAACGCGATGCCTCAATTGTCACAACCTGTGGGGACGAGAATATTATCGCAACAGCGGAGTTCGCCGAGAGAACCAGCGGCGTTCGTATATCCTGCGTACCTACGGCGTATCCTTAGACCATCTCGAAGATCTTCTGAAGCGACAGGAAGAGCGATGCGCGATTTGCCGTCGGCATTGGACGAAATGCGTTTCCGCGAAGCGATCACGCTACGAAGATCGCTTCTTGCAATATCTATGCGTTGATCATGATCACGCAACAGGCAAAGTCCGCGGCTTACTTTGCAATGCATGTAACACCGCAATCGGTATGCTCGAAGAAGACCGCGCACGTTTCGAAGCGGCGGCTTCATATTTGCAGCGCCACGCGAAATGCCCGTGACGTTATAAAATCGCTCTGATTGAGACCCTTGCCCCAGAGGGGAAGGACGTTCGGAAAAAATCCCTCCGCATAGGGCCGCTTGACCGTCTCGTAAGCGGGCTAGCCTTTGGCAGACTAGGGGCAGTTAGCCCGCACTATCGAGGACCTATTATGCATTCCAAGACGCTTCTAACGCTGTTTTCAGCGTTCGCCTTCTCCTGTTTGCTCGCTGCATGTGGCGGCGGCGGTGGTGGCGGCGGCGGCTCGTTACCGCCCAACAACATTCCGAGCGGCCATCCAAGTGCCACGCCGAGTCCTACGCCGACTCCAAGTCCTTCGCCGTCCGAAACGCCGGGGGGAACCGGCCTCATGTCCGCCGGTACGGCACTTGGAAATGCGCGCATCGTTTATACATGCGGATGTTCGAGCCAGGCCGGTTCGACGACCGCCGATGGCAGCGGCAATTACACGATGCCGATGTCGTCTACGGCGGTTCCGCAGAATCCAACGCCGACGTACACGGCAGTTCCCGGACGCAACTACATGGTGATCGGCGCCGGGGCTTCATCGCACACGGAAGCGTGGACGATGTTGTACCTTGGAAACGTGCCGTCGCATAACTTGTATCTGTCGCCGTCAAACGTGACGGATCAGTATACGACCGCAGCTTCACTGTATATTTTCTACAACTCGCAAAATGCCAGCGATCAGTCGTTCGATCTGTGGAACTTCAACACCATCGCGAGTTGGACGGCCTCACTTCGCACGTCCGGTGGAAATAACGCGGCCGAGAAAAAGCTCATCAGCGACGTGGTGACATTCCAACAAGCCGGAACGACGCTCTTCCCGACTGCGCCGCAGTGGGATCCTGATGGTCCGAGCACTAATGCGACGATCGTCTCCGACCTGCAAGCCGTGCTGCACTCGGGAGACGCCGCGTTGCCGACGCCGTGTCCTAGCAGCGGTTGTACGGGAACGCCGACACCCTAATCACAACTCTTGCGGGTGCAAAAAGACGAACGCAACCGATTGCGTTCGTCTTTTCGCGTTCTATTGCCGGCCTGCGATACCGCGGACAGAATCGAAGATCTTCCTCGAATCATAGCCGACGCCGTCTTTGAATACCGTGACGACGTTTTCAATGTCGTTAATATTACGCGCAGGATTGCCACGGATAAGAACGATGTCGGCATTCTTTCCGACGGAAATCGTACCGATGTGTGTTTGGCGTCCGAGCGATATCGCGCCGTTTTGCGTCGCTACGTGAATCGCTTCGACCGGCGTAAGGCC
The DNA here is from genome assembly GCA_964531205.1 of uncultured bacterium. Classification (GTDB taxonomy): domain Bacteria; phylum Vulcanimicrobiota; class Vulcanimicrobiia; order Vulcanimicrobiales; family Vulcanimicrobiaceae; genus JAICWY01. The sequence continues at coordinate 4,850 of CAZHGH010000070.1, forward strand.
GCCTTGCACGAGTAGTTCGATGTCGCGTTGATCGCCTAAACCGGCGATTGTCGCACCGTAACCGGTCGGATCCGGTCCTTGCGTGAGCAATCCACCCGCGCGATAGAAGGCCACTTCAAACGCAAGTTCGTTCGCGAAGACCTTTTGCGAAAGCGCCCGGCGAGCAGCAGGCAGACTTTCAATGCGTTTACGAGAGGCAAGCACATCGTCCACCGTCTCGCGATCCTGCAAGGCGAACATACGTTGCTCCACGCGCATCGGCGGCGGAATCGAACCTTCGAAGTTCGCAAGCGTCGAACTTAGCGCGACGTGATGCGCGAGCATCGTTCGTATAAGCGTCTGCGCTTTTGGTCCTTTGACGTCCAAATTCGCGATGGATTCGCGCACGGCCGCTGCGTTCGTCGGACACTCGTCATCGTGTTTCACCGGCGTGAATTCCGTATCCACTACGATGCCATGTTCCAGGCTATCAACGCCCATCTGCGCGGCTTTCGTCAATCCGATCGAACACAAATGCGCGAGCACTTTTAAATGGCGCGCGTGCGCGGCGTCGATGACGGCCTGTGCAATGTCCGGCGGAATGTCCATGTAGAGTTTGAACGACGTTACGCCGCGATTGGCCCAAAAATTAACCGATTCGCGCGCATCCGCGGGACTGCGAAGCGTACCGAGCTGAATGAAGAACGGTTCGTAGCCCGTCATGTACACGCTTGTGACGTCCATGTGTGGACCGACAAGCTGACCACGATCGATCTCGCCTTTGAGCCGCAAATCGGTGTAGGGCTCTACGCTCCCGGTCGTGCGGATCGTCGTTACGCCGGCTGCCAGATACAAGCGCGGAAAGCTGTATGGCTGCTCGCGCACGAGAAACAGCGGGCCGTTGTTGCTCACGTAATAGAGATGATCGTGCGTGCCGACGAATCCCGGCGTTACGGTAAAGCCGCGCCCGTCGATAACCTTCGCGTTCGGCGGAACGTTCGTTCTTGCGTCCGTGCCCATCGCCGCGATACGTCCATGCGACATAACAACGGTTTGATTTTCTCTCGGCGCCGCCAGCGTGCCGTCGATGACGCGAACATGTTCGATGGCGATAACCGGGTCGCTATACGAGATGACGGCGCCGGCCGGCGGTACGCCAAGATTCGGCGGCGTTTGTGCCGTCAACAAACATGCTAAAAAGACGAACATCAGGCGCTTGCTCATGCGCCCGATGTTCGTTGCGACTCTAAGAAACCCGGTTTAGTAGTGCGATGCCTGGCGACGCGCTGAGCGTACCGTTACGCGTACCGCCGTTCCAGCCGGGACCACGACGTTCTGACGGTTGTTCTTCGCGATAAGAAAACCGCCGGCTGCGCCGAGAAGCCCGCCAATACCGGTATGAAAGATCGTTTTACCGATGATGTTGCCGAGGAGCATGCCGCCGACCGCACCACCAACTTCTTTGAGGGCGTTGCTCTTCGTATTGGCTTGCATGCCGGAAACGACACCGTCTACCGCATACGTTGCGCCGCTCGGAAGAACGAGCCTGGTAAAGTGCATCTGCACCTTTCCGGGCCGGCCTTGTCCCGCGGGCACCGCGCTTGTAACCGTGCCGTACAACGTTGCGCCTCGAACGCCGCCCGATTCGGAGCTGACATTTCGTAGCGTGACGGGCTCGCCGGCATATGCATGGTTTGAACTGATGGATTGAGTGATAACGCCGGCCAGGTCCGTGCCCGCTGCCACTTGGGCATCAGCGATTCCCGTAAAGGACACCATTGATACCGCAAGCGCTGCCAGCGCAAGTAGTTGACGCATAGTACCTCCTTCAGGCACCCTACATAGTACCCAGCAAACGGTCCGCCGCACGCTCCCCGCTGTGAACGCAATCAGGGATACCTACACCCTGAAACGCTGAACCGGCAAAGGCAAGTTCCGGCAGCGCCGCAGCTCGGCGTTCGATCTCCGTAATCAATTGTATGTGTCCGACCTCATACTCGGGAAGCAAACGCTCCCAACGGCGAACTCGTGCAAATAACGGTTCACCACGAATATCAAGCAAACGGGCGAACTCTTCGCGCGCCATTGCAATCAATCGCTCATCGTCGTATTGCAGAAGTGCAGGCTGCAATGCGCCACCGATAAATGCGCGCAGCACTACCGTATTGTCAGGCGCGCGATGCGGATATTTTTGGGTCACTATGGTCGCGGCGGTAATCGAATGACCCTCGCTGTGCGGCACGACGAAGCCGGTGCTCTTGGGAAGCTGCGGAACAGCACCTGCCTCGTATGCCAAATTGATCGTGGCGATCGAATTATAACGAATTCGAGCAAGCAAATCCGCAAGCTGCGGTTCGACATTCACGAAAAGCGTTGAAGCGACGTGCGCGGGCAGCGTAACGACGAGAGCTTCGCTTTGCACTTGCGTGCCGTCCGCAAACTGAACCGACCAGGTCTGCGCTTCACGGCGTACGCTTTCAATTCGCGCGTTCAAACGAACGGCATTGCCCAACTCGTTTTCAATCGCACTCACGATCGTACCTAAACCGCCGCGCAAACTCACGAGCTTTGGCGAAGGGCGGTTGCCCTTCATCGCGCGCATTGCGCGAATTAGGCTGCCGTGCGTGCGTTCCAGCTCCAGAAATTGGGGCAGCGTCGCCTCCATGCTCAGCCGATACGGATCGGCCGAATAGATTCCGCCGATGAGCGGCTGCGCCAAGCGGTCCAACACCTCGGGGCCGAAGCGCCGGGTAACGAAGGACGCAAGACTTTCATCCTGTTCGGATCTCCGCGGTGGAATGAACGGCTCCATCGCCGCACGCGCAAGCCCGATCGGACTGAAAATGCCGCTGCGCACGAGTGCTGCGAGAGACGTCGGCGTAAAGAGGCGGAAATCCGGGGGGATCGGACGCAGCTTCCCGTTATGCACGATGCGCGCGCCCTTGTATTCGGGCAACATCTCAACGATCGCGTCACTTAAACGCAGCCGTTCGAGCAGATCCTTGCCCCACGGCTTATCGATGAGAAGAGAATCAGCGCCGGTCTCAAGCGTAAAGCCGTTTTCGTTTACGGTTTCGATGCAACCGCCCGCGCGATCCGCAGCGTCGTACACGGATACGTCGAAGCGCTCACGCAACTTGAGCGCAGCCGCAAGGCCGCTGATTCCCGCGCCAAGGATCGCTACCCGGCGCATCGCTCCTCGATGAGGTCCGCCAGCATGCGAACGAACAATGGGTGATCGTTGAGCGCCCCTGCACGCTGCATGCGTATGCCGTGTCCGGCCGCGGTCTTTGCAGCATCGACGTCGAGATCGTAGAGCACCTCAACGTGATCGCTGAGGAAACCTATCGGTGCAACCACCACTTCAGTCGTCCCGGTTTGAGCCAAGGATTTCAGCACGTCTCGAACATCGGGTTCGAGCCATTTATCCGAAGGGGATCCGCTGCGGCTTTGGTAGGCGATCGAATAGCCGCGCGCTCCCACCGCAGCCGCAATCAACTCTGCGGAACGTTCGTATTGCCGTACGTACGGACTGCGATCGGCCATTGCTTGCGGGATGCTGTGCGCGGTGAAGACGAGGCCGACACCGTCGAACGAAGATTTCCCAAGTTTTTGCAGCGCATCGCGTATCCGCTCTGCATTCGCGCTCACGAACAGCGGATGTTCGTAAAACGGTTCGATGTAATCTGCATCCGAAAGCGCCTGATATTTATCCCAACTCGCCGGACTTTGATGTACCGCCATGATGACGCCCAGCACGTTTCGTGCGTTTGAAGCAACGAGATCCTGCACGACGTCGTCGACAAACGGCGCCGCATTTCTGTAGGCGATGCGTACCGGTGCATCGATTCCGCGCCGGCCCAGTTCGACTGCAAGCGCATCGGCTTGCTGGCGCATGTGCGCATTGTACGGCGACTTCCCGCCAGGCATGTGCTCGTAATGTGTGACGACTTCTTCATAGCGCTCGCGCGGAATGGGTCTTCCTTCCAGAACGCGATCGAGAAACGGACGGATGTCTTCCGGACGTTCCGGACCGCCGAAGCCGAGCAACACGATCGCGTCGTACCGCTTCATCTGCGGCTGTATTCGTGCACCGCATCGACGAGCGCGAGTACGTTATCGACGGGCGTTTCCGGAAGAATGCCGTGCCCGAGATTGAAGATGTGGCCGGGCCGTCCGTTCGCGCGCTGTAGAATATCGCGCACCGCGTTACGAATCTCCGAAACATCGGCAAACAACATGACCGGATCGAGATTGCCTTGCACCGCAACACCGTCACCTAGCCGCGCCCATGCTTCATCGAGCTCGACGCGCCAGTCCAATCCGATGACGTCGCCGCCGGCATCGCGCATGTCGGGAAGCAACGAGCCCGTCATCGTGCCGAAGTGAATGACCGGCACACCCGGCTTGAGCGCGGCGATGACTTTGCGCGTGTGCGGCTGCACGAATGTGCGATAATCTTCGGGTGACAAGCTGCCCACCCAGCTGTCGAAAAGCTGCACGACCTGCGCGCCCGCGTCGATTTGCATGTTCAGATATTGCGCGGTGATATCTGCGACGAGATCCATGAAGCGGTGCCACGTGTTCGGATCGCGATACATCAGCGTTTTCGTGTGCACGTAGTTGCGCGAGCCGCCCCCTTCGATTGCATACGACGCGACGGTGAACGGCGCACCGGCAAAACCGATGACGGGGACCTCGCCCTCGAGCTCTTGCCGCACTTGCCGCACCGTTTGCGCGACAAACCCCAAAGAGTCTTCGACGCTTACCGGATGCAGACGCTCGACGTCCTGCATGCTGCGCACCATATGTTCGATGCGTGGCCCATCGCCTTTTTCATAACGAAGTCCGGCGCCCATCGGTATGAGCGGCAATAGAATATCCGCGAAAATAATTGCGGCATCGACGCCCAATCGCCGTACCGTGTCTACCGTTACTTGCGTCGCCGCATCGGAGTCGCGGCATAATTCGATGAACGAGAACCGATCGCGAACGCGGCGATATTCGGGAAGATAGCGTCCGGCTTGGCGCATCAACCACACCGGCGTATACGGCACCGGTTCGCGGCGGCACGCGGCAAGGAACGGATGATCGGTCATGGGTACAACGGCTTTCACCCTAACGCTAACTCCGCCCTACTCCCAAGCCGATAAGTAGCGGTATGAGCACACCTCTGTTTCGCATTGCCGCTTTTGTCTTAGCACTGCTTCCTTTGGGCGCGAATGCGGCTCAACCGTTGCGCGTCGGTTCGGACATCTCATACGCGCCACTCGAATTTTACGCCGCGAAGTCGAACGCGGTTCAGGGCTTCGATTACGACTTGGCGCAGGCGCTGGCCGCGCAAATGGGCGTGACGCTTTCGTTCAAAAATTACAATTTCGATCATCTTTTGGGCGCATTGAATGGCGGCACGTTTGACGCGGTGATCTCGGCGATGTCGGATACGCGTCCACGCGAAAAACAGGTTGATTTCGTCGATTACTTTCTTGCCGGTAGCGGTATTCTCGTAAACGCCGGTAACCCGCATCACATCTATAACCTCGCAAGCTTATGCGGGATGAAGGTCGATCTGCAGCGGGGCACGTCTCAGGAATCTGCGGTTGCTGCGCAGTCCAAAGCGTGCAGTTCGGTAGGTCTTAAACCGATTTCCGTCCTAGCGTACGCCACTGATGCCGAGGCGTTCAAACACTTCACGAACGGCGAATCGATGGCGCATATCTCCGATTATCCCGTCGTCGCGCACCTCGCGCGAACGATTGGCGGTGGTAAAGCGTATGTTGTGGTCGGTCAACAATTCGGCGTGGTGCCTTACGGCATCGCGATTGCGAAAAGCCATCCGGAATTGCGCGATCGCGTTCAAACCGCACTTAAAACGCTGATCGAAAACGGCACGTACGATCGTATATTGCAGAAGTGGGGGCTCGTTCAGGGCGCAATGCGTTCGGCACCCGTCAACGCCGGCACGAAGTTCCAATAAGCGTTTTACGCTTCTTGCTTCTGCTTTTGCAGATGGTTTTGCCAGAATTTCACCGCACGTTCCCAGGCTTGATTGCACGCCTCCGGATTGTAATGGCCTAGACCCGCCGCGCCTTCCGGATTCGGATTGCAGAATCCGTGCTTTGCATCGTACCAATAAAGTTCGTAGGGAACTTTGCCTTCTTTGAGGCGCTGCTCCAAGCGCCCGGCGTCGGAAGGTTTGAAGAAGTCGTCCTGCCGGCCGAAATGCAGTTGAATGGGGATTTCGATCGTGCCCGGATCGCCTGCATTTTCCGGAGGAAATCCATAGAAGATCACCGCTGCGTCGGGCTCTGTGAGGTGCATCGCGGCAAGCACCGCGATCGCGCCGCCCATGCAGTAGCCCGTAACGCCGGCCTTTTCACTCGTCTTCTTCACATGCTGCAGCGCGCCACGCACGTCTTGTGAGAAGGCATCCTGAAAATCCAAACCTTCCATCAAATGATTTGCTTCGCTGCCGACCGCCGCGGTGCGTCCGCGAAACAGATCGGGAACGAGGACGCGATACCCCAGCGTCGCGTAGCGATCCGCAACTTCCATAATCCAAGATGTAACGCCCCACCACTCTTCGACGAGCACGATCGCGGGCGCGGATTCGCCGTCGGTCTGCGGTGCAACGTAATATCCGGGCGCGGTCTTGCCGTCAGGCCGCGCGAACTCGATCATTTGTCCCACGTAAGCCTCCTGCGTCAGATGCTGGTGGTGACGCCTTCCTCGGAGTCTTGCCGGTCCAGGTTTTCCAGTTTCTCTTCCAACAGCCAGCGGTTCGCCGCTTCAATTTGCTCCGGCGTCGCGCGCGAGCGAAGCCACTCCAGAATCTCGGCGTCGCCCGTGTGCGTTTGAATTGCGGCGTCGAACTCCTCCGGCGTAATTCCCCAGCGCTCCATAACACCTTTGTCCATCGGACAGGGATAGATGTAGTCGTAAATCGTGTCGTTTGCAGCGGCGCGCGCTTTATCGAACACGCGTGCCAGCCAAAGTGCGTCGCCCATCGCCATGCGGCCGGGGCGCGGGAACGTCTTACCATCGCGAAAATCGGTAGCCATGTGAGCCACAACCGCATCGGGGTTCCGAAGGATGCAATCCTTCGGACGCTTGCGAACGTTCCGGCATGGAGCGTCCACCCCCACACCACGAACCTCGATGGCATGCAGCCATTGCGACCCTGATCGCGATAGTGCTTTACGTCACGCTGCCGCCGAAGATCATCGTCGGTCCGCTTTGGCTCATGCCTGTCCTCATCGCAGTCATACTCGTTCCACTCTTGATCATCGCGCCGCGACGCCGCGAAGAGACGCCTACGCAGCGAACGATGTCCATTGCCGTCGTCGCACTGCTCAACGCGTTCAACGTTGGAACCGTGGTAACGCTGTTCATTCAATTGCTCTCGCAGCACCACCATAAAAATCTCAGCGGCGAAGATCTCTTACGTGCCGCCGTAGAGATTTGGTTAACCAACATCATTGTGTATGCGCTCTGGTATTGGGAAATCGACGGCGACGGGCCCGATGCGCGCGTACATAGACCGGCGCAAGACGTTTTCAAACACGCCGATTTTCTGTTTCCCCAAATGCAACTCGAACGGCCGTTTTCAGGCTTGCTCGACTGGCGCCCGCGCTTCTTCGATTACGTTTTTCTCGCATTCAACACCGCAACCGCTCTGAGTCCGGCGGACACGTTTGCGCTCACGCCGAACGCGAAACTGCTGATGATGCTTGAAGGAATGACATCCTTAGTAACCATTGCCGGTATTGCGGCGCGCGCAATTAACATTTTGGGCACGTAGCTGCTATCGCTGCAGCCCGATATTGTGAATCGTATTGAATGCGCGCTGAAACGAGATCGGCGAGATGCCGACGTCCCCGCGGAACGGTAAATCGAGTTCCGCCATCACTGTGAAAGTCAGCGCAATAACGCACGTCAGGGCAATCACCATCGTGTACTGGGCGTGCGGGCGGTCTACCCTGAAGTAGTAGGAAAACGCGATCGTCACAAAGCCGATAAAGAGCATCGCAGCCCAAAGCCATACAGGAATACTCTGCTCGTTGTCGTGGATGCGCTGCCGCCGCGCATCCAAAAATCTTTGCGTAAGCGAAACCGCGCTGCTTTGCAGTGTGCTTTGCGCCGAAGTCGCCGGCTTGAACGACGCAATGAGACTTTCAATCTGGTACGCCGTATCGTGCGCCCCTTGGCTTTCCCCGCCCGTGCGCATTTCCGGCCATTCTACGTTGATGACCAGCTCGATATACCGGTCTATTTTCGCTTTCAGTTGATCGCGAAATGGATTCGGAAAGCCGTCCGCAAGGTGATGCAGATCGGAAAGCGTCCCGGCTTCGACCGCAACGTCTTGCGCAGCGCCATCATACTCTTGCCACACGCCGAGCACCATGAACGACATCAGCACGGCAAGGATCGTCCCGATCGTTGAGAGGATCGGACCGGCAACGTCGTTGTGCGTGATCAACTCGTTTCGCGCGAGCCGCCAGCGCGTTAGCGCTAGTCCGCCGGCTGCCGCCGCGCAACACACGATCGTCGCGGCCGGCATCAACACCCACGCCGGAACGTGATAGATCCAGAGCACGGCTCTGCTATTCGGCACCGCAACCAAGCGCTCCGGCACCGTGTTCTCTCGGGCGAAGGGCATGCTACAGGCCAAAGAGAACGGAGGGGTCGCCCTCGGTGGGCGGGTGTGATGTAATGGCAGCCTGCGACCTTCCCAAGGTTGACGCGCGGGTTCGATTCCCGCCACCCGCTGTGCACAGTGGCGACGTAGCCAAGTGGTAAGGCAGGGCTCTGCAAAAGCCCCATTCGGCAGTTCAAATCTGCCCGTCGCCTCGAGTTTGAATGAGTGCCCGCTGTCTTTGCAGCGGGCCTCACGTTTTATGCGGCGAACGGACGGCGCGTGCGTGTAGCGGTCTTTGGTGCAGGAGCGATTGGCGGATTTATCGCCGGAGCGCTCGCGTGTAGTGGTGTAGAGGTCTTCGCAGTTGCGCGCGGGGCGCACTTGGACGCGATACGGCGCAATGGCTTGCGCGTGAAAAGCGATCTCGGCGAGTTCACCGTCAACATTCCGGCTGAAAGCGATCTGCGCGAATTCGAGGACCTCGATTTCGTCCTGGTCACATTCAAATCGCACCAATGGGACGGCGTTCTGCCGCAGTTCGAAAAAGCGATTGCCGGTAACACGGCGTTCGTTACACTGCAGAACGGCTTGCCGTTTTGGTACGACCGCAACCGCGCATTAGAGAGCGTCGATCCCGGTGGGCGCGTTCTAAAGACAATACCCTACGATCGCATCATTGGCGGCGTCGTACACGCGTCGGGTCATATCGTCGAGCCCGGCTTCGTGCACCAAAGCGGCGGTATGTTGTATCCGCTCGGCGAACTGGATGGCAGTACGACTGCACGCATTACGGCGCTTTCAGACGCATTTTTGAAAGCCGGCATGCACGCGCCGATCGAGGGCGACATTCGCAAGTTCATTTGGCGAAAGCTCGTGAATAACACCGGACTCAATCCCGTTAGCGCGCTCACACGTGCAACCGTGCAAAAAATGCTGCACGATGATGGCGTGCGTCCCGTGCTGCACGCGATTATCGAAGAAGCGCTCAGCGTCGCGCGCGCAACCGGAGTGGAACCTGGCGTGGACGCGGACGAACGCTTGAAGTGGGCCGAGCATATTGCCGACGTCAAAACCTCGATGCTGCAGGATCTCGAAGCGGGCAAGCCGCTCGAACTGGAGCCGATCGTCGGCGCCGTCGTAGAACTTTCACAGCGGTACGGGGTTGCCGTACCGCACACGGAAACGGTGTATGCCCTTACAAAACAGCTCGCTAGAACAACAGCCGGCGTTTGAACTGCGCGCCGCTCGCATCGACGAATATCCGTACGCTGCAGCAATGCGGCACCAAATGTCGGTGGAGCATGAAAGCGACTTTGATGCCCGTTCGGCTGACTGGCGGGATCGTTATTGCGCCTTCTTCGCCGCGAAACAGCGCGAGGGCAAAGCGCAACTCTTTTTGGCGTTCGACGGCGAGAAGCCGGTCGGCATGGCCATCGTTTCTTTCCTTGAAAACTATCGTACGGCGATATTCAATCAGCGCTTTGCGTACGTCAACGGCGTCTTCGTCTATGCTGAATACCGCCGCCGCGGTATCGCGCGCCGGTTAATGGAGATGACGGTCGCGTGGGCGCGCGAGCGGGGCTGCTCGCAAGTGCGTTTGCGTGCGAGCGACCAGGGGCGTCCGCTCTATTCAGCGCTCGGTTTTCGTCCGACGTCTGAAATGCAATTGGATCTGTAATGCTCGTTCGCCGCATCGTGCCATGCCTCGACATCAAAGATGGCCGGGTCGTAAAGGGCATTCGATTCGTCGAGTTGCGTGACGCCGGCGATCCGGTGGAATTAGCGCGCACTTACGAGGCTTCCGGTGCGGATGAACTCGTATTCCTCGATATTACGGCCACGGTTGAGGGACGCAAGGCAACGCGTGAAGTGGTACGCGCGGTTGCCGAAGAGCTGACAATTCCGTTTGCGGTGGGCGGCGGCGTGAACGGGACCGGCGACGTCCGTTCGCTGCTGCGCGCCGGCTGCGATAAGGTCTCGCTCAATAGCGCAGCGGTGCGCGCGCCCGAGGTGCTGGAAAAAGCGGCAACGGAGTTCGGGAGTCAATGCATCGTGCTGGCGATCGACGCGCGAGCTCGCAACGATGGCAGCGGCTGGGAAGTGTTAATCGACGGCGGGCGAACGCCGACGGGACTGGACGCGGTCGAATGGGCCGCACGCGCAACGCAGCTCGGGGCCGGTGAGATTCTTCTGACAAGCATGGATCGCGACGGAACGAAGGCCGGGTTCGATTTGGATCTTACGCGAGCGATTCACGACGCGGTCGAGGTTCCCGTCATCGCATCGGGCGGCGCCGGCACGATCCAGCACTTTGCCGACGCTTTCGAACGCGCGGGCGCAGATGCGGCGCTTGCGGCGACGCTTTTCCATTTCGGGGAGCTCTCGATCCCCGATTTAAAGGAAGGCTTGCGCGCACGCGGGATTCCCATACGGCCATGGACCTGAACGCTTTAAAGTGGAACGCCGACGGACTGCTGCCGGTCGTCATCGCCGACGATCGCACGAACGCGGTGCTGACGCTCGCCTATGCGAACCGGGAAGCACTCGAGCGCACCATCGCGGAGCGGTCGACGTACCTTTTTAGCCGCTCGCGAAACGCGCTTTGGCATAAGGGCGAGACGTCAGGCAACACGCAAGAGGTCGTCTCCGTCGCGTACGATTGCGA
>CAZHGH010000071.1:0-4004 GCA_964531205.1 uncultured bacterium
ACGGAAGAAGCGATTTGCACCAGTTCGTTCCGTGAAATCTCGCCGACAACCGCGAAGTGCAAGTCGCCCTGCGCCCATGTAAGGAGCGTGGTCGCGCCGTCTTGCACGTATTGCGCCGGGAACGTACGCACCTTCGCTTGATGTACGGTATAGGATTTGAGATCGACTGCTGCGCCGCGCGCGTTCTCGAAGAGCGACACCGTGCGCAGACCGTCGGAATACAACAAATGCAGTGTGCGTACGCCTTTGATGTCGCTCACATCACCGGCGACGGGAAGAAAGCCTTCCGGTAAGTATTTCGGGCCGAGCGCGCGGAAGCCGGCGGTACGCACCACGGCTTGCAAGTCGTTGGATGGAATTCCGTGACTTTGGCCTTGGACGGTTGTAAATCCAGACGCCGGAACGTTGAAAAGCTGTTGGGGAATGGATTCCGTAAAGCGGATCTGCTCGAAACGCATTTGATGCGACACCGAACCGCTGGGCGCGTAGCGCTCCTTGACAAGCACGAGTTTCGTTTGCGCGTCGACACCAATGCGCATGACCGTTTCGCCGGTGTACCGGTTCACGAGAAGCACGCTGATCGTGCGCCGGCCCGCGACGTTCTCATCGGGCCCTAACACCGCGTTGTAGTTGTGCAGCAGTAAGCCGAAGTTGTCGTCCTCGGCTATTTGATCGTCGAGCGCGTTATCTTTTGTTACGACGATGCGATTGTTGTGCGGATCGACGTCATAGCTTGTGTCGCCGCGGCCAATGATGTAATCACCGTAGAGCGCTTCAGGAGCGAGATACCAACGCCGCGTCAAATCGGGCGCACGGTGCTCGATGCGGTACAACACGCTCGTTGCGCGCTTCGAGCCGAAGTCCGTGTTCTGCACTTGCCCGATATACGAGTATTTCGCGAACGCCGAAACAGCGTCGCGCAGGATTTGCGTGGCGTCGGGCCGCGGCGCCGCTCCTAGCGCTCCGCCCGCGAGCGCTAGAGCGGCGATGCAGCGAGCAACTTTACCTAGTCGCATCCGCCGTGTACGTCGCTGCTTGGATGTCTACTGCAACTTGCTGATTGTTGGCGGCGGTGGATTCGAGATCGACGGGATTCGCCGGGCCGCGATCGTTGAACGGAACGGTGCTATTGAGTGCTGCGTGATCTTGCAGATAGTATGCCGCTTCGATCGTCGGCGGATGCGATCCGAGCAATCCGGGACCGAAGTACGCGGCGAGTGCGATTGCAGCCGCAACGGGAATCGCGACAGGCAGACGGATCCAGCCGAAGATGCGCTGCGCGGTCGACGGCTGCGCCGAACGAATGCGGTTCCACAATTCGGCTTTCAGCATCGGCGGCAGCTCGCGCTCTTCACGGCGCGCCTGTTCGCGAAGCATCTCGCTGAGCGAAGCTTCGGCGTCGTATTCTGCTCGACACAATTCGCACGTCTCCATGTGCGCGTACACCGCAGCATCTTCTTGCGGCGTCAACGCTCCGTGCATGTAGTCGATCAAGGTTTCATTCGTTAAATGGTCTATCATTCGTATTCTTTTTTCTGTAGTAAACGCCGTAGCAACGCTCTTGCGCGATGGAGTCTCGAACGAACCGTCCCGATCGAACACCCCATGATCTCCGCTATCTCTTGGTAACTGTACTCCTCTATGTCCGCAAGGATTACGACTTGCCGCTGATCCGGCGAGAGTTGCTCGAGCGATCGCGCAAGTGGTTCGCTCAGCTGTTCCTCGACGAAATCCTCGATGGGCGTTACCGCCAGCGGCCGTTCCCCGCCGAACTCCTGCGGCACATTGTCTTCAGGGATTTCCTCTTGATAACGTCCCTTTTTGCGCCGAAGTTCATCCCGGTACAAATTTGTGACAATGCGATAAATCCAAGACAGAAAGGAAGTGCCCGGCTGAAAGCTCTTCCACGCGCGGTACACCCGGATGAACGCTTCCTGGGTTAGGTCCCGGGCATCCGCCTCATTGTGCGTGAGACGGTATGCAAAATTATAGGTTGCTTTGCCGTATTGTTCGACTGCCTGTTCCAAAAACGCAGCTTGGTCCGGCGTCGGCGGCTCAATCGGCTTCCGCGGCACTCCCATGAATTGCTGAACAGTTACCCCGAGGGGTCGGAATTCCCCGCGCGGGCTGGCCTCTCAGACCCAAGGGCGGGACTGGTCTGCCGTCGCGTGGGCGACGGCCCTCTCGCTACGATCTTTCCATGCCAGCTGCCGTTGCGTCGTTAGGCCTCGCGCGGGAACACCCGCATGGCCTGCTATGCCCCGCGCAGCGGCTGACCTTCCGGCTAGGCTCAGGAAACCTCGTCCTCGACGTAGCGGACGAGACGGCTGCGCGCGTCGTTGACCGTGTTTACGGACGGATGCGGTTCGACGGTGCGCGCAGTCATTCGCAAAGTGCCGTCATCCGGCGTCTCTCCGACGGCCGGCTGCACGTGCGGTATGGGCGGCGTGTCGTCTCGACGGTGCAAGCGCGGCAAGAGCAGGCAGAGCAAGCCGCTTACAACGCGGCACGCGAAATTTTCGCGCGGTTCGCCGCTTCCATCGACAGAACGACGGCGTTTTATGGTGCCGCATTGGGCGTGAACGATGCGGGTGTGATGATCGTCGGCCCGGCGACCATCGGCAAAACGCTGCTCGCTTTGCATGCATCGCATCAGGGCGCAACCTTTTTGGGCGATGAGACCGCAATGCTCGATCTTCGCAGCAGCGAGGTTTTTGCGATGCCGCGACGGCCGGCGATCCGCGAATCTGCGTTATCATTGCTTCCGTCCGAAGCAATGGCGGCCGCGGTTGCTACATCACCGGACGTATTCCAAACCGAGCGCGGGCGTTTTTGGTATGCGTTGGATTCGATCGCGCCATGCGAGCGTGCGCTCAAACTGCGCGTTGTGTGCATCGTTCGCGAACGGCGTGAGACGATGGGCGTACGGCGGCTCGATCTTGCGGCCGCGATCCCGCTGATCGCGCAACGAGCGTACGCACGTCCGTCGGAACTCAATCAAGTCGCCGCACTTCGCAAAGCGTTGCGAGACGTTGTTTGTTTGGAAATAACTCTTGGTACGCCGCAAGAATCAGCTGCGGGTCTACTGCGCGAGGTGAGCGCATGCGCGTAATACGAGCCGAACAACTTACACGATCCGGAAGCGATGCGAATGCAGGGCTCGAGCGGCATTGCACGCACACAACGCGTTGCGAAATCGCCGGCGTCACGATGGAACTCTGCACCGACATGCCCGAGGTCGCCCGCATTTTCTCGCTGCGTTACGCCGATCACCCGGCCTCATCTCCCCCAGACTTCCGCTACTTTGTAGCGACGGTCCGCGGCGGGTACACGTTTTGGTGTTCGCATGCAGCGACATGGCGCTGGACGCAAGGCGCCTTGCCGCCGGATGCGATCGCATTTCTCGCCGATTCCGTAGCGATGGCTGCGCTGCTTCGCTTCGATGCGGCGCTCGCGTCAATGCAAGCGGCGGCGATCGAACTCAACGGCGTGGCGGCCGCCATCACGGGACAATCGACGGCAGGGCGCACGACCACCTTACTCGCGTGCGCGCGGCGAGGAATGCACGTCTACTCGGACGAGCGCGCGCTGCTTCGGCGCAATCACGTCTATCCGTTTTTGCGTCGCTGTTCCGTACGTGCCGCGGGCGCACGGCTGCTGCTTGCGGATCAGGATAACGACCGGCTCGCGGACGCAGTGCGCACTTCGCCTGAACTTTCGCTGAAGACGTGTTTCGGTCCAGAGGCGATTGCTCGTCCTCGTCCGCTCCGCGCGCTGTTTGTTATCGATGGTACGAGCCATTGCGCGGCGCTGGAACTCATCGACACCGCCACCGCCCTCCCGGCGATTACACGCTGGTTCGACGCGCGCGGCGATATGGTCGATCGCATCTCGCATGCGATCGCGATTTTGCGCGATGTTCGTTGCTACCGGTTAACGTTGGGGAGTCCGGATGAAAGCGCGGCGGCTATCGCTTATGCACTTATGCGAATGAACGACGCTTA
>CAZHGH010000071.1:4104-8709 GCA_964531205.1 uncultured bacterium
CTTCGATACCTCAGGATGACGATTAGGCGCTCTTCCAAAACTTGCGAGCCACCCAAGCGAGAGTGGCGAAAGAGACGATCGCGATGAAGATGAAGAGCATCGTTTCCAGTAAAACGACACCCGCGAATTGACTGCCGCCGCACAATGCTGCGACGTCGGCGATGAGCGAAAGCTGCCAGCGTCCCAGCGCGCTCGACGTCATGCCGTTCAAATGCTGCGCTTGAGCGGCAAGTCCGTCCGGTGAGAATCCAAGTGTTTGTATGATATCTGCGACTTTTGCGTCCCGCGTTGCGACGAACACTTTGTCGTTGTGCACGAAGTTTTCATCGCTCACCCGCAGCGACGAGATGCCGAAGCTGTTTAGCAAATGCGTGATCTCGTGCGGTTGACCCGTAAGGATCGACCACCCGGGGCCCGCGCCGAATTGCTTCGCATACGCTTGCAGCACAGCGGGTGAATCGTACACCGGATCGAGCGAAAGTTCGACAAGGTGAAATTTATCGGGACTCAGCCGTTTTTGCAGCTCGGCAAATTTTGCGCTGACCGTGGGGCACTCGTCTTTATCCGGACACCGAGTGAAGATGAAGCTCAGCAGGACGACTTTGCCGCGAAAATCCGATGCAAGATCGACCAGCCGTCCATGCTGATCGACGAGTTTCGTATGCGGCAGGCTCGAGCCGAGATCGATGCCGACGACTTTGCCGCGATCGGGCAACCCCGGAATGAACGGTCCCGCGACACTGGCATCGTAGAGGCGCCACGGTTGCCGCGAGCGATCGAGAAATGCATCGACTCCGGTTCCCGGCGGCAATTTCATGGCGGGCTCGATACGGAACGTGCGCGTCTGCGCCGGCAACGTGTTGGTCACTGGATCCAGGCGGACGACGGTTGTGCCGTGCGGGCCTTGGCTCAACGCAACGCCGTGCACCGGAATAACCTGCTGGAAAGCGAGTGCCGGTGCGGTGGGCAAAGCGAGCGCGAGAAGCGCTGCCAGAAGGCGAAGGGGCCGCATTTCGAACCTAGTCTACAATCGCGCGCAGGTCGGCTGCAACGTCATTGAGCGGAGTCTGCGGATCCAGCAACTCGCGCAGCCGCCCGCCACGATCGATGAGAAAAATCGTATCGGTGTGCCCGATATCGTTCTTTTCCGGTTTTACCGCAATACCGTATGCGCGATACACGGCTTTTAATTGCGCCGGCGTGCCGCGTAAACCGGTCGCCTCGACGCCAACCTTTCGAAAAAAGCCTTGCAGCGCTTTGCCGGAATCGCGCTCCGGATCGACGGTAATCATGGCGATTCGCAGGTCACGCGTACTCAAACCCGCTTTCGCTCGCGCTTTGTCCAGCCGCGCAAGCGTTTCAGGACAGACGTCAGCGCAATGCGTGAAGCCGAAATACAGCGCGACCGCTTGACCGCGGCTTTGCTCGAGCGAATACGGTATACCGTACTGGTCTTGCAGCGAGAAATTGCGCGCCATGGGCGGCGGATTTAATGCCGTTCCGTGCAACGATGGGTGACGCGCGCAGGCTGCTAACGCCGAACACAGAAACGCGAGCGCGATGGACGCGATAACCTTGACCGTACGTGTGCTCGTCGGTGCGCTTTTCGTCGCTGCAGGTGTGCTAAAAGTTGGCCATTTTAACGATTTGGCTGCCGCCATTGCGGGATTCCGCATTCTGCCCGAGCCTGTAATCGCCCCGCTTGCGGTGATCTTACCGTTTTTCGAAATCGGGCTTGGCGTGTATTTGATTTTGGGGCTGTTTACGCGCATTACCGCAATCGTTGCAGCGGTCCAGTTGTTGCTCTATTCCGCAGCAATCGCCTCGGCGGTCATCCGGCACATTCCCGCCAACTGCGGATGCTTTGGCCCACAAGATCAGGCTCCGGCCGACTGGCCTCACGTCCTTATCGATCTTGCACTTTCGGCAGTTTGCGCGGCAATTGCATGGCGCGCTCCAGGACTCTTAGCACTGGATCAGCGTATCAAACGCGTATGAATCGCCGCCTTTGGATTTGGATAACGCTCGCCGTCGTTGTTATCGGCATCGCCATAGCGGTGCGGTACGCAAACACGGGCGGCGTCAGTAAAAATGTCACGCAGGCTCCGCAAATCGGCGTCGCGCAGCAAGGTGCAAAAGCGCCGGAGTTTCAAGCCGCGACGGATCGAGGGTACTTCGATCTCGCGAACGCAAACAAACCGGTGTTTCTTGAAGTCTTTGCGACGTGGTGTCCGCATTGTCAGCGCGAAACGAAGATCATCGACAAGCTCTATAGCCAATATAAGAACCGCGTTGATTTTGTGGCTGTTTCGGGACATCAAACCGGTATGGACGGACAGACACCCTCCAGCGAACTCGACGTGCTCAATTTTGCGAAGAAGTTCGATGTGAAGTATCCGATCGCGTACGACGGCTCGCTTGACGTTGCGAAAAAGTATCTGCAGGGCGGATTTCCGACGCTCGTCGTGATCAACCGCGATAAGACGGTAAGCTACATAACATCCGGTGAAACGTCGTACAGTGAACTGAACTCCGCGATCCGGCGCGTGCTGTAGTCAAGCGCCGCCGTTAGTCGTTCGGCGGAAAACGGTACGCCGGCGGAGGGACAATCGGCGATCCCACTTCCAGCACGATTTGTTGATGCGCGCGCAACGGGATCTTCGAGACATCGCCGTTGTACGGCGCGCCGTTCACGAAGGCCGTTACGTTGCCTTTGAACGGTCCGACCTGATCGCTCGAGAGCGGCTGTCCCCAAATATCGAAGAAATTCCCAAGCGTATACGGACCGCCGTTCGGCGCTTCGGCAGTGACGGCTTCAACATGAATGATGCCGTCCGGTCCATGTGTATGCAGCCAGTAGAGACATCCACCTGTGGGCGTCGGCGTAATGCCGACAAAGCCGGGGACTTGTGCTTGCTTCCCGTTTACGAACAGTGCGAGGTGACTGTGCACGTGCACTTGCACCATTTCCGCCTGACACGGAATGCCGTCAACCGGCTGACCGCGGCCGCCTTTGTTCGTGTCCGCGAGGATGCCTTTCTGCAAATCCGGTTTCGGAAAGCCCATCAGGGTGCCGACGGGTTTTAAATCTTGCAGCTGAACCGGTTTCGACGTCGCAGCGCTCGAGGGTGCCGGCGACGGCGTGCTGTTGTCGAACGCGAGCGCTTGTTGATGCGCGCGGTTCTGCAGAAAATTCGAGATGCCGAAACCGACGAACACGAGAACGATGATCGCGGCGAATCCGACGTAGATTGGAACCATCGGATCGCGTCTTTTGGGAGGCGGCGTTGCGCCGCCGCGAGTGCCTCTACGGCGCTCCGCGCGGGATTGACTCATGGCGCGGTTACTTGACTGTGGCGGAGGCCCGGGCCTGCGGCGCGGCCGGCGACGGGTCCAGGCGCCGATCCGGAATCAAATAGTTCCGCACGTAATCGTCGACTGCGTCGGGCAGCGGTGTAACCGGCGTGTCATATCCCGTTGCACGTAGACGATCGATCGTCGCACACGTGCAGTACTGGTATTTGTTCCGCAGCGCCGGCGGCATGTCGATGAACTCGATACGCTCCGGGACGTCCATCGCGCGGAAGATTGGCCGCACTAAATCCAGCCACGTGCGCGCAGCTCCGGAGCCGATATTGTAGAGCCCATATGCGTCATGCTGCGCCAGATGCAGCGTCATGTCGACTGCGTCTTTCACGTAAAGGAAATCGCGCAGCTGTTCGCCATCGCGGTATTCCTCGCGGTGGCTCTTGAAGAGACGGATGCTGC
Organism: uncultured bacterium; assembly: GCA_964531205.1. Classification (GTDB taxonomy): domain Bacteria; phylum Vulcanimicrobiota; class Vulcanimicrobiia; order Vulcanimicrobiales; family Vulcanimicrobiaceae; genus JAICWY01. The sequence goes on from CAZHGH010000071.1 coordinate 7,873, forward strand.
CGCCCTCACGAATTTGATGGAACGCTTTGTCGACGAGGCTGCGCATTTCGCCCTTGTGCTGCTCGTTGGGGCCGAAGACGTTAAAATATTTCAGCCCGGTCATGCGATCGAGCAAGTGATGGTCACGTGCGTAGATATCGAAGCGGTGCTTCGAATACGCGTACATGTTGAGCGGACGCAGCGTGTCTAAATCCGCGTCGTCGCGCAGATCGCGTTCGAGCGCCCCGTACGTTGCCGCCGACGAGGCGTAAATAAAGCGAATGCCGCGCTCCGTTGTCCAATGCGCCAGATGTTTAGTGTATTCGTAATTGTTGCGCATCAGGTACGCCGCGTCGGTTTCGGTCGTAGCGGAGCACGCGCCCATGTGAAACACCGTGCCGACGTTCGCCAGCGATGACGGACGCTCTAAAACTCGCGCTTCAAAGTCGTCCGCGTCGATGTAGTCACGGTAGCGCAGCGGAACGAGATTCTTCCACTTTTCGGATGTATCGAGCCGGTCGACGATGAGGATATCGTCGATGCCACGCATGTTCAGGCCCCACACGAGGGCGCTGCCGATGAGGCCGGAGCCACCCGTTACAACGATATGACCGCGCGTGAGATCGTGCATATTAGTGTCCTGAATCACCCGTTCCGTCGTAAAATATCGGGCGCCTTTTCCGCCGCTTCATCGTTGCTCCTCGGTTACAACGCTACGGCGTTGCGCCCTCCTCGCGTCTCGAAGCGGCGAAAAATCCATCCCGATCTTTCACAACAAACAGGTGCTCCAGGACACTGGGCCGCTACGTTCACGGATGGCGACGGGGCAATCCTGCCCCGCCGCCATCCGAAGGAGTT
>CAZHGH010000071.1:8809-15725 GCA_964531205.1 uncultured bacterium
CTACGTTCACGGATGGCGACGGGGCAATCCTGCCCCGCCGCCATCCGAAGGAGTTAGAACGGCGCCGTCACGCGCAGCAATACGCTGCGCCCCGGAGCGATCTGCGTCGTGTTGAAGCCATTGGCAATCTTGATGATGTACTGATGGTTCAACGCGTTCTCGACGTCGAGATCGAAACCGAGCGAATGATCGCCGTTGCGGCCCGGATCGCGGCCGATCGAGAAGTTGGCAAGCAGATGCGTCGGCAGACGTCCGCTGAACGCAACCGGCGCTCCATTAATGAAGCCCTGGAAGCTTACGGGATATCCGGTTCCATAGTCGCCTTGCAACGTCGCGAAGAACGCATTATTTACGCCCCAACGATGTGTGAACGCACCGTTGATCGCGACGGTCTGGTCGTGATCCTCCGGCGCGAGTTGCTCGATGAGCTGATCGGTCGTACCACCGCTGCTGCCTGGCGGGAACAGGAACGTCGATCCCGAGATGCCGGCCGCTTGCGAGCTCGAGAACGAGCTGGAGAGATACCACGAGTCGCGCGACGTCATGTTACCTTCGAAGCGCATTTCGATGCCCTCTGCGCGGCCAATCGAATTGTTGAATACCGCGAACAGCGGCGTGTTGAGCAACTGCGTGGTATCGAGCACGTTACTCGCGTTGCGCTGCCACGTGTTGATGTAGCCGCGCAGCTTCGGCGAGAACGTGTGCGAGAGGCCGACTTCCCAGTAGGCGTCGGTTTCCGGTTGCAGATCGTAGGCGGGCGTGCTGGGGCAGCCTTGAAGCACGACGCAAGCCGCGCGAACGTCTTCGAGCTGCGGTGCCGCGTAGAACCGGCCGTAATACGCGTGCACGACGTTCTTGTTATCAGGAGCGTAGTTCACGCCGATGCGCGGGCTGACCTGATGTCCGCCGACGTATCCCGTCGAGTGGTCGTAACGCAACCCGTAGCTCACGGAGAGTTGCTGCGTCGGCGTCCACTTATCTTCGATGTAGGCACCCACTTGCGTACCGGCCTGATCTTGCGACGTTGAGAACGTCGTGAAATTCGCCGGCGGCGGCAGCGGATAGCTCGTTACAACCGTGTTGCACGTTGGATCGTAGCAGCCGAAGGTTTGTGTCGCCGTGAAGTTCTCGCGGCTCGCGTCTACGCCGATCTTGAACGCGTGATGCTTCGTGGCCCGGAAATCGGAGAGGCGGATGCCGGTGTAATCGGCTTTTCTATCCTGCTGCAATCCGATCGAGGAGAGGTAATCGGTGAGGTTCGGGTTGTTCGGGTCTTGTCCGATGTTCGTCAGTCCAAGCACGTCGTTATGCAGGTCACCCGCGTACGCTATGCGCGTCGAGCGAACCCACGGAATAATTTGGACGATTCCGTTTCCATCTTTGGACGTCAACGTGAAATTCAAGCTTGCAAGGCGGTCGTATTCGCGCTGAACATCGTCGGTGCCCGGAACGCTGAAGTTCGGATCGGTGGCATCGTTCGGATTCGTATTGATCGGGATCTGGAACTGTGCGAGCTGGTTCGAAAAATCGAACGCGAGCGACGTGCGATCGTTGAAGTTCGTGATCGTGCGTAAGAGCTCGTCGGCCTGTGACGCGTTGTCATGGAATTGCGCGAAGGTCGGAGCGTCGAGGCCGCGATTGCTGTGTTGCGTGTTCGCGTTGAAGAACACTTCGGTCTTGCCGGCTTTGAGTTCGTTATTGAAGCTTGCCAGCATCTGTCCGTAGCTGCCGCCGCCGACGCTCACATAGCCTTGTTCCGGCACGCTGACGTCGTTCGAGCGATTGCTTAAAATGTTCACGACGGCGCCGGAACGGCTGCCGCCGTATTCGGCGGGGATGGCTCCCGTGAAGATCTCCAGCGAGTCGACGTTTTTCGGGTCGATAATCTCGGCGAAGTTGGAGCTTGTAGCCAAAGGCAGCGGTGCACCGTCGATTTCGTAAGTCACGCCGTGAAAGCCGTGCGCGACCGGCTCGTTGTACGAGAAGCGCACGATGCCGGGAACAGTTTCGACGAGTTTGTCGAGACTGTTATTTGTCGGCAGAGCGGCAATCTGTTGGCGTCCGATCGCGTTCACCGAAACCGGGTTGCCCGATGCGCCGGCACGCGATGTGACGTTCAACGCTGCAATCGTGCGCAAGTTTCCGAGTGCAAAGTTGAGCGTGAGCACTTGATCGGACGAAACGTCCACTTGCAGAACTTTGTTTGCCACGCCGGGATACGAAGCCGTAAGGGTGTAAGACCCGAACGGAACGCTCGAGAAGACGTAATTTCCTGCGGAATCCGTGGTGCGGGTAAACGACGTGCCTTCGCCTTTCAGCGAAACGCTTACACCGGCTGTAGGTTTGTCGTTAACGACGACGGTGCCGCGTATCAATCCACTGGTTGCCGCGGCTGCGGGCACCGCTGCAAATGCGATCAAAGCGGCAACGATTGCCGCGAGAATGCGATTCATTTGGGTCCTTCCTAAACGCTTGTGAAAAAGGGAGTGCGTGCGTTAGGAAAGTGCGGGCGGCGGCCTCGAAAAGATCCGGAAACGGTATGCGGGACGCTGAAGTGCCGGCGCCGCGAGCGCGATGGCGTGCGAACACAGCTGCGGCAATTTGGTGAGCGTAGACCACAGCGTTGAAACAACTGCGGCGACGGTATGCGCGAACGCCTGCAGTACGGCGCACACAAACCACGAACACGCCGCAAGCGCAAGCAGTGCAAGAGCAACCGGCACGCCGTGATCGTGCTCGAACAGTTCCATCGCGCCGAACCATGCGAGCGAACCGGCCAGAATCGGAATGAACCGCGGCCGAGCGCCGCGCACCGTGCGGATTGCAATGAACGCAACGGCGAGTGCCGCGACAAATCCAAAGACGCCTGCGAGAGCCGCGAACACCGCATGCAAGCTGCCGCCCGCTTCGTGGGCGCCATGAAAGACGAAGGTATGTGCGAGCAGCGCTGCGGGCAGGCCCAACAGCGCTCCGGTTATTATCCGTCGGCCCGCGCGCATCAGCGTCACGAGCGGTACACGACCTCGGTCTTCAACCCGTCCATCATATGAATCTCGTTATGGCAGTGCAACAGCCAACGTCCCTTCGGCGCTTCGGCGGTAAATTGCCACGTTGCGGTGCCGCCGTTTGCGCGCACCAGGGTGGTATCCTTCGCCAGCGGGCGTGCCAACCGCTTTCCATCAATTTCCATTAAATGGAGTACGTGTCCGTGCAGGTGCATCGGATGATCCATGTCGGTTTTGTTCAGGAAATGCAACGTCACGAGGTCGCCGCGGTGGACGTAGACCTTGTCCGTATCGGGATAGGTTTTACCGTTCATCGTCCACCTGTTGCTGCCGTACTTGCCGCCATCGAGCGTGAACGACTTTGTCACTCTGAGCGGGGTCGAAGGATGAACGATTCCACCGGCCATCTCATACGTGAATGACTCAACACCCTCAAGCGATTGCGGGCCGGCCAGCGGTGAGGCGTTTCCCATGCCTTCGGTATACACGACAGCGGCTTGTTGATACGCGAGCGGATCGCTCGATAACCCTTGTAACAAAAACGCGCCGGGCTTTGTGACTTCGAAGTAGGCGTCGTAGCGCTCGCCCACGCCGATGCGTAATGCATCGACGGTAATCGCGCGGGGGAGCCGGTTTCCGTCCGAATGCGTGACGGTCAAGCGGTGCCCCGCCAAACGCACGTAGCGCGTTTGTGTCGGATTCGCGTTCAGAATGCGCAGACGCACGCGTTGCCCGACTTTAACCGCCAGTTTCTTCGTATTCGGATACGATGCGCCGTTGATGCAGTGCGCCGCGTATGCGACTTCATCGCCCATTTTATCGCCCGGCTCCATTTGCATCATCTCCGGCGACCCCATCGGATCGACCATCGGTGCGTTGCTCACGCCCTTCATGGCGGCTTCGATCGTGGCGAGTTTCGGCACGTCGTGAAAGACCAGCGCAAATTCTTTGTCCGCCGGCTCGTCCTTCGGATCTTCGACGATGAAGATGCCGTATAGTCCGCGCGCAAAACCGCCGCTGACGTGATCGTGATACCATCGCGTTCCCGGAGGATCCGGTGCGAATTCGTAAACGAATGTTTTGCCATCGGGAACCGCGGCTTGCGTGACGCCTTCGACGCCATCCATGGCATTTGGAAGGATCATCCCGTGCCAATGAATCGTCGCATGCCCACCGCTGTGGTTCACAAAAGTTGCGCGAAAGCGTTGACCGTGAACCACTCGCAGCACCGGCCCGGGAATCGTGCCGTTGAATGCCAGACCCGCAAAATTAACGCCGGGCGTTGGGGAGAACCGCAACGGTCGTGCCGTAAGCGTATATTCGACAAGGTCGCTCGCGAGCGCGCGCGCCGGTATGGGAGCTAGCGCTGCAACGGTGAACGCGCCGGCGGTTCGCCGGAGAAATTCTGCGCGGCGCATTACGAGCCGACGTTCAGCGGTACGTCGATCGTTTTTCCGTCATACTGCACGCGTACGGTCCACGGGCCCCCCATCGAAAAGACGACCCTGCCCGTAAAGATATGCGGATCGCTCGAGGACTCCGTGAGATGCACGAGCCTCGTTTGCATGGTACTTGCACCCATTTGCATCACCGGAAGAACGCTTACGTCCTTCGGCGGAGTTCCGCGAAAACGTACTTCGATTGTCGCTACATCGGTTGGCTTCGCCGGATCGAAGGTAACGATCGGCGCTGCGCTTTTCGCTCCACCGTCGAGCGTGGAAAGATACGCGGCGATGTCGTGCGTTTGCCTATCGCTGAACCCGAAATTCGGCATCGGCGGCTTCGGGTGCTGAATGAACGCCGCGATCTGGTTCAGCGTACGTTTACGTTCGATTCCAAAAAGCGATGGCCCGATGCCGCCGCCCTTGAGCTGCGCGCCGTGGCAACCCTCGCACCCGTTGGCCTGCACGAGTTTTGCGCCGGCGTTCGCATCGGCGGCTTGCGCGGGTTCAGCCGGAAGCGAAAGACCGAAGAAGAAGACCCCAATTGCCGCAAGATACAGCGGAAGCGCACGGTTCATACACCGAGAAAATTCGGCGGCGCTTCCTCGCGGTCATGCCCTTCGGTTATTGAGAGAGCGCGAAGCTCACACCGGGCAGGTACGTCACGGTCGGGTTTCCGCTTCCTACTTCAATCCAGATGACTTCATGCGAATACAGCGGGATCTTCGTGTAGTCGCCGGTGTATTTCGTGTACATATTCGCACCGACGCGATTGCACCACGTTCCGTTGAAGCACTGATGCGCGCGCGAGTATTGTCCGGACGTGTACACGGTGACGGGACCCGTAAACGGACCGAACTGCATCGACGACGCTTGGACACCCCAGATATCAAACAGCTGACCCGTGGTGAACATCGACTGATTGTACGTCAAGTTCAACGGATTCGGATCTTCGAGATGAACCATACCGCTCGAATCGTGCGTGTGAATGTGATAGTAGCAGAACGCGTAGACTTCTTGATTGGGCCAGCCCGCGCTGTCCACTTGATCGCCGCCCGCGTGATACATACCGACCGCGTCAGGAATCACGATTTGATTGCCGTTCACGAACAATCCGATGAACGCATGAACGTGATAGTGGTTCGACATAGTTGTGTCGCACGAGATGTTGTCGATCTTCGTTCCAGCCGGACCTTGACCGCCGCCGCCCGGCTTTGCACCCGGATCGCCGGGCATCAGATCGCCGTCGTAATCGCCTTTTTGCGTGTCGAGGGACCTGTTCGTCGTTTTGAATTGATTGCCGAGAACGTGATACGTCCTGTATGGTCTCGGCGTTGCGCCTTCTCCCGCAATATCCCACGCCCAAGCAAACGGCGTCGCAGACGGTGCGGGGCTCGTCGCAGTCGCGACCGAGCTCAGCGAGTTTCCGGAGCTTTCGGAGGTAGAAGAGGGCGCGTTCGGCAAGGCGCCGCCACCCCCGCTCTGGCTACTACAGGCAGCCAACGTCGCGAGAAAAACCAGGGCGATAAAAGCGAGAGTAGGCGACTTTCCACGCATAGTGGGCTAATGGTAACCAAAGAACGGGCCCGCGCAGTAGGCCGACAAGCGGATTGCAACAGGGACCTTTGGCTACTGGCTTAGCGCGAAGCTTACGCCCGGCAAATGCATCGCATCGGGGTTTCCACTCCCCACTTCGATCCAAATGACTTCGTGCGAGTATAACGGGATTTGCGTGAAGTCAGTACCTGTGTATTGCGTGTACATATTCGCGCCGACGCGATTGCACCACGTTCCGTTGAAGCACTGATGCGCGCGTGAAAATTGTCCGGACGTGTACACGGTCACCGGTCCGTTGAACGGACCGAATTGGTTCCATGACACTTGGAGGCCCCAGATGTCTAACAATTGACCTAAGGTGAAAATCGAATCGTTCGGCGTCGCGCCGGTCGGATTCGGATCTTCCAAGTGCACCATGCCGCTCGCGTCGTGCGTGTGAATGTGATAAAAGCAGAACGCGTAAACCTCTTGATTTGGCCAGCCGGCGCTGTCGACTTGATCGCCGCCCGAATGATACATGCCCAGCCCGTCGGGAATCACGATCTGATTGCCGTTCACGAATAACCCGATGAACGCGTGAACGTGGTAATTGCTGGACATCGTCGAGTCGCACGAGATGCCGTCTATGCTGGTTCCGAGTGGGCCCTGACCGCCACCCTGCGGCAGCGCTCCCGGATCGCCCGGCATCAAATCGCCGTCGTAGTCGCCTTTTTGCGTATCGAGAGATCGATTCGTCGTTTTGAATTGATTGTCGAGGACTTGGTAACTTGAGTACGGCTTCGGAGTCGCGCCTTCACCCGCGATATCCCACGCCCAGGCAAACGGTGTTGCCGAAGGCTGTGGAGTTGGCGGTGGCGGAGTGGCCGGCGGCGGTGTAGCCGGCGGCGGTGTGGACGGTGGCGGCGTGGCCGG
>CAZHGH010000072.1:0-15723 GCA_964531205.1 uncultured bacterium
CGCCGGTGTCGATCGTGCATTCCGATGGAATGCCGTCGATGCCGCACGGGATTTGTGGCTGAGTTTCACTGAAGACAAAGGGAACGACGTGCGCGCCGGCAGGTGCTTGCGCTGCGTTGGCCAGCGTTAGCGTAACGCGTTTGCCGGCGTAGTTGAACGCAGTGACATAGCGCGCCAGCACTTCCCAACCGATGAGTCCGTCCGCCGGCCGGCCACCCGAGATACCGAAGCCCATGCGTACCGGTGCAACACCAAAGATCTGATCGCGCAAGATCGCATCACCGACTTGCAGCTCGTTAACTTTTGCAAAACTGAACGATTCAGTCTTCGCCCCTACGCCCGATCCTTGCACGCTTCCCTTACCGAGTGCGCCGATCGCTGCAGCAACGGCAGGATCGATAATGTTCGCACCGCCGGTGTCGAAGATCATGCGGTACGGACCTTTGCCGTTCAGTAGCACGTCGAGGTATACGTGATTATCGACAAGGTCCACAGGCACGGTTGTGGACGTCTGTCCGTTCGCCATCGAAAAATCGTGAACCGTCGATGCGGGGCGCGCCAAATGCGCAGCACCGCCCGGCGGATCCAACACAACCGCAGTAATCTTGACGTCGGCGTTGTTGCCGTTGCTATTGTCGACGTGCACCGTATAGGGGAACATCACAGCGTGCACGGCATGGTAATTCGAGAGTGAGACGGCGTTTACAATCGGACCGACTGTTTGAATTTCTCGCGCCAGTAAATGGTTATCGCGATCGAACCAAACTTCGAGCGGCAATTTCGAACCGGGCGCAAGAATGCTTAGGGCGTCATAGGCATGGCCCTTATCACGCTTAATTCCCAGGTACGAAACATTCGCGCCGCCGGCGTTGATCTTCCATAAGCCAAAACTAGACATGTAGGCGCCGGAGATCTCCGTCGACACGGCCGCATCATTTCCCACGTTCCACACGAGGCCGGATTGGTCGCGGTTCCATACCACGCGGCCATCATAGCCATCGTCCTGCTCGAGCGGCGGCAGCGTGGCAAACTCCGCAATGCGCCCAGATGCAAGGCTAATCCATTGAGTTTGTTTACCGGAAAGTCCGGCCGTCTTCACGTCGGAATCAATTCGCAAGACGCGCACTGAATGCGCGGCTGAAATATGCATAGCCGCGGCGGATTCACGAATGACGCGTTGGGACTGCGCGTCAACCGAAGCGTGCGCGACGCTTTGGCAGACCAGAAAAGCCCCGGCGCCGAGCGCCGTGCCGAAAAACGAACGCTTCATGTGCCTTGTACGGAGAATATAGGGCATTGTTTCGTCCCCTGCCAGCGCGCCCTAAGGCCTCGACCGGTTGATCTCCGTAAAGAGCGGAACGGATCGCGTTGACGCGTCCTTCGACCAAAGCTCCGCAAGGCGGCGTTCGAATTCCGTTTTGTCGCTATATATTGCGTCGCCGACATAGTACTGAAGCTGCCGGTAAAAATCGGGCTGTTCTGTTCCAACCGTAGCCGCTGCCACTTCTTGCTTCCACAGTTCCGATTGCACTTCTTCAGTATATGCGCGCCCGTGGTCTTCAATGTATTTCAAGGCCACAGCAGCCCGGTACGCGTATGCTCTCACGCCATAGTACGGTCGTCGGAGGCCGATATCGATTATGCGCCGCGCATCCGTTGGACTGAGGTACGAATTGACAAATATAAGCACGTCGCTCGTGAGAAATTCGCCGCCGCTTCGCACGTGCGACTCACAGCGCGCCGCGAAGGCGTCGTACTCCATGCCGCCGAGCCGGAAAAGCGCTCGTTCAACCGCGAACTGCTCGATGCACAACTCCGGCAGTTTCCCGTACGGTCCGGAAAGCATTTCCTGAAGAACCGGAACGGCTTGGTGCAAACCTAAGCGCGAAGCCGCATCGATCAGATGCGTGTGCCACGTCGGCAGATTCGATAGGATCATCGCGTGAGCGACATCCCGTTCGACGCCGATAAGGCGGCACGGCAAGTCCGGATCTTCCTCGTGGCGCGTATAGACTATCACCGATAGGAAATACTGCCGGACAAAATCTTCAAAAGTCGGAGAAGGCGCTGTTATCTGTCGTTTTAATGACAGGTCAAACTCCGGCTTGCTGAACCGCATAGTCTGTGACTTCCACGCCGGCCGCAAAAGGTCCAGCCCTACAAGGACGCCACCATCGCCGAAGCGCAGTACTACGCCCCATCAGTTTTTCTTAAGGAGAGACCCACGGTGACCCTCATGACCGCGAAAAAGACCCCTATTACCGTCGCGTACGGCGACGGCATTGGGCCGGAGATTATGGATGCGACCCTGCGCATCATCACGGCCGCCGGCACGCAACTCGATATCGAGACGATCGAAATCGGTGAGAGTGTCTACAACCGCGGTCTGAGCAACGGCATCGAAGACAGCGCGTGGGATTCTCTGCGCCGCACGAAAGTGTTTTTGAAGGCGCCGATCACGACGCCGCAGGGCGGCGGCTTCAAGTCGCTCAATGTCACTGTGCGCAAAACGCTCGGCATGTATGCGAACGTCCGTCCGTGCGCATCGCTTGCGCCGTATGTCGCGACGAAGCATCCCAACATGAATCTCGTCATCGTTCGTGAGAACGAGGAAGACGTTTACGGCGGCATCGAGCACCGGCAAACGAATCAGGTCACGCAGTGCCTCAAGCTGATCTCGCGTCCTGGCAGCGAGCGCATCATCCGCTACGCGTTCGAATATGCGCGTGCGAACAAACGTAAGAAAGTGACTTGCTTCACCAAAGACAACATCATGAAGATCACGGACGGCTTGTTCCATAAGATCTTCGATGAAATCGCGAAAGAGTATCCGGACGTCGAGAACGAGCACTGGATCGTCGACATCGGCGCCGCGAAGATGGCCGACACGCCCGAAGCGTTCGACGTTCTCGTGATGCCGAATCTCTACGGCGACGTCCTCTCCGACGTTGCAGCGCAAATCACCGGTTCGGTCGGCCTTGCAGGCTCTGCAAACATCGGCGATCACGGCTCAATGTTCGAAGCGATTCACGGTTCGGCGCCGCGGCGAGCGGGCCAAAATCTCGCGAACCCGTCCGGTCTGCTGCACGGTGGAATTCTCATGCTCGTGCACATCGGCCAGGGAGACATCGCGGAAAAAGTGCACAACGCGTGGCTTAAGACCATTGAAGACGGCATTCACACGTACGACATCTACGCCGAAGGCGTCAGCAAAGAGAAGGTCGGCACGAAAGAATTCGCCGATGCGGTCATCGCGCGTTTGGGCCAAAAACCGCAGCATCTCAAAGCGGTCGAATACGCGAAGGGTGCGCAGATGGATATCGCCGCTCGGGCTGCAGGCGCCGCGGCGAAGAAAGAACAGACGGGCGTCGACATCTTCATCGACCGGCCCGACGATAATCCGGATCGCATTGCAGAGAAACTGCGGTCGTTCACGGTTCCGGGAACCAAGCTTACCGTCATCAGCAACCGCGGCACGAAAGTGTGGCCGAACGGCAATCCCGACACGTTCTGGAGCGATCACTGGTCGTGCCGCTTCGAACGCGATGGAGAGTCCTTTAACACCGGACATGTCGTGCAGCTTATCGAGGCGGTAACCAACGCCGGCTTCGACGTCGTCAAAACGGAAGGGCTCTACACGTTTAACGGCGAGCGCGGGTACTCGCTGGCTCAAGGACAGTAGCCGATGTTGGCGGCGGCGCTCGCAATACTCGCCCTCATCACCTCGCCGTTCGCCAACCTCCAATTTCGAAACATCGGGCCGGACATCGGCCGCATCGACGCGGTGTCCGGCGCCTCCGATGGCCGCACGTTTTTTGCAGGCGGCCTAGGCGGTCTGTGGCGCACGACGGATGAAGGCGCAACGTGGACGCCGGTTTTCGAAAAATACAACGTCACGTCGATAGGCGCAATTACCGTCGCGCCTTCCAATCCGAAAATCGTCTATGTCGGCACAGGCGAGCCGAATATTCGCAACGATATCGCGTTCGGTAACGGCGTGTACCGTTCGAGTGACGGTGGATCGACATGGACGCATCTCGGCCTTGACGGCACATCGCAAATCGCGCAAATCGCGGTCGATCCGCACAACGCCGAGGTCGCGTACGTCGCTGCAGTCGGCGATCCGTTTCGTGACGGCAATCCGGAACGCGGCATCTACAAAACGGTCGACGGCGGCAAACATTGGACGCGCATCTTGCATCCGGATGATGCAACCGGCGCGTCGAGCGTGGTCATCGATCCCGCGAATCCGCGTATCGTTTTTGCCGGGCTTTGGAGCATCCGCCGCACGCCGTGGTCGATGAGATCCGGCGGTCCGAACGATGGATTGTATCGCTCCAGCGATGCCGGCACGCACTGGACGCGCTTGCACGGAAATGGATTACCGTCAGGATTGATGGGCCGTATCGGCCTCGGCATAGCACCGAGTGACCCGAAACGCATCTATGCATTAATCGAATCGCGCGAAGGCGTCCTATGGCGGAGCGATGACGGCGGCGCACATTGGATGCTCGCGAACAGCGATCATCAGCTGGCGCAGCGACCATACTATTTTTCGCAGCTCACCGTTGATCCGGCCAACCGCGAACACGTCTTCTTCCTCTCGGTTTATCCGATGGAAACGATCGACGGCGGAAAAACTGCAAAACGCTTTGTCACTGGACTCGTCGCCGACCATCACCAACTCTGGATCGATCCGCACGACGCCAATCGCATGATCGTGGGGAGCGATTTCGGTCCCGCAATCTCTCACGATAACGGCAAGCATTGGCGCCGTTCGCATCTGCTTGTCGGACAGTCATATCACATGGCTGTATCCGACGATGTGCCGTACACCGTTTGCGCAGAATTTCAAGATCCCGGCGCCGCGTGCGGTCCTAGCATGAATTTCAATTTCAGCGGCGGGATCGATCATAACGAGTGGCTCGGACCGGTCAGCGGCGAGAGCGGTTGGATTGCGTTCGATCCCTCGAACCCCGACTACATCTACGGCACCGGAGATAGCGGCTTTGTCGTGCGCTACGATCGCCGCTCGATGCAAACACGCATCATCATGCCCTGGCCAGTTGAAACGTCCGGCGCGCCGGCGTCGTCCGCAAAGTACCGCGCCGCATGGGTTTCGCCGCTTATCGCCTCCGCGCTCGAACCACACGCAATCTACTTCGGCGCTAACGTCCTGTTCAAAACGACCGACGACGGCACGACGTGGCAAGCGATCAGCCCCGATTTGACGCGCGACGATAAGAGCAAACAGCAAAGTTCCGGCGGACCGATCACGACCGACAACGCCGGCACGGAATATTACGACACGATCTCTACGATTGCCGAGTCGCCGCTGAAAAAAGGTTTGCTTTGGGTCGGCACGGATGACGGACTCGTGTGGCGGACCGACGACGGCGGCGCGCACTGGAACAATCTCAGCGCAAACGTTGCCGCATTTCCGCAATGGGCGCGTATCAACTATATCGCTCCTTCTGCATTCGACGCCGCGACCGCGTACATGGTGATCGACGAACATAAACTCGGCGTGCGGGAGCCGCTCGCGTTCGTCACGCACGACTCGGGTGCGCATTGGCAATCAATTGCCGCCAATCTGCCACGCGACAGCTACGCGCGTATCATTCGCGAAGATCCGGTACGCCGCGGCATGCTGTATCTCGGCACGGAGAGCGGACTGTGGCTTTCGTACGACGGCGGCGGTTCGTGGCAACGCCTGCAAAGCAACATTCCAAACGTTCCGATTTACGACATTCTCGTGCAGCCGCGTTTCGACGATTTGGTCGTCGGCACGCACGGCCGCTCGTTGTGGATCCTCGACGATATCTCACCACTTCAACAATACACCGCCGACGTTGCGAAACAGCGCATGCATCTGTTCACGATACGAAACGCCTACCGCTGGGCGGGCGGAATGGGCACGTGGGCGACATATGGTTCCGATGAAGGTCTCGGAGATAATCCACGTCCGGGAGCGGACATCAACTTTTATTTGCAGGACACGCCGCCGAAAGGCAAACACGTTACGCTGGAGATTTCCGACGGCTCGCGCGTTCTACGTACGCTTTCCGTCGATCATCCCGTCGCGGGAATCAACCGCGTCTATTGGGACCTGGGCTTCGACGAGTACACGCCTCCCGCTCTTTTAAAAGCGGACACGGACGGCGGATTTCAAATGCCGAACGTCGCACCGGGCCGTTACGCGGTTACGCTAAAGTACGACGGCGCAACGCAAACGCAGCATGTTACGGTCCTACAAGACCCGCGTTCGAAATATTCGCTGGCGGACATCAGCGCGCAAAATGCGTTCGCACTACGTATACGCGCCGACATCGTGCGCACCGCAGACGAAATCGTCAAACTTTCGAAACTCCGTCAAACTCCGGCCGTCCAAGCCGCGCTGGAACGTTTGTACCAGCCCAAACTCAAACACTTTCGCGACGATCTGCGCTATCCGCCGGGTCTCTACGAACAACTCGCCGGAGTTTTGAGCGTTACCGTGACCAGCGACGCGCCGCCGCCGCAATCGTCAATCGATGCTGCAAGCGAACTCGAACGCTTGTTAAACGAACAACTGACGGCCGACCGCACGCTATTTCATTAGCTTCTGCGCTTCTTCACACGGTGAGAGTACGCTGTCCGTGTTATGACGCAAACAACTGCAAGCACAACGCAAGTAACTCGCGGTACGGCCGGCACTGCGCGAGCTGTGCGTGTCCCCGCGCCGGACAAACCCGAGCTTGACCTAGTCAGTGTGCCGGTGCATGAACCTGGTGCCGGGCAAGTACGTGTGCGCGTTCACGCGTGCGGGGTCTGCCATAGCGACGCTATTACGGTACACAACGCCTTGCCTGGTATTGCATATCCGCGAGTACCCGGACATGAAATCGCCGGGACGATAGATGCCCTCGGTCCAGGTGTTGCCGGCTGGAATGTTGGTGACCGAGTCGGTATCGGTTGGCATGGAGGTCACGACGGCACGTGCGATCGTTGCCGTCGAGGAGATTTCATCACGTGCCGCAACCTGCAGATTCCAGGCATCGCCTACGACGGCGGTTACCAGGATTACGTCATCGTTCCGGCCGTTGCACTCGCGCGCATTCCGGCTGAACTCTCATTTGAAGATGCGGCGCCGCTGATGGACGCCGGCGTAACGACATTCAACGCACTCCGTCACAGCGTTGCAGGACCGGGTGAGGTCGTGGCGATTCTGGGCATCGGTGGTCTGGGCCATCTGGCTGTGCAATTTGCGGCAAAAATGGGCTTTCACACCGTCGCGATTGCGCGCGGCGAAGACAAGGAGTCGTACGCACTGCAACTTGGAGCAAAGCAATACATCAACAGTCAAACAGCCGATGTCGCCGCCGAATTACAAAAGCTCGGCGGAGCGAAAGTGGTGCTCTCAACGGTGACATCCGCAGCAGCGATGGAACCGACGCTCGCCGGTCTCGACACTGATGGGCAGCTTATGATCGTCGGCGCAGCCTCGGAACCGCTGTCCGTTGACACTGTTCCGATGTTGTTTCGCCGCCAATCCATCAAAGTGTGGCCCTCAGGGAGGTCCATGGACTCTGAAGACGCGATGAACTTCAGCGTGCTGACGGGTGTTCGCGCACAGATTGAAACAATGCCGCTGGAGCGCGCGGCGGAAGCATATCAACGCATGATGGACGGTAAGGCGCGCTTCCGCATGGTCCTCACCATGGGAGCGTAACCTCTTTATGAGCTGTTTATGATTGCCGATCGTCCGCCGCTTCCGCCGTTCACGCTTGAAACGGCCATCAAAAAAGTGAGAGCCGCCGAGGACGCCTGGAACAGCTGCGATCCCGAGCGCGTCTCACTCGCCTATAGCGAAGACAGCTCCTGGCGTAACCGTGCCGAATTTATCAAGGGCCGCGCCGAGATCGTTGCGTTTTTGAGGCGAAAGTGGAGTCGCGAACTCGAGTATCGTCTTATCAAAGAACTGTGGGCGTTCAAAGACAATCGCATTGCAGTCCGTTTCGCCTATGAGTCGCATGACGATTCCGGCCAGTGGTATCGATCCTACGGAAACGAAAATTGGGAATTCGACGAGCACGGCCTTATGCGGCTGCGCTATGCCTCAATCAACGATCTGCCAATCAAGGAATCGGATCGGAAGTACCATTGGGATCGCTCCGGTCCTCGACCCGCAGATCATCCGAGTCTAAGCGATCTCGGCCTGTAACGCCTACGGCAAGTCGCGGTCTTTTCGCCGCAAAGTCGCAAATACGGTTCGCAAGGCGATAAAGAACGCAATCGCTACGCCAATCCAAAACACGACGCCGATCCAGCGTTCGACGCCCTGCGGTTTGAAAAACACCAGAACGATCGCAAGACCGACGATACACGCGGCCGCAAGCATCGTAAGATTTGCGCGTTCGATTGTCTGTTCGAAGCGCGAAACCATTGTCTCCAGGTCTTCAATCCGCGCCCACACGCGAATATTGCCGCGCTCGACTTCGCCCATGACGCGATCCAAACGCCGAGGCAACTCGATGCTCAATTCAGCCGCATCATAAGCAGACTCGCGCGCGCGTTCAATCCAATCGTCGCCACTTAATTGCCCGTACATGAGCTTTTCTACGAGTGGTTCGAGATGGTCGTTCAACGTCGCGTCGGGCTCGACGCTTTCTAGTAAACCCTCTGTCATCGCAAGTGCTTTAAACAGCAGTGCAAGATTGCCCGGAAGCCGTAATCCAAAGCGGCGAATTAACTCGAGCATTTCGCCGAGCGCCTCACCGAAATGCATTTCCTCGAGCGTCGCAGGAACGTAGCGCTCCAACATGCGATCGATTTCGGCGCTAAGCGCTGCGCGATCGATCGGGTGCGTCGGCGCGGTGACCTCGATAATCCGGTCCGCAAGCCGTCCCGCGTCGCCGCGGTCCATGGCGACGAAGATATCCGCCACACGACGACGCGCCTCGGGCGTGAGCCGTCCGGTCATGCCGAAATCGACTGCGGCAAGCGCGCCATCGCTGGTAATGAGGAAATTGCCGCCGTGGGGATCGGCGTGAAAGACGCCGTGCGAAAACGCGGGTTCGAGCACGAAACGCGCGATGCGCCGTGCAATCGCCGCACGGCGCCGTTTGGGCAACGACACCGCCTCCGCGGGTCTTGTTCCTTCCAGTCGCGTGAGCGTAATAACGCGCGAAGTCGAATACTCGCTAACGACTTGCGGCAGAGCGAATCCGCGGTGATCTTCCAGCACACGCCGGAAGAAGCGCACGTTCCCCGCTTCACGCTGATAATCCAGTTCGTTGCGGAGCGTGTCGCCGAATTCGCGAACCATCGCCGGCAAGTCATATTGACGCAAAGCCGGAAACCGGTCAGTCCAACTCTCCGCGAGATCGCTTAAAATATCCAGATCGGTTTCGACCAGTTCTTCCACGCCGGGTTTGCGGACTTTCACAACGACGTTGCGTCCGTCACTCAAGCGAGCCGCATGCGCCTGACCTATCGACGCACTCGCCAACGCTTTGCGATCGAATGATGCAAAGAGATCCTCCGGTGCAGCACCGAGTTCTTCGCGTATGACCTGGGCGACAGCCGTTCCGCTAATCGGCGGAACGTCGTCCTGGAGCTTTTCAAGTTCGCGCCGGAACGGCTCCGGCAGCAGATCGCCGCGCGTCGAAAGCGTCTGCCCGAGTTTGATGAACGTCGTGCCGAGTTCTTCGCAGGCAAGCCGGACATGCTCGGCTCGCAGACGGTCGCGCTCTTTTTCGTCCTTCCCGATCTGTTCGCCAAGCGTGCCGATTCCATGCCGCGCCAGAACAGCAACGATCTCGCGATAGCGCTGGGATTTTGTCGGACGCGATTCGGCTTTCTCTTCCATTCTGCCGAACGCTTATTCCCAATCTACGACGTTACGTGCGCAACGTCGTTGAGAGCAAGCAGCGTTGCCTCACCGGCCGCCACTTCGATCCGCGTAATGCTCGCCGGTGCGAAGCGCACCCCAAGGACCTCTTGCATCTCCGCCTCCCGATGCCCAAAAAATGCGTGCAGCATGGCGTGCAGTGGACCCGCGTGCGTAACGATCAATACGTTTTCGAAATCGCCGGCGGCGCAATCTGCGAGTGCATCGCGCACACGCTGAAGAACGTCGTCAAACGACTCACCGCCGGGAGCGGCATAGCGCCTTACACCGGTGCTTGCCGAGTCGACTAAATCCGGATGGCGCACAACGATCTGTTCCCACGTGAGGCCCTCCCACTCCCCGAACGCAAACTCGCGCCAGCGTGCATCGCACTCCACACTTTTACCGCGGCGAATCGCTTGAGCCGTTTCATACGCACGCAAGAGATCGCTGCTGATCGCGCGATCGAATCGTTCACCCGCAAGAACGCGTGCAAGCGCCTGTGCTTGGGCGCGCCCCTCGGCATTAAGCGGAATATCGATCTGGCCTTGAAACCGCCGGTCGCGATTCCAATCGGTCGCGCCGTGGCGTACGAACGTGTACCGGATGTTACGCCGCCGGTTTAAAGCGCCTGCCGTTCGATGTCGGCGGCAAGCGTAGCCAGGTGCCCATCCTCGCACTCGGTGAGCAATGTCCATGCATCGCCCTCCACCTTGAAGCAGGCATACGCGGCATTCAACGCGCGGATGGTGCGCAGTTCGCTGATGGGGCGGCCGGTGCGTTCGAGTACCGCAATTCGCACGACGACGTCGTGCGTCATCAGCAGCGTATTGACGTCCGGATGAAAACCGTCGACGAACGATTTCCAACGATTGAACACGTCTTGCAAACTCTCACCGCCGGGAAAGTGAACCTGCTCCGGATGCGAACGCCACATTTGATATCGCTCGAGCTCAGTGCGCGCGATTTCGTCGCGGTAGCGTCCTTCCCACGTGCCATGCGCGATCTCCAACAAACGATCGTCGGTCTCGATCGGCACGCCGGTCATCATCGAAAGCGGAAGCGCGGTTTGCACGCACCGCGAGAGCGGGCTCGAGATGATGCGTTGTATATTTGCATCGCGCAGCGCACCTGCAAGGGCTTGCGCCTGCGCTTGGCCGAGCGGCGAGAGCGGCGTTTCAAGGCGGCCTTGATAACGGCCAACGGCATTCCAGGTTGTCTCGCCGTGGCGCGCGATATAAACGAGCGGCACGCTATAAAACCGCGGCGTCTACGCGATGCATGCCGGCAATCGCGCGTATAGCGTCGACATCTTCGCGCGCGATCGCACGATCGACGGCAAGCACCATGAGTGCAAGCGGACTGCGCGGATCGCGCGCAACTTGCATGGTTGAAATGTTAACGCCGGCTTCTCCTAAGATCGTGCCGACGCGGCCGACCATACCGGGAACGTCTTCGTGCCGCGTTACGATCCAAGCGCCTTGCGGAATCGCATCGAGTTCAAATGAATCGATTTGCACGATGCGCGGTCCGCCGGAAAGAACCGTGGCCGTTAGACTATGCGAGCCGGCCGAAACCGATAGAATCGAAGAAAACGCGCGCTGTTCCGGATCTCCGCCGGTTTCAAGCAGCACGCCGATTTCGTCGGCAATCTGCTGAGCGTTCACGATAGAAACGCGCCGCTCCGTGGTCGTTTGCAGCAAAGCGGCAAGAAACGCGGCGCGCAGCGGCCGCGCATCTGCACCGGCGAGTTCTCCTCCTAGCCGCATATGCAAAGGCGCATTCAGCGCGTCTTCGAACAATTGCGGCATCAGCCGTCCTAATCGGTCGGCCACCTCAACAAACGCGCGCACTCGCTGCGCATCCGCGCCGCTTGGGGCGGGTGCGTTCACTGCGCCGGCTGCCGGTTTGCCGCGTAACGCATCCGCGACGTCTTGCGCAAGCTCAACCGCGATGCGCTCGAGCGCTTCGTGCGTCGAACCGCCTAAGTGCGGTGTCGCCAAAACTCGCGGATGTGCGTGAAGGCGCGCGCTGCTCGAATTCGCAGGCGGCGGCTCATTTGCGACCACATCGATGGCAGCGCCGCGAATTCGCTCGTTGTCCAGCGCATCGAGCAACGCTTCTTCATCTATAACGCCGCCGCGCGCGCAGTTCAGTAGCACTGCCGTCGGCTTCATCCGCGAAAGCGCTCGCGCGTCGATCATTCCGCGCGTTTGGGCCGTAAACGGCACGTGCAGCGTCACAACGTCCGCGCGTTCGAGCAACTCCGGCAGCGGCACCATTTCGGCCTGCAACGACTCGCCTCGCGAAGCCGGCACGTACGGATCGTGCGCGAGTACTTGCATGCCGAACGCACGCGCCCTCGCGCATACCCCGCCACCGATTCGGCCGAGACCAATGATGCCGAGCGTTTTACCGTACAATTCGTTGCCGATAAATGGGCCGCGCTCCCAACGCTGCGCGCGTATGGACGATACCGCTTCGGGAACGTGCCGCATGAAGGCGAGCAGCAGCGCAAACGTTTGCTCCGTCGCCGCAATCGTGTTTGCAGCCGGCGTGTTGACGACGACGATGCCTGCCTGCGTCGCGGCTTCAACGTCGATCGCGTCGACGCCCACGCCCGCGCGCCCGACGACGCGAATCCGCGGCGCGTGTTCGAGCAAATCACGATCCACGCGGGTTTCGGAACGCACGATCAATCCGTCTGCATCTTGCAGCGCTTGAAACAACTCCGCGCGCGAACGGCCGACGCATGAAACAACGTCGATGCCGCGTTCATGCAGCACCGCCTGACCGCGCGAGGCAAACGGTTCCGCAATGACGACGCGCGCAGAGGACATGGCGCGAGGTTCCACCCAGGGCCGCTCGGCCCTTGCGTCGTAGCTCGCTTGCGTGTCTAAAGCATCGCAATCGCGCCTGGCCGTGCGCAAGATGTACAAGCTTTTCATCAACGGGGCGTTCGTGCGATCGGAGTCCGGCCGCAGCGATCCGCTGTGGGACGGCCGCGACTTCGGCGCAAACATCGCGCGCGGTTCGCGTAAAGATATCCGCGATGCCGTCGTGGCTGCGCGTGCTGCGCAGAGCAAATGGTGGAAAACGACGCCCGGGACGCGCGGCCTAATTCTTTACCGCTTGGCGGAGATGATGGAAGCGCGGCGCAGCGAGTTCGTCGAGCTTGTCGGCAACGAAACCGAGGTAACCGCCGCGATCGATCGAACACTGTGGTACGCCGGATGGTGCGATAAATACAACGCACTGCTCTCAACGCGAAATCCCGTCGGCGGTCCGCATTTCAACTTCTCCACCGCGGAACCCACCGGCGTCGTCGGTATGCTTGCGCCCGACGAGCCATCGCTTTTGGGATTGGTTTCCGTACTACTTCCCGCGCTGGTCGCCGGCAACGCCGTCGTGGTCGTTGCTTCCGAAAAAGACCCGCGCACCGCAGTTGTTTTTGCCGAAGCCGCTGCGACCAGCGATATTCCGGCGGGCGTCGTGAACATCATCACCGGGTACCGCAGCGAGCTTGCCCCGGTGCTTGCGAAACATATGGACGTAAACGCGCTCGCATTCCAGGACGGGCCGCTAACAGCGGAGCTGCAAACCTATGCTGCGGAAAACGTGAAGCGCACGCACATTTACGCAGCGCGCTCTCGAAACGAGTGGTTCGCGGATGCGGCGCAAAGCCTGGACGAGATCGCCGCCTACAGCGAAATCAAAACGATTTGGCATCCGGCAGCGATTTAGACGAAGCACAAGTCCGCCGGGAGATCGTCCGCTACTGCACGCTGCTTTGGGAGCGGCGTTTAGTCACCGGCACGAGCGGAAACGTCAGCATGCGTTTGGCGAACGGCGATCTCATCGTCACACCCTCGCAGCGTTCGCTGCGTCAATTGGACGAAACGGAATTGGTGCGCACTGATGCCGGCGGAATACCGCGCGATGTTGCCCAAATGCCCACCAGCGAACTGCCCCTGCACGTCGCCGCCTATACCGCGCGCGATGACATCACCGCGGTGATTCACACGCATCCGACCTTTTGCGTGGTCTGGTCAAAGACCGGGACCCTCTTCCCCCGCGATACCGTCGGGGCACGGGAAACGCTCGGCGTGGTCGCGTGGACGTCGTACGAACCGCCGGGATCGCAAGCACTGGCCGACGCCGCAGCTGCGCAATTTGGCCGCCGTGCCGATATTGTGCTTATGGAGCGCCACGGCGTTTCCGCGGTCGGGACGTCGCTGGAGTATGCCTTCGTACAAACGGACTTAGCGGAGGAAGCGGCACGCATTGCGTTCTTTAGTCGGTTGCTGCCCGGCCGGTAGGCTAGGCCACCTAGGGCATCCAAGTTAGGGCAGCATTGTGAGCTACCGCCTCGTACCTATGCATCAGCGGTTGGCAAACGCGCTGAGCTACGGCGAATTCCAGCTGTTCTATCAGCCGGTCGTGAACGTATTCGACGGCGAGATTGTCGGCGCGGAGGCGCTATGCCGGTGGCCGCAACGCGATCAAACATTCGTAACGCCCGACGTCTTCATCGCGCAAGCCGAAACTTCGGGCTTCATCATTCAACTCGGCGAGTGGGTGTTGCGCACGGGAACGGAACAGGTCCGGCGCTGGCAGCAAGTCTTTCAACGGCCGCTTCGTCTTGCGGTCAATCTATCCGGCCGTCAGTTTCTGCATTTCAATCTCATCAAGCAGGTCGAAGAGGCCCTGCGCAACAGCGCTTTCAATCCAAACGATCTCGACTTTGAAATCACGGAAACGATCGCGATGCACAACGCCGAGGAGAGCGTCGGCGTCATGCGTCAGCTGAAGTCGCTCGGCATCGGTCTCTCACTTGACGATTTCGGGACAGGCTATTCATCGCTCAGTTACCTCAAACGTTTTCCGATCGACGTTTTAAAGATCGATAAGTCGTTCGTTCGCGACATTCCCGAGGACGCGAACGATTTAGCGATCGTTTCGGCCATCATCGCGATGGCACACGCGCTTGGCCTCAAAGTCATCGCCGAAGGCGTAGAGACCGACGCGCAATGGCACTTCCTACGCGACTGCGGAACGCAATTCGCTCAAGGCTACTATTTTGGCCGGCCGCTGCCGGCATCGGAGTTCGAGGATCTTTTGGCGCGCCGGCTGCCGGACGCAGTGGCCGCCGAAGCTACTTAACGCACGGAGGTTGTAATGGAACGTCTAAGGTTTCAAAGATTGACGCTCGTGTTTATTGCGGCGTCGTTAGCCGCTTGCTCGGGAAACGCGGCTAACCCGCAGGTCACGACGCAAAGCGGCTCAACGCAAAGCACGCAGAGTTCGACGCAAAGTGTAACGCAAGCGGTAAGCATTCTCTCATCGCACAAAATGAAGATCCGTCTCGTCGCGCCGATGCAGGCACTGATGACGCGCACCGGCGTGCAGCTGAACCTTGCCGATGCGCAGTGCAAACATGAGTCCGTCCCGGAGCGCGTCGACGACGATGGTCTCCCGATGAATCCGAAAGCGTTTTCGCCGCCGCATTCCGCGACGATTCCCTTCACGGTATCGACGTTCATAAATCCGTGCATGGACCGGCACGAAGACGGCATTCATACGATGACCGTCGTTGGAGCGACGCCTACCCCGCCGCCCCCGCCAAGCATTGCGGGCAACGGCTATTACGTGATCGCGCTCGATGAAAATTCGAACGGGACCCTCGCCGTCGTTGACATTGCCGGTCCGGCAACTATCGATCCGGACGGCACCATGCATTTCTCGAAGACGTGGGTGCCGATGTCCGCAAGCGATACGTACGCGTTTTATTTAGCAACCGTACGCGCTCATCACGAGGGTCACGACGAGGACGGCGGAGACGACGACTAACC
>CAZHGH010000073.1:0-15504 GCA_964531205.1 uncultured bacterium
GCGAGTTCGCGAAAGAGCTCTTCTTCGCGCTCGCTCAGCCGTTGCGGCAATTTACCGATAAGACGGACGTAGAGATCGCCGTTTCCGCTGCCGTTTAAATGCGGCATTCCCTTTCCGGCGACACGCATCAACTGTTCGTTCTGCGTCCGCGGCGGAACCGTCATCGTGACTCCGCCGGTCAACGTGGGAACGTGCACTTCACCACCGAGCACGAGATCGTAAATGCCCACCGGCAGATCGGTATAGAGATCGTCCCCTTCACGATCGAATTGATCGTCGGGCTTTACGTGAACGGTTAGATAGAGATCGCCGTTTGGGCCGCCGTGCATCCCGCTTCCGCCTTGTCCGGCAAGCCGGATGCGTTGTCCGTCACGCACGCCCTTTGGAATCGTGACCTCCAATGCTTTCGTCGTAAGCACGGCGCCGGTACCGTGGCAGTTGGGGCAAATTTGTTGTCCCTTGAGACCGGTTCCGCCGCAAACGGGACACCGGTCTTGGAGCTCGATGGAAATCGATTTACTTCCGCCCGCATACGCATCATGCAGTGTGATTTCCAGCGAACCATCGAGGTCGGTTCCGCGGTGCGGCGAGCGCGCCGATGTCGTCCTCGTGCGGCGTCCGACATTCGAGAAAAACGTATCGAAGAAATCGGAGAAGCCGTCTCCACCTACCGCACCGCCGCCAAAGAGATCCCCGAGATCGCCGAACTCCACCGTCGTTCCGCCGCGCTGCGTGCGATGGCGCCGTTGCTGCTCGGCCTGTCGCGCGGCGCTTTCCCAATCGCTTCCAAGCACGTCGTATTTCTGACGCTTTTCGGGATCGCTCAGAACAGCGTAAGCTTCTTGAAGCTCTTTGAACTTCTCTTCGGCTTCTTTGGGATTGTCCGGATTCGCGTCAGGATGCCATTTTCGAGCGAGCTTACGATATGCAGATTTGATCTCTTTTTCGCTCGCCGTTTTTGGAACGCCGAGGACCTGGTAGTAATCCTTGTACGCAACAGCCATAGCGGCGACTCAATCGTTCTTTACCACGATCACCTTCGCCGGCCGAAGCAACTCATCTCCCAAAAGATATCCGCGCTGCGCTTCGGCCAGAACCGTATCGCTACGTTCGTCAGGGACGCGTTCAGTTGCAATCGCTTCGGCGATCTTTGGATCGAAGCGTTCGCCCGTGGTAAGAATCGGCGTTACACCCTCACTTTCCAGCGCACCCTCGAATCCGCGAAGTGTTGCCGCGAGGCCCGTACGCATCCCTTCGGAATCGGGGTGCGCGAGCGCGCGCTGAAGGTTATCGAGAACCGGCAGGAACTTCAGGAGCAAACGTTTTTTGAAGGCTTGCACCGTCTCGTCGGTGAGGCGCTGCGACCGTTTGCGGACGTTTTCCATTTCCGCCATCGCGTAGAGGTACTTTTGACGAAATTCCTCTGCCGAACCGTCCTGTTGCGCGCGCTCGTTATCCATGCGCTACTTCGATTCTTTGAACTCCGCGTCGATCACGTCTTCGGTTGGACGCGAACTCGTTTCGCCCGTGCTGGTGCGCCGTTCGCCGCCCGCGCCCGCCTGAGCTCCGTCTGCAGCCTGGCCGTCCCCCGGTGTCCCTGCAGCGGTTTTGTACAACAACTCGCTCATCTTGTACGAAGCCTGCTGCAAACGCTCGACTGCCGCGCGAATCTCTTGTGCGGTTCCGTTCGCTTCGACTCGTTTGAGATCGCTTAGCGCGGACTCCACTTCGTTTCGCGCGCTTGCATCGAGTTTGTCGCCGACCTCTTTGAGCGACTTCTCCGTCGCATAAATCAAGCTCGATGCTTGATTGCGAACTTCCGCCTCTTCGCGCTTGCGGCGATCTTCTTCCGCATGCGCTTCCCCCTCGCGGACCATCCGCTCGACGTCTTCCTTTGAGAGATTCGAGGTCGCGGTAATAGTAACTTTTTGCTCTTTGCCCGTACCAAGATCCTTAGCGCTGACGTTTACGATGCCGTTCGCGTCGATGTCGAACGTCACTTCGATCTGCGGCACGCCGCGCGGTGCCGGCGGAATGCCCTCGAGACGGAAGCGCGCGAGTGTCTTATTATCGGCCGCCATTTCGCGTTCGCCTTGTACGACGTGAATGTCAACTGCGGTTTGCCCGTCTTCTGCCGTGGTGAACACTTCGGACTTGCGCGTTGGAATCGTCGTGTTGCGTTCGATGAGTTTATGCGTGACGCCGCCCAGGGTCTCCAGACCGAGCGAAAGCGGCGTAACGTCGAGCAGCACCACGTCCCGCACTTCGCCGGAAAGAACGCCGGCTTGGATCGCCGCACCGACTGCAACGACTTCGTCGGGATTTACCGACTGATTCGGATCTTTGCCCGTAAGTTTGCGAACGAGTTCTTGAATGACCGGCATGCGCGTCGCACCGCCGACAAGGATAACCTCGTTGACGTGAGAGACGTCGAGCTTCGCATCTGCAATCGCGTTTTTGAACGGCTGAATGCAGCGATCGGTCAGGTCGCTCGTCAGCTCTTCGAACTTCGCGCGAGTAAGCGTATATTCGAGATGTTTGGGACCGTTCTGATCTGCCGTTATAAACGGCAGGTTGATGCTCGTTTGAACGACGCTCGAAAGCTCGACCTTCGCTTTTTCGGCGGCTTCGGTGAGCCGTTGCAGCGCTTGACGATCCTGGCTCAGGTCGATCCCTTGGTCTTTCCTAAATTGGTCGACCAGCCAGTCGACGATCCGTTTATCGTAATCGTCGCCGCCCAAGTTCGTATCGCCGTTCGTGGCTTTCACCTCGAAGACGCCGTCGCCGACTTCTAAGATCGACACGTCGAACGTGCCGCCGCCCAGGTCCCAAACGAGAATGGTCTCGTGCTCTTTTTTATCGAGGCCGTACGCGAGAGACGCCGCCGTAGGTTCGTTGATGATCCGCAGAACCTCGAGACCGGCAATCTTACCGGCATCTTTCGTTGCTTGCCGTTGGGCGTCGTTAAAGTATGCGGGCACCGTGATAACGGCGCGGTTTACCCGCTCCCCAAGATAATTAGAAGCGTCGTTGACGAGCTTCTGCAGAATCATCGCCGAAATTTCTTGCGGCGTGTAGTCTTTGCCGTCGATTTTAACGCGATAATCCGTCCCCATCTTGCGTTTGATCGACGAAATCGTGCGATCGGGATTCGTGATCGCTTGGCGCTTCGCGAGTTGCCCTACAAGCCGTTCTCCGGTTTTTGTAAAGGCAACGACGGATGGCGTCGTGCGGCTCCCTTCGGCATTCGGAATGACGACGGGCTGGCCGCCCTCCATTACGGCGATGACCGAGTTTGTCGTACCCAAGTCGATGCCGACAACTTTTCCTGCCATAAAAGCTCCCTCGTTGTGACGATGGGAGCTTACCACGTTACCTTGCGCGCGCAACCAGGAGAGCGGATGCTATCGTAAGCTGATTAGAAGAAGCGCTGGACACCTCTCGTCTTAACGATCGTTCGCAAATCCTCTATGCCGACAGCCGGAGCGAAAAGAAACCCTTGCCCGTAACGCGCAGTGCGGCTGCGCGCAAACGCGAGCTCGCTATGGCGTTCGATACCCTCGATCACGACAGGGATCCCGAGCTGCGCCGCAAGGCGCAGCACAGAGTCTACGATCGCGGAGTGTTTCTCCGACCTGAAATGCTCGACGAAGCGGCGGTCCAGTTTGATGACATCGATTGGCAGTGTAGCAAAACCGTCGAGCGTAGCGAAGCCCGTTCCGAAATCGTCAATGGCAAATCGCACGCCTAGTCTCTGAAGCGCCACAATCGCTTCCACTCCGCGCTGAGCGTCAACCAGCGCGGCACTTTCGGTAATCTCCAGGAGCAGCTTGGATGGCTCTATGCGCTCAGATCCAATCGCATCAACGAAATCCGAAACGCAGCCGCGATCCGCGATGTGCTGCGGCGCGATGTTCACCGCCAGCAGCATATCAGCTGCGACGCGCTGCCATATGTCGCGGATCTCGCGCGCTGCAGTTCTCACGACCCAAAGATTCAGTAGACGGTGATCGTCTTGGTGCGTTATCGACGACAGAAACCGCGCCGGCGGAACGACGCCATAGGCGGGTTCGCGCACGCGCAGCAGCGCCTCTGCAGCAACGACTCTTCCATTGTGGAGATCTACGATAGGCTGATACTGCAGGAACAGCTGTCGATCTTCGATGGCTTTACGAACAACAGAAGGCATCGAGCCATTTGTGCGCACGCTCGAAGGATGCATGTTACAACGTAAGCCGCCGCGCGTAACGCAGAGGTAACAATCTAAGCGAGTGCACGGGTAACCGCGCCGTTACTCGCGTCATCCATCCTTATTAGCACGCGCGGTCCCTAGATGCGCGTCCCCAGGCCGGGCCTCGCTTGTCTCCCCGACTTCGGGCCCGGCTCATCCATTAATACTGAGGCGCATCAGATCCTCAACGGAAAACGAAGGCTGCGCATCCAGCTCGCGTTTGAGCGAGCGAGCGAAGCGCCGGTATTTCGATATAGCCAAGTGCCGTTCGCCTCGAGCGAGATGAGCGCGAATTAACAGCTCCGTCGCGGCTTCGTCGCAGGGGTCGAGCTGCACTAATGCTTGCGAATAGAACAGCGCACGATCGATATTTCCGCTTTGCAGCGCCTCGCGCCCGAGTGCGACGCCGAGATCGGCGGTAATTCCGAGAAGCTGCTGCTCGAACGGCGCGAACCAATCCCAGGCCGCGAACGCACTCGGACGTCCTTCGAGGAGAACTTCGAGCAGCTCCGTCGCTTCCTCTAAACGCGTGTGGGGGGTGTTGCGAATGCCGCGCATCACGCGTACGTCGGTCGCTACGTGCCGGCCGAGCTCGTACATACCGTTCTTGACAACCACGAGCTGCGGATCGCCGATGTGCTGCCGCGCGCGGTGAACGAGCATCTTCAGCGTGTTTTGTGCTGAAGCGGATGGCTGTTCCGGCCACAAACGTTCCAGGAGGATCTCTTTCGCGAGAGGCCGCGCTTCCACGGCAAGTGCGATCAGCAACTCGAGGGTCTTGAATGAGATCTTCTGCGGTTTACCATCTTTGCAGACGCGGCCCGTTGCAACCTCGATTCGTATCGCAGGGCCTTGCGAATGCGTTTCGTCACCATTCAATCGATCGTATCGCCGCAGAAACGGCTCAAAGGCCGCGCTCACGTTTTCAAGATTGCTGCTGGCCGGCATCGGGCTGCGCGTTAGCCGCGCGATGGCGAGACGCGTCATCGCTCGTAACGTAGCATCGCCGGTGTAATCCGCCCACTCCCGAGCCTGCTCCAACGTCTTTTTGGCCTGGGTCAAATCCTGTGCGGTCGCCACGATCAACATCGCCCACGCACGCCCTGAGGGATAATCGCGCAACGCCTCTGAGAGCACGCCTTTAAAGGCATCGAGCATTCCGCTCATGCCGGGCGCGTTGATTTTTTGCAGAACGCGCCGGGTCTCCGAAACATACCGCGACAGGCGAGTGTCGTCGCCGTACAACCATGCCGTAAAAACGGCTAAGAGCAGAACGTGCGCCTCGATCGGCAGCGAGCCGCTTCGCTGCGCAACCGCCAACATGCGAGAAATAATGCTAAAGGCCGCGGCGGATGAACCCGAATTACGCGCGCCCAAAATCTCGAGACGCATCATCATCGTGAACCAGGCGTCGTACCCCCAGAAATGCTTCCGGACGCGCGCCCATGCCTCGGTCGAGCCCGGCTGCCCCGTGTGCGCATCCAACAGGGCAGTCGCGCATTGCAGCATCAACGCGTCGTCGCTTTCCGGATTCGCGGTGGGTTTCGCACGCGCAATAAGATCGTATCCAAAGTTCGGGCGACCCGCATCCGTTGTGAGAATTGCGGCCACCGCCAGGAGCGCGTTGTGCAACTCATTGGCTATGGAATCACCTTGCAACGAAAGCATGTCGAGCGCATCGCGAAGCAGTACCTCCGGCGGCTCCGTATGACGGCGCCACAAAATGAATGCAAGCCAGAGTTCCGGATACGATCGTAATGAAGCGCGCTCTAATTCTTCAACGGCGTTGTCCCATAAAAGGCGGTACGGATAGGCGGTCAAAGCTTTCGGCGTCGATCCAAGCGCGTGAAGCTTCGCAGCGGCGTTCGGATAATCGCCTGCGCGAAAGTGCGCGGCCGAAGCATACAAAAGATTTCCGCTCTCTTCAAAGGCGGTTGCTGCAGAAGCGAGGCTCTCCTGGAGATCCGCGCACAGCCGGTTCTGAACGCACACCTGTAACAACGAGCGCAGCCGGACGCCGCCGCCGGAATCTCTCGCGGCGAGCTGAAGATCGATGAGATCGTGCACGCAGTCGTTGCCCGAAAGCGCTGTCTTCGCCTGGGCCGGCGTCAACCCAGGCAGACCGGCGCACAGAACCAGCGCATGGCGCTGCTGCATATCAAGCGCCCGCACGACGTTTTCGTAGAGGTAATCGAATAGGCGGGCGACGGCGCTGCCCGAAAAAATATCCTTTACGTTGCGGATCTCCGGCGCGTCGCTGACCGCGTGCCGAAGCGATAACACGGCGACGGGCCAGCCTTCCGAAATTTCAGAAATCTGGCGAACCACTGATTCCGGAACGTCGAATCGCTCAAAAAGCTTGAAAACCTCATGTTCGCGCAACGCTAACTCATGGCTGCGGAGAACGAGCCGCTCGTGCGGATGCAATGTGAGTGCGCGGTGAAGAGCCGTTTCGCGACGGCTGCAAAGCATCACGCGGCAAGGGAGTTGCGCGGTATCGATCGCGGAAGCAATAGATGCGATGCGATCGTCAGGAATCTCTTCGACGTCGTCCAGTATCAATAGGAACGGCTTGCCTCGATGCTGCTCCAGCGCCGCTTCGAAATTTCCGGCGTGCAAAAACTTAAACGCACCGATAGCTTCACCGGCTGCTGCCGCCAGTGCGGTTTTCCCGTATCCCGCGGGCGCTACAACTTCGACAAGCCGTGCATTTGTTTTGAGGATCGTTCCAATCAGGCGCTGATTGGCCACGACGGTGCTAACGTACGGTGATCAAACGTAAATTGGTGCGGCATCAAATCTGGTACTGTATAATACCACGCAGTAACAAAGCGGTTACACTCTAACCTCGCAACGACTCTATGCCGTTGGGTTGGCCGCTATGCCTAGCCACGCGAGCGCGTGCCTCATTCTGGGTACCACGTAGCATGCGCAGCGCTGTGCAATTTTTGCAGCTGCTCGTGTTGGCGGCGATCGTGCTCGTGGGGCTCGTCTATTTCTGCGCGCGCATTCACACTGTATCGACGATCGTTATCGGCTCCATCTTTTTGTTTTACGCGATTTATCCAATCGTAATGTGGCTGAACCGCCGCTTACCGCTTTGGGCATCGATAACTATCGTGTACCTGGTCGTCCTCGTGGTCGTTGCGGGAGCATTGGCCTACTTCGTGCCTCAAATCGGCAACAATATCAGGCAATTAACTCACGACATTCCGGCGATCATCGCAAACCTGCAAAGCAGCCCGGTTCTTCAGCGGCTTCCTCCGGCGGTGCGTGATTTTGTACTGCGAGTGCCTTCGCAGCTCGGGGCTTTTTTTCGCGGCAACGGCGGGGCGGTTTTCACGAACACGCTTCACACGGTGGTTTCGATCGTTTCTACGGCCGCGATCTTCATCGTCATTCCAATCGTCACGATCTACATCATGATCGATACGGATCGCATTCGACAGTCATTTCTGAGCATCGTGCCGCCGCAGTCGCGGCCGAAAACCGTAAAAGTCCTTCATGAGATTCATCTCGTTATCGGCGGGTATATCCGCGGCCAATTGCTGGTCGCCGCCATCGTCGGCGTTTTGATCACGATCTTGCTAACGGGACTTCACGTCCCTTACGCGGCAGCACTTGGAATTTTCGCCGGCTTTCTCGAGATCGTGCCGTATGCCGGTGCCGTCGTCGGGGGCGCGCTGGCTGTGCTGGCGGCACTCATCAGCAACGGCCCGGTGAATGCCGCGATCGTCGTAGCGGGCTTAGTCGTCATCAATCAATTGGAAGGGCACGTCATTTCGCCGTTGGTCGTGGGCGAAAGCGTAAAGCTGCGGCCGTTGACGATCGTTCTTGCTTTACTCACCGGCGCGGAACTGTTCGGCATCATCGGAGTGCTGGTAGCTGTGCCCATTGCCGGCATCATCAAGGTGCTGGTTTCAAACTTCTTGGTTCAACCGGAGTGAGTGCGCGCTTGCGCTTGTGCGGGAGCAGCAGTGCGAGCGGCGTCGCAAGAGCAAGAATGATCGCAGCTAAAAGAAACGTGTCGCCATACGCGCGCACCGTTGCGATCATCATCCCCGTTTGCGCGAGCAGCACGTTCGGTGCGGCTTGCGCGAGGTGATGCATAAGCGCGAAGCCGTTGAACCGTTGCAGGAACGTTTCGACCGGAATTCGCTGCTGCGTCAAATTCGACGCGACATCAGCGTAGCGGTTTGCCGACTGCGCCGTAAGATACGCTTGTCCGATCGCGATGCCGAGACTGCCGCCGACCTGCCACACCGTGTTGAGAATGCCGGATGCGGCGCCGACGCGGTTTCGCCCAATATTTGTCAGCGCTGCAAGCGTTAGCGGCGTAAACAGTAGGCCGAGCGCGCCCGTTCGAATCACGTTGTCAAGCGCAATGCGTCCGAACGTCCAATCTGTGTCGATGTGGGCGAACTGGAACGTGCCGATCGCCGCGACGATCATGCCCGTCACTACGAGCGTGCGCGAACCGATGCGATCGCTAAGCGCGCCGGAAAGCGGCATGAGAAATGCCATGACGAGGCCGGCAGGCAATACCACCAGTCCAGCAAGCGTCGCCGGCCACCCCAAAATCGATTGCGTGAAAAGCGGCAAAAGGAAGATCGCAAAGTAATACCCGGTTCCGAGAACTGCACGCAGCACGACCGCGATGGAGAACGTCGAGTCGCGAAACAGGCCGAGATCGATCATCGGCGCTTCAACGCGAAGTTCGTTCCAAATAAAGCCGGCGAACACGACCGCCGAAGCGATGAACGAACGCTGAATCCACGGATCGTCCCAACCCAACCGGTTGCCCTGCGTGAGCGGAATGAGAAACAGCGTGAGCGCGGCAGAAAGCGAGACGAAACCGATATAGTCGAACGGCGGATCGTGATGCGGGCGATCTTCGGATGCCGGCAAGATACGCATCGCGGCAACGAGACCGGCGATACCAATCGGAACACCCAGCCAAAAAACCAATCGCCAATCATCGAGATTGTCCACGATCAGCCCGCTGAGCCACGGACCGAACGAAGGCGCGAGCATCATTCCCATGCCCCACAACCCAAGAGCTTTGCCGCGCTGTGCCGGCGGAATGAGGTCTGTAACGATCGCCATGCCTGTCGGTGAAATCAGTCCGCCTCCGACCGCTTGCAAAATGCGGAACATGATCAGGCTGCCCGCACTCCACGACATGCTCGTCAATATGGAAGCGACCGTAAAGAGCGATAGACCGATCAGGAATATACGTTTGCGGCCAAACGTATCGGCAAGCCATCCGGCAAGCGGCATTGTGATCGCGTAACCAAGCATGAAGCCGGTGACGACCCACTCCATCGTATCGATGTCGGATCCGAACGATGCAACGAGGTTCGGAATGATGACGTTTGCCGTGCTCGAGTAGAGCGGACCTAAAAAATTGCCCAGCATGACGACAAGCACGACGGCCACGGGCGAAGCGGCAGCCGCTATAGGAGCGCGCCCTACTTCGGTTGGTTTTACCGGGTAGCGTGATACTTTTGATGTAATCGCCATGTAGTAGGTAATCTTTATGAGATTACATAACTAATTTACCACATGAGCTATGAGGTCATTAAGACAATTGGCGCAAGCAAATACCGGTACGAGGTCGAGAGCTATCGCGATCCCGACACTGGCAAGGTGCGTAACAAATGGCGCTACCTCGGCAAAGCGGAGGGCGAGCGGGTGCCGCGCCGGCGAGCCCGCGCCGAAGACACCCGTGAAAAACTCACTTTGGCGTTAGAACGTCTGCTTGAAAAGCTGGAATGGCAGGACGTTACCGCGCACGGTATCGCGGCTGAAGCCGGTGTTGCCGCAGCGACGTTGTACCGGTATTTCAAGTCGCGTGATGACGTGCTGTTGGCGTGTGCGGTTCGTGCAACCGAGGCGCTAGACGCGCGATTGGGAGAGCTGCTGTACACCGCGGGTACGCTGGCTGCGGAGCGCAGGCGCTTGCGCGAATGGACGATGTCCATCATCAACGATACGGCTGCTAGCGCAGTGCTGCTCGCCCTTCTGGCGTCGCAGTTGAATCGCGAAGAGCTCACGCGCGAGCGCCAAGAGCATCGCCAGCGTGCATTTGCATCCTATTTGGAACGTCTTCTGAGCCTCGGCTACATTTCAAAGCAGCGGGATATCGCAGACACTTCGACGGCTCTTGCACTCATCGTTCAAGCGTTTACATACCGGGCTCTATTGGGACGAAACCCGCTCCGGGAATCCGAACATGTTGCTCTGGCAAACGCAGTCGATCGATTGATTTTCGAGTAAAACAAAAAGGGACGCATCCATGCATCCCTTTTACAGTATCCTAATCATGGAAGTGTCGAGCCTCCTGAGTTGAACAGAAAAAACTTCGACCGCATCGCTTTGAAGCTTGAGAGAGCGCCGCTTGCTTTTCCCTAAGTTTTACTGACGTCCCGCGAAAACAGGCACGCGCAGCAAGTCGGCATTGTCCTCGACAATCGCGCGCAGATGCGCGCTCGCTTCGCTCTCCGTATCGGAATCGTAACGTAAATGCTCGTCCAACGCGCTCACGAACCGGCGCCAACGAAGCGTGCGGCTTTCCACCGAACCGTTCGCGCGAAGGGCATGCAGGTATGCGTGATACACGTACGCGGCGTGTCGTCGCGGCGCGGGATCGCCGTTCGCAAATTCCAGCAGCGCCACGAGCAATTCGCGGCATGAATTCAGAGCTTCGGACGGTATCACGGTTTAGCACCTCTTTGTGAAAGCAATGAAACGAACGGCGAAAAACAGGCGGCAATGCAGCCGGCCACCAGGAGTGCATCTGCATATGACATGGCCGTTGCTTGCGAAACGACGAGACTCGAGAGCTGCGCGAGCGAGTGGTTGTGTAGAAACGACGCAATTTCGGGACGCTGCAGTGTCATCTGTCCCGCGAGCATGGCTTGATGAAATTGCTCGCGTCGATCTGTCAAAGCGACGAGCGCGGCAGAAGCGATGGATCCGCCCAGCTGGAACGACAAGATGACGAACGACGAAACTTTTGCGCCTTCGGCCGGCGGCACAGCGCGCAGCGTTGCCACAAGCGCCGGTGAGTAGATGCATGCAACGCCTACGCCCGAGACCATCAGGGGCAGAATAAAGGATGCGAAGTCGCTCTGCGTCGTCAGCCGTTGCGACAGCCATATCGTCCCGATGCCTGCGACGAACAGACCGCCTCCAATCAACAGCCGCAAATCGATGCGTTTGGAATTCGCCAGGCGTCCGATCGGCATCGTGAGCAGAGCCACCGGCAACGCTCGTGCTCCAATCAACATGCCGGCTTGCGTCGACGTGAAGCCGAGCTGATCCACCGTAAACTGCGGCATCAGCAACAAAACGCCGAAGATGCCGATCGCGTTGATTGCAAGCGTCAACACGGTAATGACGACCGCGCGATAGCGCATGATACGCACGTCGACAATCGGCGCGCGCGCCCTGAGCTCCCACCAAACAAATGCGATCCCGCCGATCAGCGCAAGCCATGCCGCCGTCGTAATCCGTGAGTCGGAGAACCAATCGTAAAGTTGTCCTTGATCGAGTACATATTGCAACGATCCTACCGTTACGACGAGCAAACTGATTCCGGCGATATCGACCCGCTCTCGGCGCGGCGCCGCGTTCTCGCGCAAGAAGAGCCACAAAAGAACGGCAGCCAAAACGCCGGGCACGAGGTTGATGTCGAAGACCCATTGCCACGATAGATTATCCGTAATGATGCCGCCCAGCGTCGGACCGACAGACGGGCCGATGATCGTGGCGAACGCAAAGATGGATTGACTCGTGCCGAGCTGCTCCGCGGGAAACGTGTCGCGCATGACGAGCTGTGCGGTGGAGAGCAAACCTCCGCCGAACGCACCTTGCACGATCCGGAAGACGATAAGCTGCGGAAGCGATGTTGCGAAGCCGCATAGCATCGAAGCGGCGGTGAAGCCGAGGATTGAAGCAATGAAGTAGTTCTTACGTCCGAAACGCCGCTGCAGCCAAGGCGTGAGCGGGATCACGATGACGTTTGCGATCACGTAAGCCGTGACAACCCATGCGCCCTCGTCTACTGACGCGCCGAGATTGCCCTGAACGGTCGGTAACGCGACGTTCACGATTGTCGTGTCGATTGTTTGCAGCAGTGCGGCCAGCATCACGCCCGCCACGACGATCCAGCGGCGCGCGCCATATTCAACGAGTGAAGGCGGCGCGGCCGTAGGACGGTCCGGCGCAACATGAAGCTGAGCGCGCTCCGTTTTCGCGCGCTGAAGTGTAACCACGCTTATTCCTAAAGGGTCTTGGAAATGTGCCGCGTCTCTGGCGGCCTTTCGAATCTAGTGATAGAATAGCGGCAGACCCATCCTATTACTAGATTCGCATTTATCCTAGTACTGGCAAGGATACCCATGAGAAACGAAGTCCGCGACTCGGAAGAACGGCGCAAAGAGCTCAGCTCGTTTCTGCGCACGCGTCGCGCCCGCATCAATCCCAGTGACGTTGGGCTGCTCGCCGGCGCACGGCGCCGCACGCCCGGGCTGCGCCGCGAAGAAGTGGCCCTGCTTGCGAACATCGGCGTGACGTGGTACACGCGCTTGGAGCAAGGTTTACCGATCAACGTCTCCGCCGAAGTGTTGAACAGCATTTCAACGGCGTTGCAACTCACGACGCGCGAACGCGAACATCTCTTTCTACTGGCCGGACAGTACGTTGCGGAAACGTCGGTCGCGGACACAGAGCACGTCAGCGAAATGCTGCAGCGCGTGCTCGACTCGCTCGACCCCAATCCCGCAATCATCCGCGGACGGCGTTACGATATTCTCGCCTGGAACCGCGGCGCGGTTGCGTTGTTCGGCGACTACGCCCAGATGGAACCGCGCGAACGAAACTCGATGTGGCGCTTCTTCACTAACCCTTCGGCCCGCATGTGCTTTCCGAAGTGGGAGGAAGCCGCTCCGAAATTTGTGGCACAGTTTCGCGCGGTAGCGGCAAAATATCTGGACGATAAGTGCTTCACGAGCCTCATCAACGATTTGCTTGAAGTGAGTCCCGAATTTCGGTCCTATTGGTCGAAGCATGACGTCGCCTCGGCAAGCGATGGTTTCAAACACGTCTACCACCCGGTCGTCGGCGAGCTCAGCCTGGAGTACACGTCGTTCTTCGTGCCGGATTACCCCGACATGCGGATGATCGTGTACGCCGCAGCAAAAGGCTCCGTGGAAGAGCAGAAACTGCGCGCGCTTGTTGACGGAATGGCTGAGATTGCATTAGAGCCGGCTTAATGGCGAAGAACGTGTGAATAAGTTCACTTTCTTGTGGAAAGCCTGTGAGCCGCGTTTAAACCCTCTTGCGATACGGTATGGCGACCTGCTACCATGCAATCACTTCGAGTAACGACGAAGCGCGGAACGTAGCGAACCGCGGCCGAACATGTTGACGACGTGCATGTGCGCGATCCGAGTGTGAAGCCGAACCGAGACCGAAACGTCGGTAGGCGTTTGGAAACGAACGCAAACAGGCGAATCGATCGGACAATACGTCAAAGCCCGGAGCCTAACGGCGACGGGCTTTGTTACGTTCGCGCGCTGCGTGCCATACGGTTACTGCGGATAAGCGCTTTCACACCGTCCTTGGCGATCGTCAAAATACCGGCCGGATTAAACACGTACCGCTTCGCATCGACGATGCACCAATCGCCCGCGCATGAGAGCGTGTGTATTCCGCGGCTATATGGACCGGCCGGCGGCCTGATCCGTCCGACGACTGTTTCGTTGAATTCGAATTCCGTCAATTTGTCCAAGCGGTTTATTCGAATTGCGCCGCCGTAGGTATGCGAGCAGTCTTGCGTAGGACGGTAGATGGCGCCCTCGTGTTCGAAAAATGGGCCCGCGGGGCGCGCGCAGCGAACGTCGATTTTTACGGGGTTTGCCGCATGCGGTCTCCACGTTGCGAACAAGTCGTCGGCGTACCAAATATACAAATGCGAGTGATCGCCGGACCGCGGTCCTTTCCCGCTCGTAAAGAACAGCCACCACTTGCCGTTGTAGCGCAATATACTGGTGTCTACTGCACGCACGTTTTGCAGTAACGTCTGTACGTATTTCCACCGGTGCGGAAATTCCACCGCACGGTAAAGGCCGAGACTGCGTACCGCAGCGCTTTCGGCGATGCAATACATTTCGCCGTCGTGTTCGAACACTTGCGGAAATGAGAGATGATAGGGTTCATCTATCGCCGTGCGCGGTCGCGGCTGCTTCTCTCCGTTGAGTTCGAACGCAACGATCCGCCCGCGATTGTACTGCCGGCTGTATTCCTCGCAGAACACATACGTTGAACCGTTGCGCTTTACAACGCAGGGATCCGCCAAAAATGCTTCTTTCCTATACTCTCCAAGGCTGGATACGTCGGCGCGCGCGTCCCGGCCGATATAATCGGCGGGCGACCCTTTAAGCGCGAATACGCTCCAATCTATCGAAAACAATTGAATGGTCAGATACCGTTTGACGGCGTTCTTCTTCTCTTGTGCGCGCATCAGTGCTATCTGCAGCGCCGACGGCGTATGGTAGCGTTCCGGTACAGCGAGTTCAACAGCATCTTCAAAGTACTGCGCAACGCCGGATGCAATGTCGCGGCAGACTTGCACGGGCCATGTGGGAAATTCCGAAAACAGCTGTTCGGCGTTCTGCCTGAACGATTCACGAATGGTTGAAAAGCAGCCACGCTTCAAAACGATGTTGCCATTGCTTCTGTGCTGCAGTTTCACGAGCGTCGCGCAGGTGACGCCGGTACCGTAATAGATCTCCCAAAACCCGGCGACTTCGGGGCCGAACGACCACACGCCGTACCTGGCGGCATCGATCAATTCTGCGACGTCGCTCTTGTCGCCGAACGACAGAATGAAGTCTAGGTTCTGCTGTTCCGCGTCTCGACATTCGACGATGGAGACGCCGTCGAAATCACGATCCATGCGCGCCTGTGAAGGTAAATGCTGCGATGAACGATAGCGCTCGAATGCATTGTCATTTGGCGACGAGGCGGCATCGATAATGCAACACAATTGCGCAAGGCCGGAGCGTTCCAGCTCGTCAATGCACGCCGTCTGCCAAGCGCGAAAGACGCCGCCTTTACGTACAAGTCCGTACCGAAGCAACGATTGCATTTGAAGCAATTGTATTGCGCGCTGCAACATGCAAGTGAGCGCACAAAGGCCCGGTTGCGGGACCATTTGGCCCCACCATAACTAACAGAACAAGGCTTTTTATGAGTCGTTTATACTA
>CAZHGH010000074.1:0-12555 GCA_964531205.1 uncultured bacterium
CGCGCGGCCAAAACGAGTTAGCGTCGTTCGCTTCGACATATGCTCGCAGCGACTCGGCAAAATACTCGTCGGCGCCAGTTGCCGCGTATGGCGTAACGAAGGCTTGCGCTTGTGAAAACAAGCGACGCAACACCGGGTCGACGCTGGAACGGTAGACGCCTTCACCCAGCGCGCAGTCTAACGCATGACCGAATTCGTGCGCAACCGTCATCGCGCTGCGCGATCGCAAATACATCGTGCGCTCTTCGACCACGAATAGTCCCGCGGGTGGTGCCGGCCATGCGTCCACATCGACGTTCAGCCGTCGCAGCGCTTCCGATCGTTCTTGGTAACGCTGGCCGCGCGTAAGTGGAACTACGCGTATTCCGCGCTCCAGTGCGTAGCGAAGTGCCGGGTCTCCAAATTTTCGAAGCGTTCGAATAATAGCGGAATGGTCGGACGGACGGCCGTCGATGAGTGCAGCCGCGGAATCGTGCGAGGAGTCGTACATTCGGCGAAGCCTCTCACGCGTGTGTTACGGCTACGTTGCCACACGTTTGCGGTCGCGCTAAACTACCCCATGTGAAAGTCAAGCAATGGGTCATTTCCGACCTCGACGGTACACTCGTCGAGACGGAGCAAATCTGGCGCGACGTGCGGCACAACTTCGTTATTCAACACGGCGGCCATTGGCCTGAAGATGCGGCGAAAAAGATGATCGGTATGCGGACCGAGGAGTGGGCGCAGTATATTCACAACGACCTCGGCGTAGCGCTTGCACCAAAGGCGATCGTCGAACAGGTCATCGCAGAGGTCCTCGAGCGCCTTTCTAGCCACGTTCCGGTTTTGCCGGGTGCTGAAAAGGCACTTCAAAGTTTAGCGGGCAGCTTTCGGCTCGGCGTAGCGACCTCCGCGACGCGCGTAGTTGCGGAAATGGTTCTGGAAAAAACCGGTTGGAACAAATTCTTTGCCGTTGTGGTCTCAGCGGATGAAGTTTCGCGCGGAAAGCCTGCGCCCGATGTGTATCTTCGCGCGCTTGAATTGCTTCAAGCGGATCCGCTGCGCACTGCTGCGATCGAAGATTCAGCGAACGGAATTCGCTCGGCACACGCGGCGCAACTTGCCGTTGTTGCGGTTCCCAATCGCGAATTTCCTCCGGATGCGCAAGCGCTCGCGCTCGCTGCACGTATTCTCACGAGTCTCGAGCAGCTCGACGCCAAAACGATTCACGACGTGTTGGCCAAGAAAAAAATGTGAGCTTTCAGACTTACTTCACAGTTAATGCGTATCGTGCTTCACAGTTAAGGAGGCATTCTCAACGATGCGCAACACATTTGCGACGCTCGTATTTCTTGCTGCCACTGCGTTGGCTGCGTGTGGCGGCGGTGGCACCGGGGGTGGCGGCACGACTGTTGGCGTCACTCCGCCTACGGCGGCACCAACGTCACAACCCTCGGCTCAAGGTAATCTCCCGCTTTCGGAAACGGTTGCCGGAAGCCCGGCGTGGGTCGATCCATCTTCACACAAAACGCTGTATTTTCTTGACGTCGATACCGCTACCGGCGCTACTTGCACGGGTGGCTGTCTGCAGATTTGGCCGCTATTCGTGCCATCGGCAAATGCACAGGCCAGTGGTAACCTGACCATCATTACGCGTAGCGACGGCACCGGAATGCAGTGGGCGTACCAAGGTCATCCGCTGTACACGTACGCCGGCGATAGCGGTGCCGATCAAGCAAACGGCGATAACTTCCCCGAATTCGGTGGACACTGGCACGTCGCACGTCCCAGCGCCGCGAATCCGACGCCCGCACCCGGCGGAGGCGGAACCCCGCCGCCGTGCAACGGCCCCTACTGCTAGATACGCAAACCTGTCGACGTAAAAGCGCGGGGCGGTTACACTGCCCCGCGCCTTAAAAGTTTCCACGAGTAAAATCAGACCCATCCAGGGATTAGCCGTTAGCTCTTATGGCATGAGAAACAAAATGACCGCATTGACCAGCGCCCTGAAAGATAACGCCGATATGGAGATGCTGTTGACGGCCATCGTCAGCGGAATGGCCGCAGCGTTTATCTTTACGCTGTTGGGCGGTTTGCACGTTACGCTGCGCTAAACGAAATAGCGCACAACCAGTCGCGCCAGCAGCGTTGCTGGAAACAAAGCGCCGATGACCGACTCAAGGTTCGCGGCGCTGCGCACGAGCGGATCCACCGGGATGATATCGCCGAATCCAGTCGTCGTCAGCGTGGAGAACGAGAAATAGATGTATTGGCTCAGTTCTTCACCTGACGGGCCCGCATGCATAACAAACGCATGCGGATTGAAGAATTCCGCCATGCGGAACAGCAGTGCAAAGATGAGCGCGATGTTGAGATAAACCGCGACGCCGCCGAGAATGCGATGCGATGTGCCGTCCTGTTCGTCGGTGAACACAGCTCGCAGTAAGACGACGCTAAGCACGGTAAAGAACATAATAATCGTCGCAAGATCTAGCGGTACTCCAATCGCCTTTGGTTCGGTTTGACGAAAGAGCCAAGATGCGACATTGATCGCGACGGCGGCGAGGATAAGAATTTGTGCCCGTCTATCTTTCGACGTAACCGCCAGCACGACAAACACAATCGCTGCGTTCAGTAGACCAATAAAGATCGCGGGCAGAACGTGCATAGCGGCGAGCGGCGTCGCGATGAAAATTGCCAACACTTGCAGCGTGACGAGCAGCGTCAGACTCGGTTCGCGAAAACGATGCTGAAGCGCAAGCCACCAACGGCGCTTGCTTATCCGCGGAAGGAGCGCTCTCTGGACCGTGCTCGTGAACATCTTCGAAGGCTACGTGCCCCGCCTGGGATTGCGCGCAGAGTACGATGAGGATTCTCTTAGAATGTCGCGGCCATAACGGTTTTTGGTCCAGCGTACCGGGGGCGTTGGGGCAGTTGTGGTGGGAAAGGGCGCCTCTTGGTACCCGCGACGTCCGGCGCTATGCTTAAGACGCTGTGATAACGCTCGCAACCGTCTTTTTATTGTTTTTGCTGTGGGAGCTGATCCGCAGATTCTCGGCGCCGCTCCCGAGCCCGCGCTTCAATCTTGAGCGCCGTCGGCTCGCCGCCGCCGTCGCGACCTTGTGCGTCGCGTTGATCGTGCTGTTTTGGCAAGAAGCACGCTTGTTGACACAAATGGTCGCGCTGCAAAAGAACGCGCCGAACTGGCTTACGCTCGCACCTGCGGGGTGGCTCGTGCATGAAGGTGTCACAACAAACGCTACGGCGGTCTTCCTTGTAACGCTATTCGAAAGCGGCCTACTCGCCGCATTGTATTTCATATTGAAAGACGCACAGTCGCGCGCCGCATCGGCGATTGTCATCGCGGGTGCGATTGTCATGGTGTCGATCGCGGCAGTGACGCCTATTACGAACCCCGATGTCTATGCGTACATCGGCTATGGGAAGCTCGGCCTCGCGGGCTCGTACTCGCCGCCGCATGTGGCGTTTACAGGTGCTTTTAGCGTCATCAACGATCGTTGGGGCACGCCGTTGCTCGTGTCTGATTACGGGCCGCTGTTTATTGCGTTGCAATCGCTGCTCGTCGCAAGCGCGCACTCGCTCTCACTCGCTTTTGCGATCGAGCGCGGCTTCGACATCATCGTCTTCGCGTGCGTGCTGTTTTCACTGCGAAAGCTGGGAGCGGATCTCGCAACACTTGCGGTGATGGCGCTCAATCCCGCAATTCTTTACCTGTACATCATTACGGCTCACAACGATCTGCTATCGGTCCTGTTCTTGTTGATCGCGTTTGCGTTAGTGCGTCGCTACCCATGGCTTGCCGCTGCCGCAGTCGTGGCATCGGGTCTGATCAAGATCGTGTTCTGCATTGCCGGACTCATCGTTTTTGCGGATCTGCGGCGCACAACTCCGGTAAGGCTGGCTTACGCAGCGGCGTGCGTTCTGGGGTGCGCGCTGATTCTATGGCTCGTGGGCGGACACGCTTATATTGCATCGCTACTGTTCGTATCGAAGGTGCAGCTGGCCCACATTCCGATGCGCTTTATTGTGCTTCAGCGGATTTTTGCGCTGATTGCTCTGGGCGCCATCGCCGTGGCTTTGATCGCAAAACGCTTCATGGCCGCGGCGATGTGGAGCATGCCGGCTCTCGGTGCGCGCATTTATCCGTGGTACGTGGTCTGGTCGTTGCCGTACGCACTGCGCGCAAACGCACTGCCGGCATTTCTCATTCCGCTTCCCGCGATCGCGTATAGTACGGATCCGCTATTCGCCGTCGGCGGACACGCCTTTGCGCTGGTGGTCGCGGCGGTCATTACGGCGATGATCGCGATAGCGTTGCTTCAACAACGCTACCGCGCATCAGCGCACCGAACTGCCGCTTAAAGGCAGCCGTTTCCGCCGGTCGTGAGCATATACGCGTCTCCCGGATTGACGGTCAACGGATTCGAGACGGGACGCCCGCCGACGTCCGTGTACACGTGGCCCGCGGGAAGTTGGAACTGCTGTGGGCTGCTACCCGCATTGGCGAGTGCGAATCCGCCGGAGAACCGCCGCGAATAGAGGTAATTGTTGTCCTGGAACGCGCCGCATGCTGCGCCATAGCGTGTCGAGTACTCGCTGCGGTACGTGTAGATGCCGCCGCCCTTCGGCGAGATATACACGCCCGCACCGCCGTTATTCCCGAGCGCGTACGTTGCGAGCGCCCAATCCACTTGCGACGGCGTCAACGATTGCGGATCGGTCGAACACGACGTGTAGCAGTAGTAGTCCGTAATGAAG
Source organism: uncultured bacterium (assembly GCA_964531205.1). Lineage (GTDB taxonomy): Bacteria > Vulcanimicrobiota > Vulcanimicrobiia > Vulcanimicrobiales > Vulcanimicrobiaceae > JAICWY01. The sequence continues at coordinate 4,759 of CAZHGH010000074.1, forward strand.
ACCGCGATGTTGTGATTCTGTAAGTACTCCATCCAGTTCAACGTGTTCGCGAACGACTGTCCCGTTAGGATTTTTCCATAGTTCGTAAACCCGTTCTCATCCAGCATTCCGTCGACGTTTTGGAGCATTTGCACTTCGTTCGCCGTCGGAGCGAAACTGTAGGGTGGATGATTCACGAGGAGCTTGAAATGATGTGATGCAACGGTTGGATCCGTCGCGAGATAATTTTTAGCCGTCGCGATCCAGTTCTGCATGTCCGCGATCCACGTCGGATCCGCGGCGAGGCGTCCGCCACTATAGCGGCGCACGAACGTCCCGTTCTGGTAGATCCCGCACGCGTACCAACCGCTCTGCGCTGGGCCTTCGCCAAACTCGTGGTTCGGTGCGAACGAATAATTGCTGAAGATGACGTTGTCTACCGCGAGCGCGTTGTAACCGCTATTTACCATGTCTGTGCCGAGAAGCTGCAACTGATACTTCACGACATCCGGATTGTGGATGTCGAGTGGAACGTCGCCGAAACCGGTACCAAACGATGGTAAATCCTGCGTTGGATTGTTATTCGCGTCGCACGCGTACAAGATCCAATCCGGATGATTTTGCTGGAACCAAGAGAGATCGTGTCCCGATAACACGTGAATATCTTCATTGGGCAGGACGTAGCGCGAAACGTACATGCCCGGGTGCGCGCTGTCCCACGCGCTCGGCATGAACGAACCCCAAACCGCGTCATAGTACGGTGCTTCCTGCTGAACTTGCGCTGCGGTCATGCCGCCGGGAGCGTTTAATGTGGGGTTGTTGTCGTTGACCTGAATCAAGCTAAAGCGCCCCGTCGTATCGGGGAGCATCGTAATACTTTGCGTGGATGGCGGTGCCGTTGGAGACGGTGTCGGCGTTTGCGGCGGAACCGGCGTCGGCGTATGTCCGGGCGAACCTGATGGACCCGGTGTCGGCGTGTGTCCCGGCGAACCTGATGGCGACACCGATGGCGTGCCGCTCGGCGCACCCGACGGCGAAGTGCTCGGCGGTGTACCGCCGCCGGAGTTACCGCCCGGATTGGATACGGGAGGCGTCGACGTGCCGCCGCCCCCGCCGCCTCCGCATGCGCTCAATGCAATAGTGAGCGCGACAAATGATCCTTGAAGAATGCGCGTGAATCGTAACGGCAGCACGATGTCCCTCACTTTGTGGGGAACTATACCGCTGGTTCATTAGCACTACGTACGGACATTCGGACCATAGACCCAGGGCTTTGCGGGAGGGATTAGTCGACAAATGGTCCTGCAGCAAAACGAACGTTTTGCCTCGCGCGATCCGAATACGCGTATCGCTGCGGCGATACTTCGTTTGATCTTCGGCGATCGTTACGCGCAGCGTTTTTCGATCCGGCTGTGGGACGGCACGATCGTTCCGGCCGCGGAGACGAATGCGTTCACGTTGCTGGTGAACGATCCAGGCGCACTGCGTACCGCGTTTAAGCCGCCCGTCGATCTCAATGCCGGACGCGCTTTCACCGCCGGACTCCTGGACGTGGAGGGTAACGTTGAAGCGGCAGTCGACGAACTGTTGCATGCTGTGGAGCGGCCGTCGGCAGCACTTCTGGTGCAACTCTCACTGTTGCTGCGCCGGTTGCCGGCGGCGCCGTTGCCGGATCTGCGCGAAGCACGCTTACGCGGAAGGCGGCATTCGCTCCAGCGCGATCGCGCGGCCATCGGCTTTCATTACGATCAGCCGGTCGAATTTTACCGGACGTTCTTGGACCGCAACTTAGTATACTCGTGCGCGTATTGGGACGAGGGCGTAGAGACACTCGACGAAGCGCAAATCGCGAAAATTGAATATTCTCTTCGAAAATTGCGTCTGAACCCCGGCGAGCGCCTGCTCGACATCGGCTGCGGCTGGGGCGCTTTGGTCGTGCACGCGGCGAAAAAGTTCGGCGCGTACGTGTTGGGCGTTACGCTGAGCGAGCGGCAAATAGAAGAAGCGCAACGCCGTATCAACGCGGCGGGCGTGGGTGAACGCGCGCGTGTCGAACGATGGGATTACCGTCAATTGCCGGAGACGACGTTCGATAAGATTGTCAGTATCGGCATGGTCGAACATGTCGGCCGCGATCGGTTGCCGGAGTATTTCGCCGGCGCGTACCGCTTACTCAAACCGGGCGGATTGTTCCTCAATCACGGTATCGCTAATCAAAACCCCGCGATAAAAGACGGCAAAGCGTCGGGCTTCATGGGAAGCTTCATCTTCCCGGACGGTGAATTGGTCAACATATCGGATGCGTTGCAATTTGCCGAACGAGCGGGCTTCGAAATCCGCGACGTCGAGAACCTGCGCGAGCATTACATGCGAACGTTGCGCGTCTGGGTCAAAAACATCGAGCGCAACCGGGAAGTCGCAACGGCTGCAGCGGGAGAGCAATCGTATCGCGCTTGGCGATTATATATGGCGGGCAGCGCGCAAGGCTTCCGGACCGGCCGAATGGGGTTGTTCCAATCGCTGCTTGCGAAACCGGAGAAGGACGGCGGTGTGCCGCTTTTCGCTACGCGCCGCGATCTTTACAATGCGAACAGCGACCGTGCAAACTCAACACTACTTCGGTGACTTCGGCGCTGTGTTTGCTCGCGAGTTCGGCTATCGTTTTCGGTGTGATGGTATACGCCACGTCCTCGACTTCGCCGCAGACGTTGCAGCGAAAATGCGCGTGGGCCGGAGCAGCCGGTTCGTAAAAGGCGTTGTCCGCACCGGGAAGTTGAATTTCAGAGACCATGCCGAGATCGCGCAAACGCGCAAGCGCGCGGTACACCGTCGTCTCGCCGATACCGGGTTGGCGCTGCTTCGCAAGCGCGTATACGTCCGCGACGGACAAATGCGTGCCCGGATCCTGCGCGCTTACGATTTCGTATATCAGCTGATAGTTTTTGGCTAGGGTCTTCACGTCTCGCGCCATTGTATCACAAATGTGAAAACGGCTTTCAACTTTGCCGTCACCGGCACGGTTAATTCCGGGAAAAGTACGCTTGCCCGCCGTCTAGCCGAAGAAGCAGGCGCAGTGCTGTTGAGCTCGGACGACATTCGAGCAGGGCTTTCTAACCGCCAGCGACGCCATGGGGCTCGCGTCTTCGAGGCTCTACACGAGCAGCTGAAGGCAGCGCTCGAGGACGGCCGGCCGGTCGTGCTCGACTCCACGGGCATGAGTTCCCGGTTCCGAACCATCCTCCGCATCCACCGCGCCTCGTTCTACCATATACATCTACTCTTGGAAGACCCGAAGTGCTTTGAGGAACGCGAGCGTGCGCGTACCGACCGTCCCAATCAGAAGCCTATACCGCGTGCAGCCTTCTTGCGCTCGAACCGGATCGTGTTTGCTCAGCCCCCCGACCTCACCATTACGACCGATGTCTTGACGCCCGAGCAGGTGTATGACTTGGCGAGCAGGCCCTCTTGATGATTGCGACATTTCTGCTATATTAATTCTATCAATGCGCGCTTCGAATATGGCCGCCCGGGCCGCTGAAGAGGTTCTGCGCGGGCCGGTCAAGTCCAAGACGGTCCTGCCCGTGCTCGTGCTGCACTTGTTGGAAGAGCGGCCCGACCACGGCCTCTCGCTTATGCAGCGCATCGAAGCCCTTTGCGGCGGCCTGCTCGCCGTGAACACGAACACCGTCTATCCGCTCCTGCGCCGGCTGGAAGAGCGTGGCTTTGTCACCGGTCAATGGGAGCACCCCACCAAACGCTCGCGTCGTCTCTATCACATAACGCCCGCCGGACGCGAACGCCTCGCGCGTATTAAAGCCAACATGTTGCCGTATTTGCAGATGCTCTCGGACTCCGTACAGCGTCTGCGTCACGAGCTTTACGTATAAGCGGAAAGAGTTGAACCGATGAGTAGCTATCAGGCGCCGTTGCGCGACATGCAATTCGTCTTGCGCGAACTTGCGGGACTCGAAGAAGTTGCGAAACTTCCGGGTTACGAAGACACCGTCGACGTTGCGGACGCAATTCTCGAAGAAGCTGCAACGTTTGCGAGCGAAGTGCTCGACCCGATCAATCAGGTCGGCGACAAGGAAGGCTGCACGTGGAAAGACGGCAACGTCACTACGCCAAAGGGCTTTAAAGAGGCGTACGCGCAGTTCGCGAAAGCCGGTTGGATCGGTTTGCCGGTTCCGCCGGAATACGGTGGGCAAGGGCTCCCGTCGCTTATGCTTGGGCCGACGCTCGAAATGTGGAACGCTGCGAACATCGGCTTCGCGAATGGTCCGCTGCTCAATCAAGGCGCGATCGAAGCGATCGAACTCGTCGGTTCGCAGGAGCAGAAGAACCTCTACATTCCGAAGCTCGTAGATGGGACTTGGACGGGAACGATGTGCTTGACGGAGCCGCAGGCGGGTTCCGATCTCGCGCAAGTTCGCACGAAGGCCGTTCCCAGCGGCGATCATTATCTGCTCACCGGACAGAAAATTTTCATTACGTTCGGCGAGCATGATATGGCCGAGAATATCATTCACCTGGTGCTCGCGCGTCTTCCCGGCGCGCCCGAAGGAACGAAGGGCATCTCGCTCTTCATCGTTCCGAAGTTCTTGGTGAACGCGGACGGTTCGCTTGGCGCGCGTAACGATATGATTTGCGCCGGCATCGAGCACAAGATGGGCATCAACGGCAACCCGACGTGCACGATGAACTTGGGCGAAAGCACCGGCGCCGTCGGCTACCTCGTCGGCGAGCCGAACGAAGGCCTCAAGTACATGTTCATCATGATGAACGCGGCGCGCTTTAGCGTGGGCGTTCAAGGCCTTGCGCTTGCGGATCGCGCCTATCAAAGCGCGCTGCAATACGCGAAGGAACGCGTGCAGTTCCGCGATGTCGCATCCCGTTCGCCGGAACCCAAGCGCATCATCGAGCATCCCGACGTGCGGCGCATGCTCATGTGGATGAAGTCGCAGAACGAAGCGATGCGCGCACTGTCGTATGTCACCGCTGCCTCGCTCGATCTCTCGCACAAACATCCCGATGAGAAAGTTCGCAAAGAGCACAAGGCGTTCGTGGAGCTCATGATTCCGGTCGTCAAAGGCTGGTGCACGGAAACGGCGATCGATGTGTGCTCCAATGCTCTGCAGGTCTTCGGCGGCATCGGCTATATCGAGGAGACCGGCATCGCGCAGCAATACCGCGACGTGCGCATCACGACGATTTACGAAGGCACGACCGGCATTCAAGCGCTGGACCTCGTCGGCCGTAAACTCGCGCAAGACATGGGCGCGACGGCGACGCGCGTCATCAAACAGATGCAAGATGCGGTCGCATCGGCTACGAGCGAAGAACTCAAGCCGATTGCCGATTCGCTGAGCAAAGCCATCGCCGCGCTGGCTGAAACCTCGCAGTTCATCGGCATGAGCGCGATGGGCGATCTGCGCAAAGCGGTCGCGTGCAGCGTTCCCTATCTCAAACTCTGGGGCATCACGGCCGGTGGCTGGCAGATGCTGCGAGCGGCGCAAATCGCGGCGGAAAAAATTGCCGCCGGCGATTCTGAGTCTGAATTCTACAAGGCAAAAATTGCGACGGCGACATTTTACGCGACGCACGTTCTCACGCAAGCGGCGTGGTTCAAGCGTGAAATTATCGACGGCTCCGGCGACGTCATGGCGCTGACCGAATCTCAATTCGATCTCGACCGCAAAGCGGCAGTGGTAGCATGATAAAGGTAATCACCCTCGATAATCCGCCGGTCAACGCGCTTTCGTTCGCGTATTCCGGGCAGTTGCTCAAAGAAATCGAAGCGGCCGAAAACGATTCGGCGGTCAACGCCGTCGTCATCACCGGCGCCAACGATTTCTTTAGCGCCGGCGCGGACGTGAACGACTTCGCGACCGAACCGGATCCCGACGCAAAGAACGTTCGCGACGTGATCGCGGCGATCGAGCGCAGCAAGAAAATATATATCGCGGCAATCGACGGTACGTGCATGGGCGGCGGCCTCGAACTGGCGCTCGCGTGCGATTACCGCATTGCGACGGAACGTTCGAAGTTGGGGTTGCCGGAAATCAAACTTGGTTTGCTCCCCGGTGCCGGCGGAACGCAGCGTTTGCCGCGCGTCATCGGTGCGCAAGACGCACTGCAAATGATGCTCAAGGGCGAGACCGTTAAAGCGCAAGATGCAAAGAAAAAGGGCCTCGTCGACGAGGTTGTCTCAGGCAATGTTGTTGAGGCGGCGCAGAACTACGCAGACAAACCGAAGCGTCGCGTAAGCGAAATGAAAGTCTCACTGCAAGGTCTTCCGGCAAACGCCGTGCCCTTTGTCATCGCGCAAGCGCACAAGATGTGCCCGCCCGAAGAGAACGGCGGTTTCGCTGCACACAAACTCGTGGATGCGGTGCAAGCCGCGTTCGAGTTGCCATTCCCGCGTGGACTTGCTCGCGAAGCGCGACTCTTCGACGAACTCGTGCGATCCGAGCCATCGTTGGCGCTACGTCATATCTTCTTCGCCGAGCGCGAGCTTTCGAAGGTTCCCGGTTTGCCTGCTGCAACTCCAAAAGAGATTAAAAAAGCGGGCGTGATCGGCGGCGGTACGATGGGCACCGGCATTGCGATTACGTTTGCTAACGCGGACATTCCGGTAACGGTCATCGAGCCGAACGCGGAGCAGATTGAAAAAGCGCGGCAGATGGTGTTCGGCATGTTCATGTATCAAGTGCAGAAAGGCCGTCTGACGCAGGAAGAAGCGTGGAAGCGCGGACAATCGATCGTTTTCACCGACGATTTCACCGAACTTGCGGATGCCGATGTCGTGATCGAAGCAGTCTTCGAGAACATGGACGTCAAGAAAGAAGTCTTCTCGAAGCTCGACGCGATCGTCAAGCCGGATGCGATTCTCGCCTCGAATACGTCGACGCTCGATATCGACGAGATGGCTGCAGTCACGAAGCGCGCCGACAAGTTCGTCGGATTGCATTTCTTTGCACCGGCGAACATCATGAAACTGCTCGAGATCGTACGGGGCAAAGACACGTCACCTGAAACCCTGGCAACGGCGTTCAAACTCGGCAAGACGTTACGCAAAGTCGCCGTGCTTTCCGCGAACGCATTCGGTTTCATCGGCAATCGCATGCTGTTCGATTACGCGCGTGAAGCCGTCGGTTTGGCGGAAGAAGGCGTGCCGCCGTATCGCATCGATGCCGCGATGAAGAACTTCGGCTTTGCCATGGGACCGTTCGCGATGTTCGATCTTTCGGGCGTCGACGTGTTCTGGCACATTCAGCAAGCGCGTCCGGACATGGGCGCCGGACGCACGAAGATCGTCGAGCGCATGTACGAAGCAAAACGTCTCGGGCAAAAAACCGGCAAAGGCTTCTACAAATACGATCCCGGCGTCGGCAAAGGCCGCGAAGCAATTCGCGACGAGGAAGTCGAGGCACTTTTCAGAGAGGTCGCCGCCGAAGCGGGCATCGCGCAAAACCCGAACGTCAGCGATGAAGAGATCGTCAAACGTTTGACGCACGCGCTCATCGACGTCGGGGCGGATCTTTTAGACAAAAAGGTCGCGCTGCGTCCGGGCGACATCGACATCGTCTACGTCTATGGCTACGGCTTCCCGCCGCATCATGGCGGCCCGATGTGGTACGGCCACGAGATCGGCTACAAAGACGTTTATGAAAAGGAAACCCCTCGACAAGCTCGGGGTCCTTCGACGAAGCCCTGCCCTGAGGAATCGAAGGGTCAGGATGACAAAGTGAAAGAGGAGTTAATCAATGCGTGAGGCGGCCATCGTCTCCGCGGCGCGTACGCCTATCGGTAAGGCAT
>CAZHGH010000074.1:12655-15416 GCA_964531205.1 uncultured bacterium
TCAATGCGTGAGGCGGCCATCGTCTCCGCGGCGCGTACGCCTATCGGTAAGGCATTTCGCGGCGCGTTCAATCAAACTCACGGCGCAACGCTCGCCGGCCACGTCGTAAAAGCGGCGGTCGAGCGCGCAAACCTCGATCCCGCAGAAGTAGAGGACGTGGTGTTGGGGGTCGGTTTGCCTGAAGGCGCGACCGGCAACAACCTCGGACGCGTTGCAGCGCTGCGCGCCGGACTTCCGGAAACGGTTCCGGGCACGACGATCAACCGCTACTGCGCATCGGGGTTACAAGCGATCTCGGTTGCAGCGCAACGGGTGATTGTCGACGGTGCAAACGTCGTCGTTGCCGGCGGCGCCGAATCGATCAGCATGGTGCAGAACAACATGAATACCGAGTTCTTCACCGAGGATTGGATGCTGCGGCACGAGCCGGATGTGTACATGCCGATGCTGCAAACCGCCGACTTCGTTGCAAAAAAGTACAGCGTCTCACGCGAGCGGCAGGACGAATACGCACTGCAAAGCCAGCAGCGCACCGCTCAAGCTCAAGCCAACGGCGCATTCGACGAAGAGATCGTCGCACTGCCTACCTGGAAGTACGTTGAAGACAAAGAGAGCGGAAACGTACGAGAAGAGATGGTCACGCTTAATAAGGACGAAGGCAATCGTCCCGATACGACCCTTGAGGGATTGCTCAAGCTGAAAGGCGTGCTCGATCCGAATTCGACGATCACCGCCGGCAATTCATCGCAACTCTCCGATGGCGCGGGCGCGGTTGTCGTTATGGATTCGAAGCTGGCGGAGCAGCGCGGTTTGAAGCCGCTCGGCTTCTATCGGGGGATGGTTGTGGTCGGCAATGCGCCGGGCGAGATGGGTATCGCCCCTGTTTACGCCATTCCGAAGCTGCTCAAGCAGCATAACCTCACGATCGACGACATCGGCTTGTGGGAGCTTAACGAAGCGTTCGCCGTCCAGACTGTCTATATCCGCGATGCGCTCGGAATTCCGAACGAGCGTTTCAACGTGAATGGCGGCGCAATTTCGATCGGTCATCCGTACGGTCTGTCCGGCGCCCGCATGGTGATGCATGCCTTAATTGAAGGCCGCAAACGGAACGCAAAGCACGTCGTCGTAACGATGTGTATTGGCGGCGGCATGGGAGCTGCCGGCCTCTTCGAAGTTGCTTAAGATCTAACGAAGCAGCGATAAAGATCTGCATAAGGCCCGGCACTATGCCGGGCCTTTCACGTTCATTTCGTGCGTAATCGCAGCGATTGCCGCTTCCTTGCCGTGCAGCCAGCATAGCGCAAGCACTGAAAGATTCAACGCAAATGCGGTCAATCGGGGCGCGAGTCCGGCCTGTCAGATCGGGATAGGCGTTACTGTTTTGGGGAGGAACATTGCTCATGACGATTCGCCGCTATGCGCGCGTCGCTTCATCTTTTTTGTTCGCGAGCTTGCTCGCAGCTTGTCACGGCGGAGGGCCGATGACACAGCAAGACAATCTTGCTGCGCTGCCGCCGGTACAGCAAGACACGACCATGTCGCTTACGCAACCGGCAAGCACGTCGTTCTTGCCTTCCTCGTGGGGCAAGATTGGCACGTTTCAAATCTTCGATGCAACGTCAAACGGCTCGATCACCGCATCGGCGGCGTCGCTTCACGGATATCGCTATTCGTCGGTATGGGGAGCGCGTCCGGATCTGGCAACCACGTGGCGTTCAAGCAATTCCGGATTAAAGAGCTCGTATTACTTTATTTCGGTGACGGATGCGAGTACAGGCGCGTGGGGCGCTATCGGACACTCGTTGACGTGGTGGCAGGCGAATCACCCGTCATGGATCCTCTACGCGTGCACGTCGGCCGGCGCGCCGACGCATACGCCCGCGTACGTCGGCGGTTTGACGAACGTTCCGCTCGATTTTCATAATCCGTCAGTCGTGCAGTATCAGATGTCCACCGTCGTTCCGTATGCAAAAGCGAAGGGATACAACGCGCTTGCTGCCGACGAGGTGACATACTGGGCAGCCGGATCGGGTGGCGCCGGATATTATCCGTGCGGCGTTTGGTCTGGAAGCACGTTCGTTCGCCGCTACAGCAGCAAAGTGGATCCGGCGTACGCCACGGACATGGTGAACTGGGTGAAGGGCGCCCACTCCTATTTGATGACGCACGCGTCGGGACTCAAACTCATCGTCAACCATCCTGTCTCGCCGCTGACGGCTAACGAAACGACGCTCCTTGCTAACGTTGACGGTGTGTTGGATGAAGGCGGTTTCACGAACTACGGACGATACCAAACGACATCGCCCACGCCCTTCGTGCGCGAAGTCGCGTGGATGCGCTACGCGCAGCAGCACAGCGTCAGCATGATGATCAATCAGGACTGGGGTTCACTTGCACTGGGTGCGGCGCAGATCGATTACTCCCTCGCGACCTATCTCATGGGCAACGAACAATCGGCGGCCGTCTTTATCTCGCAACACAACGGTTACGGCCTCGAGCAATACCGGGCTGAGTACGCCACGAACATCGGTGCGCCGTGCGGCGAATACTATGCGGCGGGTTCGACGAGTCCGTCGATCTTCTACCGCAAGTTTGCCAACGCGTTCGTTGTTGTGAACGCCGGTGGAACGACGCAAATCGCGCATCTACCGCTGGGACACACGTACATCGACGTTGAGGGCCGGAGCATCTCCAGCACGATGAGCATTCCTTCGAACAACGGCTACGTGCTGAAGACTACGAACGGTTGCCTTTAGTC
>CAZHGH010000075.1:0-14941 GCA_964531205.1 uncultured bacterium
GATAAAAGCGCGTGACTGTAGTTCACGCGGCACTGAATGCAATCGGTATTGTCTACACCCATTAGCTCGCCTTCGCTTTCGTTTGCGGTAGCAGCATCGAACGAAGCTGCTCGACTTGCGCGGGCGAGAGCGCCGAGATGTCAAAGCCTTGCGTGCCGCTCGGCTTCATCTCGTACTCGGCATCCTTGGCTTTTTGAATCGCGACCGCGCGCGGGTTGATGTCTTTGTCCCACTCGAACCACGCCCACGGCTCGAACTCCCATGCGCCGACAACGCGACCGCCTTGGTCGACGCGCTGGATTTTCACATGCGGAACTTTCGGTGCCGAGATGATGTCCGACGTGAACTCCTGACCGCGATCGGGCGTGCGGTACATGTAGTCGCCCCACTTGAGCGCCACGCGGTTCTTCTCGCGTCCGAACGTCATCGCGCCGGCGCGAAACGTCTGTTGCACTTTAGGGATAGTCCAATCCCCGAAGTAGAGCTTCGCGCACTCCTCCGGGACCAGGACATCACGGCGGGACTCGTCGTGGTAGTTGAGCGTGTACTCAATCGGTCGCGCGTTGTTTTCGCTGCCCTTATACGCGACCACATACGTACTCGGATCTTGTTCGATGGAGTTGGTCATCGGAACGACCGACTCTTGACCGAAGCGAAGGTTGAGATCCTCATGCTCTTCGCCGTGAGGGCGAAGTAGTGTTACTCTAACGAATCCCGCCATGTTGTTTTCTCTCCGTTAAGCGATGTAGACGTAGCAGTTGACGAGCTGTACCGTGGCACCGGAACCCGGAACCGCGATAATGACGCCCGCTTTTGCCGTGACGGCGCCGGTCGCCGTAACCATGCCGATCTTCACGTTGAGCGCCGCCGTACCGGAGATCGGCGCGTTGTCCGTTCCGTTGAGAATGAGCGTGTCGCCCACTTTGACGGTCGTGCCGGCCGTTTTGGCTTGTGCTGAAACAACGCCCGCACCGGCTTGCAACGCCATGATCTCGTACGTTTGCGTTGCGCCGCTGGTGTTGCTGATTGTCTGCCCCTGATACACGCCGAACGCGATGCCGGCGTTAGCGCTCGACGGCAGGACGACTTGGTCGCCAAAACCGCTGTTCGCTGTTTCTGCCGGTGAACGGCCGACCTTTGCGGTCACGTCGATGCACACGACTTGGCCCTGCACGCACGACGTGCCGTTTGCGAGCGTGAGAATACATGCGCCGTATTCGTACTCGCCGCTGGAATTCGGTCCAGTGAGCGCTGCGCTTCCGGTCTTGTTAATCATTTGCGTTTGCCCTCCGTGCGTCCGAAGATCGCCTTCATGGCGTGGCTTGCGCCGCCATCAGGACCCGTGCCGCCTTTAGGAATTTGGCCCGTGCCCGGCTCTTTGGGCTCGCCGCGTTTTGCGGGCTTTGGAGGCGTGCCGAACCCGGCTCCGTTCGAGAGCCCAACGATCGGCGTGATAAGTCCGCCGCCCGTTTCGTAGTACGGAGCGCCTGCGCCACTCGATTTTTTGCCTTTTGCCATGATTACGCTCCCTGCACCCACGCGACAAAATGCGCGCTCGGTTTGAGAACGATGAGGTTCCCGAACCAGAAGATGCGCGTAAAGAGCGTGGCGTTGCCTTGCGCCTCTTTCCAATCTTGCACGACGAAGTTGTACTTCGGATGCACGACGAGTTTGAGATACGAGGAGTTCAGACCGTAGAAGATGCCGCCGCCGCCAGAAGGCGAACCAGCCGGCGAGTTCACGTTGGTCGGAACGTGGTTGTCGATAAACAACGGATTGCCGTTGAAGATGAGGTCGACGCCGCCCGCGGTGCGCGCCATGTCGGGCTGCACATAGCGGTCTTGCGCGGTGAGCGACTCGATGAGCTGCCCGAACAGCAGCGTGTTGCACATGTAGAAGTCGGGCCGCTGACCGTCGATCGACGCTTTGAGGTCGGTCGAGTGCAGCGAGTTGAGCAGGTTCGCCGTTGAAGGGATGCTATAGCTCGTCGTGGACTTCCAGTTTGTGCCGTACGTCGCGTTCGAACGCGACACGTTCGCGTAGGTCGTGGCGACGGTCGAATCGTCTACCGCCTCGGGTAAGCCATTGATTTGCTTAGCGTTTGCGGCCTGGGTGTTCAAAACCCAATCGTCGCTGATCTTGTTGACCAACGACATTTTCGTAATGTCGAGTTGCGCGTCCACCAGCGAGGCGATCGCCTCGGGGGAACCCTCGTTGTCGGCAATGTCGACAAGCGAGAGTACAAGCGCATCGGCATAACGCTTCCAATCCAAACCCGCGCGGATGATGTTCGTGTTGTTCGAGTTGGTCGGCAACGGATCGTCCCCGTCGAATGCGACGGTGTTGGGCGAACCTTGGGTGTTGACCGGCCACATCAGCGCCATCGAACCCGTTACGTCATCGACCATTCCCTTTTGCCGAAGGTAGTTGAAACCTTTGTTCGACTTGTTGAAGAAAATGTCGATGACTTTTTTGGTGATGAAGCCTTCGCGGGTAATGTTTTGGAGCGTGTTAGTAAATTGGTAGTTTGCTGCTGCTCCAATCACTGTACTGTGCTACTCCAAACTTAAGCGCCGCGTTGGTGCTGGTCGGACTTTAACCGCTCGAGCAACACATCACGGAAGCTTTTATTAGTGGAGGGCGCTTGTGTGTCGGACCGCCCAGGTATCCCGATCTCTCCTGCATCAGCGCGCAACGATGACGGCGGCGCTGCCTGCTTCACCGGCTTCGCAAAACGCGAGCCGACTTTTTTCCACGCTTGTTCCAGCGTGATACTGTTGTTTTTTGCGTAAGCCGCGAGCGACTGAATCCCCCAATAGTTGTCCTCTGCGAGATCGGGGCGCTCTGCGACGAGGCGCTCAGCGTAGTGGTAATCTTCCTGATACCGTTGCTGCTGTACGGATTGCTCTTGCTCTTGCCGCTTTTGCTCGGCGGTCTTGACGTAGTCTTTGAGATAGACGACGTCGTCGTGAATCGCTTTGAGCTCGGGCGGAAGCTCGGGAGATTTGTTGCTGCGATCTTTGAAAACGCCGTAGGCTTCGTCAAAGAATTGCGCGGCATCAGGCTCCTCGATGAGCCGATTGATACGCTCGGCGTGCGGTGCGAGTGTTTGCAGGATTTGTTGCGCCTGCGCGTACTCGCGTTTGAGTCGTTCAACCTCTGCCGGATCGAACGTAGTGGAAGGAGTAGGCTGCGCCCCTGACGGTTGCTCACCGACATGATGCTCTACAGTTGGCTGGTTTTCCGAGGGTTGCTGTTGCTCTAACTCTTCCACTGCGTTCTCTCCTGTTTTGGTTTGGGACTACTGCCGACGAGAAGGATTACTTCTTGCGACCGTGTTTCTTGCGGCCCTTATGACGACGTGCCATGTGAGGTCCAGCCTTTCTGTCTCGCGACTAACCTGGGAAATTACCAGGCGACACAGGTGCTTGCGGCGCGCCCGGAGGCGGTGTAGCTTGCGGTCCTGCCGTAGGTGCCGACATACCACCCGGTGGGGTGATCGCAGGCGCGCCCGGCACCATTGGCGGCTGCGACATTTGCATTGCTCGCATCTCGAGCATCGAAGCGGTTTGCGGATCGAACGACTTCACAAGCGAAGCCGCTGCAAGAACCGCAATCGTTTTTGCGTCGATGCCGGCGAGCAGTTTATCGATCGCGCCGTGCATTGCAAGAATCGTGCTTTGCGTGGCGGGATCTTGGTTGTCCAAATGTTGGTCGACGATGTCTCGGAGCGTAACGCGCACGCGCTGTAACGCGATAAGCCAATCGTGTTTTGGGTCGGTGCGCTGCGCGGGCGTCTGCGGGTTGGTAGGCGGCGCTTGACCGCGAACGGCAGCGGCCAGGGCGTTCTGTTGACCGCCGCTCATGGGTTGCCGCCCTGGTCCCGGTTGTTGCAAAAAGGCCATAAAAAAGACCCGCCGCCAATTAAGGCGACGGGCCGGTGTTTCCGATTCTCCGTCAATTACGACTCGTCACTGCTATCGAGCCGTCCCTTCGGACTTAATGCATTACCGCTTTTTTGTCAAGTCGACGATAGCCAACTCCCACCGCTGCGAGCTTTGGTTGTAGCGGCGAACGATGTATCCGTCCCCGGTCTTATCATAGACCGTGAACCCATCGCGTAGCGCATCACCGAGTAACCGGTACACCCTCATGGCTCCCCCTAGCGGCTTTTCTCCACGGTCGTGCGTGTAAAGTTCCCGTGCAGAAAATGCAGCGTTATCGTTCCGAAGTCGGGACGCTCTCCCGGTGCGAGATGCTCGATGAAATACTCGAACGATTCTGGGCGCTCATCGTAAAGCCGCTGGAGCAACGCGAGCGTATGCGCGGGCATCTGCGCCATCATCGAGTCGGGCCTTTCTTCTTGCCGGGCGGTTTGATTTGTTGCCGTGTGCGCGGCGGCGGCGCGGGATTAAGCTGCGGCGGCTGCACGGCCATGCGCGCTTCAATCTGCCGCCAATCGTCAATGCCCATCGCCGGGTTCTTCCACGCGCTGACCTTGTCGCGCAAGCCCGCCTGCAAATCTTCCATGATGCGCGAGCGCACCGCCGTTTGCGACCACGCCATCGACGAACCGGTAAGAATCTTGTAGTTGAACGAGCCTTGCAACGAAGCGGGCGTAATACGCTCGAACGACAACTCCCCTTCGAGGTTCTCGACCGCAACCGCGTGACGCTCGTCGTAATGTTTCTGCGCGAAACAGCCGACGATCTCCATCAGTTCCTCGACAGCGCGCTCCATGCGCTGCGTGGCTTTGACGATGCGCGAGCCGCCGATCTCCGCGAGCAAGTCGTAGCCCGCCGCCGAGTCGACGCGCCCTGCAGCTTCGCCCTGCATGATGCCGGTCGCGCCGATGAGCCGCTCCATCAGTGAGATGGAGGAGTTTATCCAGTTGAACCATTCGCCTGAGAGTTGGGGGAATTCCAAGAATTCGAGCTGATTGATGTCGCCCAAGCGCAGAATCTCACCCGGCGCGAGGTTGAGGTTGTTCTTCTCTATTTGCGCGCCCGCGCCGGCCTTCGCTGCGCGGCACGCCGAGAAGCGCAGATTGTCGACCATGAGCGAGAGGCTCACGTTGAGCTGCGCCTGCAAGTCCTCAAGGTCGAGCGCCGAGCCTTTCGTGCAGCTTCCCTCGAGCGTTCCGCCGTCATGTACGAACGAATACGGCAGCGGATAATCCCACGCAATATCTTCGAGCAGCGTTCGGTCAGGAAGCATCATCGTGCTGCGGCGCCAGTGCGGGTATTTGAGGACCTGGACTTCTTCAAGCACGTCCTCCATCTGCAGCTCGAACATCGGCAGTGAGATGGTCGTGCCGTCCTCGAGCGCGTGATGCTCGGGGTCGCGCTCGTTGAACTGCGGCATCCCGTTCTCGTCCGTGCGGATGCGTTGCTTGACTTGGCCGCGATGGTCTTTGGCCGGGCGCACGACTTTCTCGGTCGAGTAGTCGCGGTAGTAGATCTCCGCGATAACGACTTCTTCTTCCGGTAATCCGCCGCCCGAGGGCTGCGAGGTGAACGCCGTGACAACGGGCTTGCCGTTGAGCAGCGCGACACCGGGGAAGTCGACCGCGATGCGTTGCCATGCGCCGCGAATGGGAGAGGTGAAGTCGCCGCCGCGCCCATCGCTCGAATCGACCGCAGGGCCATCGCGGATAACCGTTGCGGCTTGCGGATATATCATCATCGCCCGCGTGCGCGTCATGTGCGCGACGTCGCCGCAGAACTGCATCCGCTCTTTGAACCGTGTGCGCGGATCCAGAATGAGCCGATAGCCCGGAATGACGTCGCAGGTGATGTTCCCGATGCCGCCGTGCAGCGTGGGGTCCCACAGGGCTTTGAGCGCGCACGTGCGCGTGACGTTCGCGAGCAGCAAGGCTTGTTCGAGCTTCTCTTGCATCCGGTCTTTCGTCCACCATTGTTGCAAGAGCGAGCGCATCAGCTTCGCCGCTTCCTCGTCGCCGTAGTCCGTGCATTCGACTACCGGAAGCGGCTGCTGCTTGGTCATAATACTAATCTTGTGGTCGATGAGCGCCTTGGTGACATTGACGGTCAGCGAGCTGCGATTCTGCGGCATCGCCACTTGCCAGTGCCGCCCGTAGTACAGATTGCCGCCGATGCGATCCGTGCGCCTGCGCGCCTCCTCACCGCGCATCGCTACGGAGAGAAAGCCCATGAGCCGCTCCGTCAATCGGTCGTGGAAGGCTTCGCTTTTTGGTAGTGTTGCGGCCATTACGCTCCTTGCCTAAACTTGTGGGCGTTCTCGCGAACCATTTCGCGAACAGACTTGACGGGCTCGGCTTCGGGCTTGGCAACGGTCGACGGATCGACGCGCTCGCCGCCGCTCTTGACGTGCCGCGCATACTCGCTGGCGGCTTTCCATTCTTTTGGCATGGACGAACGCGACACAGGCTCGATGCCTTTTTGCTCGCAGAGTTTGTGAAACTCGCGGCGCGATTCTGGCATCGGCTGACCGAGCATGAACGAGTGCCGGTCGCCCGTTACGGGGTTGCGGAAATGTCGCGTGCGATCTTCGGTGTACTGAAAGACGGTATACACGCGGCGCGCCGGCGCGTGACACTGCGGACAACCCGGTGCTTTGAGGTCATTCATCCCGAAGAACTCTTCGAACTCATGCGCGCAGTTGGGGCAAGTGAAGTTATACAGCGGCATCGAGGTATCCGTACTCCCTGTCATCGTGACCGCGAATGGGGTTGAGCGGAATGGCGTAACTCTCGTTCTCTAACTTATCGAGAATCGGCTTAGGCAAGTGCCGCTTCTCGATCTCCTCGAACGCAGGCGCGTGCGAGAGTCCTAACTCTACGGCGTTCGGTATGGCGTCATGCACCTTGTCGTATAGCAGATGCGCGATCTTCGGACTCTGCCGTACAGCGTAGAGCGCGAGCGCCGCGGCGATAACTGTATCGTCGTGCATCCCGCCTTCGGCGCCGAAGCTCATATCCTCGAACTGCACGAACACACTCATTTCCGAAAGCAGCAAAGACGACGAGATCGCGTAGTGCCGGTTCTTCACCAGTTTGCGGAACAGGACGATGATCTGCTCTTTCTTATCGTCGCTGGTGTAGAAGCCGTACTTGTTGTCTTTGAGGCCGGGCTCGTCCCATTTTTCTTCCTTGCCGACGTTGGGATAGTACAGTACGCGAATCAAACGCTTCACGACCGTCGCGCCGATGTTGTTGAGCTCGGGATAGAGCAGCGCCACGTTATAGTAATATCCCAGCGCCGCGCAGTAGTCCGAGAAGTCCTCGGGGTCGATGTAGCCGCGATACTCGGCCACCTGTTTGCCTTCGCTGGCATCACACACATGCGCGCAAGAATAGTCGCGTCCGGTGATGCCGTTCGCGATGTCCATGCCGATCGTATAGTAGTGGCCCACCTGCGGCGGCGACCAGATGAGCAGATTGCCGGTTTTGTTCGGAACGAATTTTTCATTCAGGCGCACGCGGTTTGGCTGACGCTCGAATGGCGAGGCAACCGGCGTGTATTCCATATCGCCGCGCACGTAGTTACCGCTGGCCTTGAGCCCGCGCTTGGCCCATTCGGCAGCAACGCTCTTTTCCGCGCCGACCACGCACGCTTGCAGATAACGCATCTCGCCTTTAAAGATGCTGCGCGTTTTAATTAGGAAGCACGTTTCATCGTCGCTCGGGAACTCCATATCAAAGCGGTCCTGGTCGCCCTGATAATCGCTCTCCAGCGTAAACTCGCGCCAGTACATCTGCGCTTTGGTGACGGGCTTGCCGTCGATCTTCATGCGAATGTGCGTGAGGCGCTCTTGCTCTTTCTTTTGCTCGCGCGTCATCTTCCAGTGCGCGGGCGGTTCAAGACTGTATTCGTCCTCTTGAATCATCCACGGCAAAAAGATATTGAGCCACTCGGTTTCATCGCGCTTACCGTCTTGCCACAAGTCGTAGAAAAAGTTTTTGCCGTTTGGCGTTGACTCGATAATGACCGAGCATTGCTTGCGCGCCTCAGACCCCACTGGCGGAAGCTGTGGCAAGAGCGCCTGCAAGAGCCCTTCGGGGTCTGGGTAGAACGCGAGCTCAGAGAGCAGAATGTGCGCGGACGAACGGCCACGGCTCTCGACATTCTTTGCGACGACCGTGGATATTTTCGAGCGCCGGTCGGCGTAATACAACTCATCTTTCGGTACGCGCGCTTTAACCGTTTGCGCGCGCAGTTCGCGCAGGATGCCGGGAACGCGGGGCATCTCTTCGTGGAACGTGCGCAGGCGGTCGATGAACGAATGGACCAGCGTCTTTTCGTGGCCGACCATCGAACACTCGATGTCATCCAGCCGCCACACTTGCCAGTGCTGAAAGGCGGCGACGAGTGTCGAGATGCCGAGTTGCCGGGCTTTGAGGAAGATGAGGAACAGCGTGAGCCCGGCTGTGAGGCGGTCGCTGATTTTATTCCACGCGATGACTTGTCCGCTGTTGAAAATGAACGGCGCAATGCGGCCGGCGCGCTTGTAAAAGACCTTTAGCAGTAGCGCGCAGTACGTTGGAAAATCCTTATTGAGAATTGCGAGCAATTCGCGATACTCTTTTGGCCGCTGCTGCAAGACATTCCAAAACGCAGGACTCAGGCCGCCGAACATCGGCGTGCCGTCAGCCTTCCACCCTTCGGGGATGCGCTCGATCGCGTCGATGATCTTGAGCGCACGCGGATGGATCTGGTCGCGTACTTTCGGACGCGCTGCCGGATTAGCCAAGCGGAATATTCCCCACGCTCTCGCCCTCGCCTGGCCGATACGTTCCGGGCGGATCTCCCGATGCCGGACGCGATATGTTCAGGATTTTGTCGAGGTCATACGGCGTCGGAGTATCGGCGTTCGGCGGCTCGAACATCGAGGTTTGGATCGGCGGGGGAATATCTACCTCAGTCGTGGCCCGCGCTGAGGTGCCGCGGTGAGAGCCTGGCTGCGGCGCGGATGACGAACGCCGCGGCTTTCTCGCCACATCTTTGTTTTGCAACAAGCCCTGCATTAAGCCGCGCGCGAACGCTTCAACCAACTGCTCGGGGCTCATTCGGGCAACACCTTTGCTGCGCCGATGCGGCGCGGTTCCATCGTCGGATTCTGCTCGATGGGCTCGGCGTGCGCGTGCAGAATCGCGGTTTGCTGTTGAATGCGAACCTCACGGGGCTTCTGCGGCAGCGTCATTGCCATGTAATCTTTGAGCGCCTGATAGTTGCCCTCGTTGATGTGCGCGATCATCTTGTCGATAGCATCAGTCAAGTCGAACCCGCGCACGGCGAAAATATCCTGGATGCCTTCGGCGACCTTCGGATTCATCAGCAGCTTGCGCACTTTGCGCATCGCACGGCGCTTTTGCAACGCCTCTTTTGCATCGCCGTACTTAATCAAATTTCCGTCGCTCGCTATGGCTGCTTGCACCAGCACGCGCATGTTGCAGACGCCCGCCTCGGCGGCTTCTCGCCGTGCGCAATCGACGAACAACTGCTCGCGTTTGGAAAGCCCGAACTCGTTGACGTGGCGAATTAACGGCTTGCATTGGTGCCACTTATTTCTTGCGCCCATGTTTTTTACGCGCTTTCTTGCGCTTGTGTTTTGGTAAGTGTTTGCCGCGCGGCGTATCGCGCTCCCAGCGCTTTGCCATATCGGGATGGTTGGCGTGCATCCAACCGCGCTGCGCTTGACTTTGAAACGGCATTACGGCACCAACATCAGCACGTCGCCCGGAGGCAAGTACTCGTTGAGGATAGATGAGAGGGCCGTCGTGGTATTCATCGCGCCGCCTTGCGTTACGTCTTTGGCGCTGCTGCCGCTGCACACACTGCCGCCTCCGCTGGATGGCATATTGTAGATTGTCCCGCTTCCGCTTGTATTGAAGTACCCCGAGGGCGTGCACCACGCGACCACGTGCGCGAGCGAGGCGTGCGTATTCACGCACCAGGCGTTTACGGTCGTGGACGTGACTTGAATGCCCGAAGCGGTGTTGTTGTCGATGAGGCATCCTTTGCCGAGATCGGTCGTGGTATTCGTTCCGGCGTAATTCGTGGAGCCCGGCCATTTCGTAAGATCCGGCGTGCTCTGCGTAAAGAGGTCGTTAAATTCCGTGACGACTACACATGAATCGCCCGTGCCCGCGCCGGTGCCCGCCGCGTTGCGGCAAATGTTCGGATCGCCAATACCATTTGAATTGCACGCAGCGCCCGTGCCTGCGTAGTTGCCGTAATTGTTTCGCCCGCACACTGCGCCGCCGTTTGGCACTTGCGGGAAAGGCGTAATGCGGTGAAACGGCTCGAAGAAGTCGGGAGCATAGACGCCCGTATCGCCCGCACCGTTCGCCCCGATGTACGAAAAACTAATCATCAAGTTTGGATACGTGTCGTTCTCGCACGACCAGAGCGCGCCGTAATGAGCGCGCATTCCCCATTGCGAGAGCGCGGTACCGAGCGCAAAGTTCCCGGCGTTCGGCAAATAATCTTCAACCATATTCTGCTTGCCGGGATCGTTAAACACCGTGGCGGCGCACCAGTCGATGACCGTGCCTACGTTGTCGGCGTTGAAACTCGTTGTATGCCCCCACACGCCCGCAAGACACGGATTGATGATATTGTTTCCGCTGCCTTGCACGACATCGGTCGATGAGCAGTGGCCGGTGATGTACTGCTCGGCTTGCGTGGCAAACACGTGCGCGCAATTCAGAATGGACGGATCGGTGCTAAACGCGCCGTTCGTCATAAACTTCCACGGCGCTCCGCTCTTGTGGTAGAGAGAATTGAACATGCCGCAATAGGCGTTCATCAGCGAGGCGTCTGTGGGGAAGGTCTGCGAGCTGGAGGATACGCTCGAAACCTGCGCCGTTCGCGTGCAGCGCGAGCCGTTGAACGACAAATTCCCGCCGCCGTTGCACGCAGCGGAAACGTACGGAGGCCCGCCAGTCGTATTACCAAAGTCTTTGAGATCGATGTACGCGGGCGGGACGTAACTTCCGAATACAGACCAGTTCAACGATTGCTTGCCACTCATCATGTTATCTTCACGCGCAAAGCCCCAGCGGTCGTGGTCGCCGCAATTCTTGAGGACGCTTTGCACGTAGCTCTGCATCGTTGACGAGCCGGGGTTCGTGAAGAGCATGATGGTCGTGTACGTCGTCGCGGAGCCGTTATACGCCGCAATGCCGATGTCGCTGGAGCCGGTGAAGTTGCCGACCGTCGTACCGTTGGGCCAAACAAACCAGTTTGTCGCCGGATTTGTGTCGGTGTACGATGGAACAGTGCTCGCCCAGAAGTTCGAGCCCGCCGGTGATGGACAACCCGTGCCGGTTTCCCCCGCGCCCCAGGGCGTACTCGTATCGTGACCAGCCGCATTGGGCTGGCCGATGTTGAGTGACCAATACTGCGTTTGCCCCTGCGGGCAATTGAAGATCGACGCGCCTGCGGTGTTGGTTTCTTGGCCCTCGCAATACGCATTGAGATACTGCGTGATCTGCGCGTTCGTCGTGTTGACGTTCTCGCCGTACTGGCCGAAGAGGACGTACGTCTGCGGAGGTGGCGGGGTATTTGCGGGAGCTGGCGTCGGCGTTGCGAGCGAGAGCGAGAGATGCGGCCCGCCTGCCCATGTGAACGGAACCGTGCTGCCCGTATTGCTCGATGCTGATGCCGGCGCCAGCGCGTACGACGTTGTCTGGATATTACCGGGTGCACTCGCGAACGTCGATGCAGGTGCTGTCGTTGCGCCGTGCGCGCCCTGCAGTTCATCCGCCACCGTCAGAAAGACGTTTGCCGACGAACCCGCGTTTTGCGCGGTCCATCCAGCCGTTACGCCCGTAGAACCAGTGGAAGAATTTGCCCACGTTGAAACGAGCATGTCGCCGTCTTGCGTGGTGGTGATAGACGGCGCAGCAACACTTGTCGCGCCAGCGGGTGCCGCGTAGCTCGGAACGACGTCGAACGGCGTGGTCGTATTTGCGCCTGCATACTCGAACACCGTCGATGCGTAGTATGTCGTACCGGATGCCGACGTGAAGGTGACAGAGTACGATGTCTCACCGGCTTGCGCGATATGCCAGAACACCCAGGTTGTATTTTTCGTACTGCCACACGTTGCGCTCGTTGCAATCGTCCATGTCCCTGGGCTTACGGTTGGCTGACTCAGACAGCCGTTGTAGCCGTAAATCGTCCACACTTCCAGGTTCCCGGCGGTCGGTGCAACGGTAATACTAAACGTACAGCCCGAGCCACAGCTCGCGGAATGCGAAGCGCTCGTCCATTGATTCGTGCGAGCGATCGACGCGTGCGCTATCCCGCCACATGCGAGAACGAATGCGATAGCGAGGAAGAGTCTACGCATCGGTTACCACACGCCGTAGGTGATGAGTCCGCCCACGGACTGCGAGG
Source organism: uncultured bacterium (assembly GCA_964531205.1). Classification (GTDB taxonomy): domain Bacteria; phylum Vulcanimicrobiota; class Vulcanimicrobiia; order Vulcanimicrobiales; family Vulcanimicrobiaceae; genus JAICWY01. The sequence continues at coordinate 12,387 of CAZHGH010000075.1, forward strand.
CGGAGAGATTGATGCACACCGCGTTCGAAGCGGGCGCTGCAAAGAGTTGCCCAGATCCACTACCAGCACTCAAGCCCGCTTGCGCTTGCAGCGGGTAGCCGCCGGTGATCGACGTCTTGCCCGTCGCGCAGTTCGTTCCGGTGCCGTACTCAAGCGTGACCGTCACCGCGCCGTTGCCCAAAAAGTTGTACGCGCAGACGTGAATTTGCTTGCCGCTCGAGAGCGCGACAAGCTGCGTATCGCCCGACGTCGACGCGCTAATCGGCGCGTAGCTATCGCAGAGGGGAAACCATTGATTCGTGCCCGAGGTGCTTTGGCCGATGCCTTGATTGCTCGGGAAGTTGTCGATGTTCGCGTGCAGCGCCGTACCGGCCGACTGCGCGACCGTCACCGCAATACCGCCATTGATGCCTTGCATCGCAACGGCGTTTATGCCGCTCGTTCCGGCGGCGTTTACGCTGGCATTGAGCGCGGAAACCGGATCGTACATCGTCGATAGCGAGGCGAGGTATCCGGCAGTACCATTGACGGTGTAACTGCGCAATGCGTCGATGGTACTGCCGTTAAAGGCGTGAATTGCCACGCCTTGATTCGCCGCGGTCGCAACGGCGGTAGAGCCGCCGGTCAGCGGAATCGTCGAGGCTCCCGACGTCACTTTGACGTTGAGCGATCCGCTCGTCTCTTGGAGTGGCACCATGTTCGCGCTGCCGTCGTAGGCTTGCATACCCACGGACTGATTAGCAGCCGTTGCGGTGCTCGTTGCGCCGGGAAGCGGAGCCTGCCCGCCGCTTCCGCTGCAACCGGTTTGACAATGCACGTTGAGGTAGCCGCTGCCATCGAGCGGAGAGTTGATGGCTACACTGCCCGCAACGCCGCCGCTACCGCCGCCGCCCGCCAAACTTTGCGGCGCCGTCGAGGAGAGCCGCACGTTGAACGTGATGGTGCCGCTTGCGCAGCCGGTCGTCCACACATAGAAGTGGGCGTGTTGCCCGGTGGGGTTCGTCCACGTCCCAACCGCAGAGGCGGTCGCCACGCCGCTGGTGCCGTTGAGCGGGAGCATGTTGAACGCGCTGATGTGGCTTCCGTCTGGGCCGACGCCGAAGTTGAGCGTGCACGAAGTAACGGCGGTGATGTAGACGATGGTCATTACCGTGCCAGCCGATTGAAAATCCGCAAAGGTACCCGTCGCGCAGGACCCCGCGCTGGCGCAGTTTCCGGCAAGCGTGAGCGGCCCGGATTGGTAGTCGGTGCCTGCCCCGTTCGAGACTTGCGCGTTCGCCGGGGCGGCGAAGAGTGCCGCTAGAACAAGCGATGCTAAAAGACGGCGCATCATACGCCACCGTTTCCGGTGCAAATAACGTCAACGACATCCGCAGCTCCCGGGGTCGTGAGCGTCACGTTCGTTGTTGTCGGCGCGACCTTTACCGCCGACGTGACGGTTGTCTCGTCGCTCGCCACACAGACCGGCGCCGCTGCGTACGCTGTACCGAACGTCAGAACCGCACTGCTCGAAGCGGCGGTTATCCGGCAGTTCAAATTGTTTGAGGCCGGCGATGTTAACGGCGTCGTCCCAGAGCATGACGCGTTCGTGCCGACTTTACTCGCACCGGTCACGTTGCCGCCGCCACTGGCGATCGAATTCGCACCCATCGAGAGCGCACCGGTCAGCGTGAGCGCTGTTCCGGCGCCGGTCCCCAAAACCATCGAGCCCGTCGATTGCGAGCGGTACATACACTCCGCAGCCGGCCCGCCGGTGCCCATGTTGTAAAAGCAGAGTTGCGCCGAATTCGACGTCGTGCACGATGCCACGCAGGACCAGTTACTCGTCCCGGTCTGCCACCCGATCGCCACGGCGATGAGGTTGGTGGTACCGTTCCCCTCGCCTAAGCACAATCCGTAAATCGTGGTCGGCGCGTTCGCGCACGTCCCAGCCGTACCATTGACGTTTTGCAGGTTGTTAAAAATATTGCTCGCGGTAAACGTATTCGCCGAAGCGACCAGCGCGCACGGCGACGACGGGTCCGCAAGTTGCTTGGTGCCGCTCGAAGCAACACACGTATCATTCGCGCTCAGGCCCGAGTCGATGAGATTACCAACGCTCGTCGTGCCCGCGATACTCTGCCCGCCCGCCGTCGTCACGCACGTCGCGCAGCCAATCGCAGGCGTCGAGCCGCCACTCGAAGTAATCGGCGCCGTCCCTGTTACGCTGGTTACCGTACCGCCGCCACCGCAGCCGATGGCGCAATCCACCATCAGGTAGTCGTTCGTATCGAACTGATATGGCGGACCATGATAGATGCCCGGCGTCGAAACCCCGACATTGTTTATCAGCAGATAATCGTTCGTGTCAAATAAAAACGGCGCCGCATGGTAGATCCCGGTCGCCGCCGATACCCGCGCCGGACGATCCGTTACTATCCACGACGTCGCGCCCAATGCCGCCACCAGCAGCAACGATAACGACCGCCGCACCAAAACCAAAATTCTAGACCGCACTAACCCCCCGCCGACCACGCGCGGCAAAACGCTCTCCGTAAAACCAAACCCAAAAATTT
>CAZHGH010000076.1:0-14920 GCA_964531205.1 uncultured bacterium
GGCGTATACAAATAGGTAGCCGTGGCAAGTTCGCCGAGAATCTCGCCGACAACGTGCCCCGCGTCCTTGCCGTGTGGTACGGCGAGATTATTGATGTAGAAGCAAAATGCGATGTGCCGGCCGCTCGCGGTCGTCATATAACCGGCAAGACCTTTAGCGGTGATCATGCCGCGGTGATTGAGCATATCGCCCGTTCCCCACGTGCCGGTTTTGGCGTGCACTTTGCCTGCCGCCGGCGTCCGGGTTTGAATGTTGAATAGGGTGCCGTCGACGCCCATGATAGGCAGCGACGTATACAACGTGCTGAAGAACGGCTGTGAATGCAGATACGCGAGATAGCGCACCATGAAATCCGGCTGAATGAACGCATCACCGCCTAAGCCGTCGTTTTGAATGATGCTCGACGGATCTAGTCCGCCCGCTTCGAGGAATTTACGCTCGAGCGCAAAGCCTTCGCGCAGATTACCGTGCGCCCAGAGATACGGCATCGTATCCGCGTGCAAATTGTCGGATACTTTCAGCGTTACCTTAACGTCTTGGCTCAGCGGCGGGGAAAGGTGCGAGGCGATGACGTTCGCGCTTGTGTAGAACTTCGAGAGCTGCGTGTGATCCGGACGCTGGTCCACGTCTGTCTGGTCGATCTTGACGCCCACTTTTTGCAATTCGTCGGTCAGCGCAATCTCCGCGAAACGACGCGGTGACGGGACGTCATACGCATAAAGAATTGACGGGGAACCCTGCGGCAACGTGCCTTTTATCGTCACCGTTTCCACGCCCGCAACATCCGCATCGCCGTCAGCAATCGTAATCGCTCGATCGCTGCCCTTCGCGCTCGTCGTTGCAGCGACAACGAACTTCGCATACGGCGTTTGCGGCGAAACGGCGATCTTCACCGGATCCCCCACATTTGCGCCTGGCGTTACGCTGACGTCGATGATGTTATCGTTCACCATAATTGGCGAGACCGTTGCGCCGGTTCCGGATTCGGGAAAGCCGCCGGCATACAAACTGTCGTCCACAATTACACGGCCGTCGATACTGCGAATACCGTCCGTTGCTATCTGCTGCGCGAAATCGCGAAGCACCAGCAGCGGATCGCCGGGCACGGCTTTCGTGTCCGGACCGCCGTCGTACGAATGATCCTCGTTTTCGAATGCGAGCGTGCCGTCACGTTGAATGCGACCCGACAGATTCGGATCTCCGCTCGCAAGCAGCACGACGTCTCCGTGCAGCGTTCCCTTCGCATCGATCGTGCCCGTTCGGTACACATCGGTGCGAAATCGATAATTGGGACCGAGCAGCGAGAGCGTCGTCCCTTCCGTCAACAACTTCGTTGTCGAGGCGGCAAGAAAATAGCGTTGGCCGTCATGCGCGTACAACGTACGATGCTTGTCGAGATCGTATACAGCTAGACCAAACGACGAATGCGAATAAGCGGGGCGGCGGACAATTGCTTCAACCTGTGAGGCAAGCCGCGACGTGTTCAACGCCGCAGCGAGGATCAAACCGTGCATAGCGCCGTTGTTGGTCCGATGCCGTACCCGCCCCTGCGAATCACGGAGAAACGCAACCAAATCCTAGCTGTGATTACCAGTTTAAGATTCGTGACGATTTGGAAACCAAAGTCACATGCAGGATCATCGCTCCCCGTGGCCGCTGCTGCGTCAAATCGAGGGCAAAGATCCCTTAGCGCTCGGCGCAGCCGCGCAGTCCGATGCCAATCGCGAATGGAAAGGCCGCACAGCCGGCGCTAAGGTCGCACACTCAATCTGCCCTTACTGCGCCGTAGGCTGCGCGCAATTGTTGTACGTAAAAGACAACGAGTTAGTGCAAGTGGAGGGCGATCCGGCAAGTCCCGTTTCACGCGGACGCCTCTGCCCGAAAGGCGCGGCCACGCGAACGCTGGTGCAAAGTCCGCTGCGCGAATACAAAGTGAAGTATCGCCGCCCGTACGGCACCAGGTGGGAAGATCTTTCACTCGATAAAGCCATGGACATGATCGCGGATCGCGTGTTAAAGACGCGCCGCGAAACGTGGGAAACCGTCGACAAAGAAGGCAAAACGCTCAACCGCTGCTACGGCATCGCGAGCCTCGGCGGTGCGACGCTCGATAACGAAGAGAATTACTTGATGAAGAAACTCTACACTGCACTTGGCGTAGTGCAGGTAGAGAACCAAGCCCGAATATGACATAGCTCGACGGTTCCCAGTTTGGGAACCTCGTTCGGCCGCGGCGGCGCTACCGATTTCATCCGTGATATGGAGAACTCGGATTGCATCGTCATCATGGGCTCAAACATGGCGGAGAATCATCCCGTCGGTTTTCAATGGGCCATTGAAGCGCGGGAACGCGGTGCGCGCCTGATTCACGTCGACCCGCGCTTCACGCGCACGAGCGCGATGGCGGACACGCACGTTCCGATTCGTCCAGGTACCGATATCGCGTTTTTAGGCGGCATCATCAATTACATCGTGCAGAATGGCCGCGAATTCCGCGAGTACGTGATCAACTACACGAACGCGCCGGTCATTGTAAAAGACGATTTCAAAGACACCGAAGATCTCGACGGATTGTTCTCCGGCTGGCATCCCGACAAAGACGGCTACTCATTTGAGACGTGGCAATACAAGGGGATGGACGTGCACGGCGCTGCCGGCCAACGCGAGGCGCATGAGGATCTCGCGAAGTTGGAAGCGTTCAAGCAGCGCGAGGACGATCTCAAGGGCGGCGAGCCGCCGCACATGGATAAAACGCTCGAAGACCCGCGCTGCATTTTCCAAATCGTGAAGCGCCACTACTCACGCTACACGCCCGAAGCAGTCGCGAAGATTTGTGGGATCAAACCGGAACAGCTGATCGACGTCGCAAAAGCCCTCTGCGATAACAGTACGCCCGATCGCACCAGTTGTTTCGCGTATTCCGTTGCATGGACGCAACACACGTTCGGCGTGCAGATGATTCGCGCGGCTGCGGTGATTCAATTGCTGCTCGGCAACATCGGACGCCCCGGGGGCGGCATCTTTGCGCTACGCGGGCATGCGTCCATTCAAGGCTCGACGGATATTCCGACGCTCTTCGATCTTTTGCCCGGCTATCTGGCAATGCCGCATGCAAAGCAGCACAGCAATCTGCCGCATTACATTGAGTCCGAAGCTGCGAAGACGGGCCATTGGGGCAACGTCGACAAGTACATGATCAGCTTGCTGAAGGCGTGGTTCGGCGAGCACGCGACGGAAGAAAACAGCTATTGCTTCGATCTTCTGCCGCGCATCAGCGGGGATCACTCGACGTATCGCACGATCATGGCCATGCTCGACGGCAAAGTCAAAGGCTTCTTCTGCGTGGGCGAAAATCCGGCGGTCGGTTCGGCCAATGCGGGCTTGCACCGCCGTGCGCTCGCGAATCTCGAGTGGCTCGTCGTGCGTGACTTCAACGAGATCGAAAGCGCGTCGTTCTGGTACGATTCGCCGGAAATCGAAACGGGCGAACTCCAAACCGAACAAATTAAAACCGAAGTCTTTTGGATGCCGGCAGCGGCGCACACCGAAAAGGACGGTTCCTTTACCAACACCGCGCGGCTCTTACAGTGGCATCACAAAGCTGTCGAGCCGCAACAAGACACGCGCTCCGATCTCTGGTTCTACTATCACCTCGGCAAGCGCATCAAGGCGAAAATCGCCGAGCATGAAGAGCCGCACGATGAAATTATCCGGTACCTGACGTGGGATTATCCGACGAAAGGTACGATCGAAGAGCCGGACGCGCACATGGTGTTGCGCGAGATCAGCGGCGTCGATGCGAACGGTAAAGCGATATCATCGGCGACGGAACTAAAAGCCGACGGCAGCACATCGTGCGGCTGCTGGATCTATTGCGGCTCGTACAAAGACGAAGTGAATCAAACCGCGCGCCGCAAGCCGCACTGGGAGCAAACGTGGATCGCACCGGAATGGGGCTGGGCGTGGCCTGCAAACCGGCGAATTCTCTACAATCGCGCATCTGCGGATCCCAGCGGCAAACCGTGGAGCGAACGTAAGCGGCTTCTCTGGTGGGACGACAACAAGGGCCAGTGGAGCGGCTACGATGTGCCGGATTTCGAGAAAACGAAACGTCCCGATTACACGCCGCCAAAGGGTGCGACGCGTGAAGAGGCGATCGCGGGCTGGCATCCATTCATCATGCAAGACGATGGCCTGGGATGGATCTTCACGCCGAACGGTGTCGTGGACGGACCACTGCCCACGTATTATGAGCCGCACGAATCGCCCGTTGAAAACCTGCTCTATCCGAAGGTGCAAGCAAATCCGGCACGCCAGCAATTCCCACGCGAGTTCAACGAGTACAACCCCTCACCAAGCAGCAAACACGGTAATGTCTTTCCGTTTGCGCTGCACACATATCGCTTAACGGAACACCATACCGCGGGCGGCATGTCGCGCACCGTTCCACATCTGTCGGAGTTGCAGCCGGAGCTGTTTTGCGAAGTTTCACCGGAACTCGCACAAATGCGCGGATTACGTCATAACGACTGGGCGACGATTTATACGATGCGCGCAGCGATCGAAGCGCGCGTGATGATCACGCGGCGCGTTCAACCAGGAATAGTCGGAGTGCCATATCACTTTGGCCGCAAGGGCTTGGTGACGGGCGATTCGGCGAACGATTTACTACACATCGCGCTCGATCCGAACGTGCACATTCAAGAAACAAAAGGTCTCACGTGCGACATCCGTCCCGGACGCCGGCCGCGAGGCACAGATCTCCTGCGTTTCCTCGATTCGATTCGCAAACGCGCGCACTTGGAGATCCGCACGTGACGACATTCATCGATTTAACGGCGATGAAGACGCTGACGTCCGCGGAAGCAGAGAAAGCGACGTACGGTGACGACGAGCAAGCGCGCATGGGGTTTTTCACCGATACGACGCTCTGCATCGGCTGCAAAGCCTGTGAAGTCGCGTGCAAGGAGTGGAATCAGCTTCCCGCCGACGGTTACGAATATAGCGGGCACTCGTACGACAACACGAAAGAGCTCAATGGGTACACGTGGCGGCACGTTGCGTTCATCGAACAGTTCCAAGGGCAAAGCCGCTGGCTCATGGAGTCCGACGTGTGCAAGCATTGCACGCACGCGGGGTGCTTAGACGTTTGCCCGACCGGTGCCATTATTCGCTCGGAGTTCGGAACGGTCGTTATTCAGGAAGACGTGTGCAACGGCTGCGGCTATTGCGTGGTTGCCTGCCCGTTCGGCGTCATCAGCGAACGGTATCAAAAGACCGATGCAAATCACGGCACGATGGGCAAGTGCACGCTCTGTTACGATCGCTTGAAGATCGGTGAGGAGCCCGCATGCGCAAAGGCCTGTCCGACCGATTCGATTCAGTTCGGTAAAGTCGACGAATTACGACGCCGCGCCGAGCACCGCTTGCAAGACGTGCAGCAGCGCTTCGACGGTGCACAGCTGTATCTGCACGATTCCAATGATGGCATCGGCGGCGGCGGATCGATGTGGCTTTTGCTGGACAAACCGGAAGTCTACGGGTTGCCGCCCAATCCCGTCGTGCCGACGAAGTTTCTGCCGGAGATGTGGAAGAGCGCCGCCATCGCAATGCTCGCGCTTGCCGGTGTGGTCGCAGTGTGCGCCGGAGTGCGCCGATGAACGGCTATTACGGATACCCGATGATCAAGCCGCCGGAATGGACCGATCTCATTCCGACGTACTTTTTCACCGGCGGCATGGCCGGCACGTGCGCAACGATCGCCTTTGCGGAGCGTGTTGCGAAAAACGACGCGCTCGCGCGGCCGATGATCTTCGGAGCCGCCGCGGGTGCAGCCGTCAGCGGCTTTTGTTTGGTAGCAGATTTGAAACGCCCGATGCGCTTCATGAACATGTTGCGCGTCTTCAAGCCAACTTCGCCGATGAGCGTGGGCGTTTACATCTTCAGCGCCTTTTCCGGCGCTACGTTTTTGGCCGCAGCGAGTGAACTCACAGGCGTGCTGCGCCCTGTTGGACGGCTATTCGAAGGCGTTGCCGCGCTGCTCGGTCCTGCAATGTCGTGTTACACCGCCGTGCTTATCGGCGATACTGTCGTTCCGGCGTGGCACTATGGGCGGCGCACGATGCCCGCAGTCTTTGCGGCAACATCCGTTTCAGCCGCTGCGGGATGGGGTTTACTTTGTGCGCCGGCGCAGAGCGCCGGAACGGTACGGCGACTGGCGATGATCGGCGGTCCCGCAGTGCTCGGCGCCTTGATGGCGCTGCATGCAGAGCTTGGACCGCGTCAGAAACACGCGTACGAAACGGGCGAAGCGTCGATGTATTCGAAAGCTGCGAAAGCGCTGAACGTTGCCGGCACAATTGCGGCAGTCGCATCGAAAAACAACGGCGCGCTGACGAAGATCGCGGGCGCGCTGCTACTCGCGGGCGGCATTGCCGAACGGTTCGGCGTCTTTCGCGCCGGCTGCAACTCCGCGCGCGATCCGAGCTACACGGTCGAAGCGCAACGCAGCGTGCGCGGGCGCACCGAAGCGGCCACGCCTGTCTAAATACGAAACATTTTTGCGAATCGTGCGAAGAGATCGCGATTGCCTTTGATCCGGACGATTTTCGCTTTGACAGCTTCGTCGGGCGTAATTTCCTGAGCCATCACCGCGCGAATGCCGGGCCCCGCTTCAATCACCAGATCCGGTTTTTCGATCGCACCTTTCCCGACGGTCACTTCGCCGTTCTGCACGATCGCGTGGAGAACCATATCGCCCATGCGCAGTTCGTAAGCGGCCTTTACGCCACGCGCCGCCTCGCTGCGGAAGGTGGTGCGCAGCGCCATGATCATCGACTCTTCGGTCACGACTTCATGCGCGCGCGGCTCGCCGAGATGCTTTGCGCCCCAGCGGCTCAACTCCACGACGGCGCGTTCCAAATCGCGGCCGTCATCCGTTAATTCATAGGCGACGCCGCCGGCCGGTCGCGGCTGCACGCGGCGCTCGACGATGCCTGCATCTTCCAACTCTTTCAACCGTGCCGTCAGAATATTGCTGGGAATGCCCGGAAGGCCGCGCTGCAATTCGCTAAACCGCTTCGGAGATACGAAGAGATCGCGTACGATAAGAAGCGCCCAACGCTCGCCCACGAGCTCGAGCGCTCGGGCGAACCCGCAATATTGACCATAGACGCGGCTTGCCACGCTCCAAGGATACCATAAGAGTTGTTCTCTTGTATAGCACTTGCTTTTTGCAAGCGTAGAGAGTACAATCGCCGCACAGGAGGGACCCCATGGCAAAACATCCGGTTATCCACTTCGAAATCATGACTAAGGACCCCGATGCACTCAGTGATTTCTTCAAAAAGGCCTTCGATTGGTCGATCGACACCACGTCATATCCTGGTGGCGGCGGCGGCGACGTCCCGAAATACAACGTGGCGCAGCCTACAGGCGAAGAGTTTCCGCAGGGCTACGGCATCAACGGCGGCATCGGCCAAGTTCCGCCGGGTTACGAAGGTCATGTGACGTTCTATATTCGCGTCGATGACGTCGAGGAGGCCCTAAAGAAAGTCGAGTCGCTCGGAGCGACGCGCATGATGGGGCCTGAAAAGGTTCCCAACGGTCCGGAGGTCGGGCTTTTCATCGATCCGCAAGGCCACACGATCGGCCTCGTCAACCCGGAGATGTAAAATCGTGAAAATAGTTTCGATTGCGGCCCGCGTTCTGCTCGGATTACTGTTTGCGGTAATGGGGCTGAACGGCTTTCTGCTGTTCATGCCTCCGCCGCCGTCGGGAATTCCGCCGATCGTGATGTCCTTTAACGGCGCAATTTTCGCATCGCATTACGTGTGGATGACGTCCGGCTTTCAGCTGCTCGCCGGCCTATTGCTCCTCTTGAACCGCTTCGTGCCGTTTGCGCTCATCGTGCTCGCAGGCATACTCGTGAACATTCTGACGTTCCACATCACAATGTGGCCGCAAACCCTGCTTCCGCTGCCGGTCGTTGCCGTGATCCTCTGGTTTTTAGCGGCGTGGCCATTGCGCGCGTACTTTGCGCCGCTCTTCGCAGCGAAGGCCACCGTGTAACTACAATAGTTTCATCGCGCGGCGCACGTCGACCATCGTCTCAACCGCCATCTCGCGTGCCCGCGCGGTTCCCTCGGCAATAATCTGTTCTACCTGCGCGATATCGGAGGCGTACATTGCGCGCCTGTCACGAATGGGGCGCAGATACGCGTTGAGCGCTTCGGCAAGATCGCCTTTATCTTGCACGCAACCGAGCGCGCCGGATCGGCAATCACGGTCCACCAGCGGCACGTGTTGCGGTTTGATGAGCTTCCACAACGCAAACACAGGGCAGATCTCGGGATGCCCCGGATCGTTGCGGCGGATCTTCTGCGGATCCGTGATCATGTTGCGCACTTTTTTGGTTGTCGTTTCTTCGTCGTCGGCGAGCAAAATCGTATTGTTGTAAGATTTGCTCATCTTGCGGCCGTCGATACCCGGAACTTCCGCGGCATTTTCAACCAGCATCGCTTTGGGTTCGACGAGAATCTGCTCGCCGTTCCCGTAAAGATAGTTGAATCGGCGCACGACTTCGCGCCCAAATTCCAGGTGCGCGACTTGATCGCGGCCCACCGGAACCTCTTCACCGCGGAACACCGCGATGTCGCAAAGCTGCAGCAGCGGATAACCGAGAAAGCCGTATGTCGCGATCTCCTGACCGAGCTGTTCGATTTGTCCTTTGTACGTCGGCACGCGTTCGAGCCACGACACGGGCGTAATCATGCCCAGCAGGACTTGCAGCTCGGAGATCTCGGGAATACCGGATTGCAAGAAAAACGTCGAGGACTTCGGATCGACGCCCGCGGCGAGCCAATCGATCACCATTTCGTTGCGCGCGTCACGAATCGCTTGCGGATCGGTAAATCCGGTCGTGTACGCGTGCAAGTCCGCAATCTCGAAGAAGGCGTCGGCCGATTCGCAATAGTTCACCCATTGCGTGAGCACGCCGAAGTAGTGGCCGATGTGCAATCGACCTGTAGGACGCATGCCGGACATAACGCGCGGACGCTTGAGAACGGTGGCCATGGGAACGGCCGTCTTTGCACGCATGCTAGAACGCAACCTGCAATCCTCGGCGCATGGTTCGCGCTGCAATCTTGTTTCGCACGTATGCTCGCGCCGCAGGCGCAGCATCCGTCAAATCACGCCCGAGTGCAAGTTCTGCCGCAAGCGCGGCAGCGAGCGTGCATCCGGACCCGCGCATCGGACCCGGCAATCGTACGTCGCTAAAGGTTTGCTCGGCCGAATCGCTCACAAGCACGTCGACCGGATCGCCGAGCAGATGACCGCCTTTTACGTACGCCGCTCGCGCTCCGCGCTCGACGAATTCTCTTGCAGCTGCACGCTGATCTTCAACGCGCGCAATGCGTGTGTTCAACAGCTGCTCTGTTTCCGGCACGTTGGGCGTGACGATAACCGGCAACGTCAGCAATTCCTCGCGCAACGTCGCGAGCAGCTGCTTGTCGCTCTGCAACGAGCCGCCGAGTGAAACGCTGATTACCGGATCCACAACTACGGGCACACGCTCCGCGTGCCGGCGCAGAAAACGCGCGACGATGTCCACCGTTTTGCTGGAAACGAGCGCACCGACTCGATACGCCGCAATGTCATCGGGCAGCGTTTGTAACTGCGCACGTATTGCGTCCGGCGGAACGACGTGCAGGTCGTGCAGGCCGCGTTCGTCCTGTGCCGTCACGGCAACAATAGCCATAGCGTGATCGAGACCATATTCAGCAAAGACGCGCGCGTCCAAACCGACGCCGGCGATATTCCACGGATGCGTGGCGCCGATCGACGCAACCGTCGTCACGCGGAGTTCCACAGGCGCACTAATGCCGCGGTAGCAGCGCGCGGATCGTCCGCATACGAAATCGCCGAGATGACCGCAGCCATTGCGACACCCGTGCTGCGAACTTGCGGTAGATTCTGCAGCGTAATGCCGCCGATTGCAGCGACCGGTAACGTGGTTGCCGATGCAACGCTCACAAGACCGGAAATGCCGATGGGATCGCCTGCGTCGGCTTTCGATCCGGTGGGAAACACGCAACCTACACCGATATAATCGGCGCCGAGCAGCTCGGCAGCGCGCGCCTCATCTTGCGTTCCGCACGAAACGCCGATGATGCGATTCGCGAGCAGCGCCCGAATCGCGCGCATTTCGTGCGGCTGGGCATCATCGGGTCCAAGGTGCACGCCGTCCGCATCGAATTGCTCGACCGAACGCCATGCATCGTTTAGGATAAACAGGGCGCCCTGGCTTCGTGTGAGCGCCCGCATTTCGTGCGCGTGTTCGGCAACGATGCCGCTCTTTGCACGGTATTGAATGATGTGCGCGCCGCCGTTAAGCGCAGCACGCGTCACGTCTACGGCCTTCGCGCTCTCGTTGACGATCGCGTAAATGCCGTGGAGCCGGCTTACGAGCGCATGCGCAGCCAGATCCATGCGTTGACTCCGAGATACGCAATAAAGACGCCCACTACGATGAACACCACCGGATACGCGTGGCGCCGCAGCGCTAGCGGCACCAAAAAGATGAAAACCATCGCCGCCGCCATCAGCAGCGCGATGACACGTTGCAGCGGAACCATCGTTACTCTTCCAGCAAAATTTCGGCGATGCGGATGAGATCCGCTTCGCTGGTGAATTTTATTTCGATGCTGCCGCCTTTGCCGCCACGCTTGAGGGCGACCGGGGCGCCGAACTTCACGCGTACGCGCGATTCAAATTCGACATCTTCGGGCGAGAGCGCGCGACCATTCGAACCGGCCGGCGTTTTTACAGGCGGCTGCGCAACAAGCGCGGCAACGATGCGCTCCAGCGCACGCACCGAGAAACCGTCCCGCGCCACGCGTTGCGCCAACTCGAGACGCGCCCCCTCCGGCGCGGCGAGCAGGGCCCGCGCGTGGCCGGCCGTCAGTCGCCCGTCGACCAAGAGTGCTTTGATTGCCTCGGGAAGTGTGAGTAAGCGCAATGCATTGGTGACGGCAGGGCGGCTCTTTCCAAGACGCTGCGCCACCTGCTCTTGCGTGAAGTCGTGCGCTTCGATCAGCTGTGCGATGCCTGCGGCCTCTTCGAGCGGATTGAGATCCTCGCGCTGGAGGTTCTCGATAATCGCCACTTCGAGGCTCTCGCGGCTCGTGCTGGGGCGCACGATTGCCGGAATCGTCGTGCGCTGCGCGGCCGCGGAAGCGCGCCACCGGCGCTCGCCGGCGATTAGCTCGTAGCCGTCCTCCAACTCGCGCACGAGGATCGGCACGAGCACGCCGTGCTCGAGGATCGAGGCTTTCAGTTCTTCCAGGGTCTCCGCGTCGAAGGTTTTGCGCGGCTGATTGGGATTGGGACGGATTCGGTCGACCGGAATCTGACGGACCACCTCGCCACCCGGCGTGGACGGTGCCGCGGGCGCCGTTGGAACGGGCGAATCGCCCAGTAGGGCGCCCAGACCTCGCCCGAGGCCGCGTTTCGGCGCGCTACTCACCGCTTATTGCGCCACCGCGCGCATGCCCGGCTGGGGCTGGGACTGCTGCTGCTCGAGCATCTCTTTTGCGAGCGACATATATGCCTGCGCGCCGCGCGATTTGAGATCGAATAGGATGACCGGTTTACCGAACGAGGGCGCCTCGGACAAGCGTACGTTGCGCGGAATCTGCGTTTTGAACATCTGCCGCGGAAAATACGCGTTGAGTTCTTCGAGCACTTCCATCGCGAGCTTCGTGCGCCCGTCGAACATCGTGACGAGCACGCCGGTGACGTGCAGCTGTGGGTTTAGCGCGTCCTGCACGCGCCGCACGACATTCGTTAATTGCGAGAGGCCTTCGAGCGCGTAGTATTCAGCTTGAACCGGAATGACGATCTCTTGCGCAGCAGTGAGTGCATTGATTGTAAGCAAGCCAAGCGACGGAGGACAATCGATCAGCACGTAATCGTATTTGCCGGCGACTGCGGCGATCACGCCTTTGAGACGATTTTCGCGCGATAACGCCGAGACCAGTTCGATTTCCGCACCGGCCAGATTAATGGTAGCCGGAATGATATGCAGATTGTCGATTTCGGTGGGCTTGAGCACTTCGTCGATCGCCGCGTGATGCATCAGCAGATCGTACACGTCGCGCTTGAGTTCCGATTTGTTGATACCCAGCCCCGTTGAGGTGTTGCCCTGAGGATCCAAATCGACGATGAGCACGTTCTGACCCGACACGGCAAGCGCCGCACCGAGATTTACCGTGGTAGTGCTCTTTCCAACGCCGCCCTTTTGGTTGACGAGCGCGATAATACGCGACAGTGTTAGGGTCCCCCGAAATACTGCTTCAGCAGGGCTTGAAGGGTGTCCGGCTCATTGAGCTCTGGCCGCTCCGTGACCTGCTCGAATAAATATTGTAATGCATCGCCTACGCGCTTGTCTCCGCGAAATCCCACGGGCGCTTGCCCCATTTGCACCATTATCTGCATCACGCGGGCGCCGTCGATTTGTAAATCTTTGACGGAGAATGCCGGCTTGCGCGCCACTTCCGCATATACGCGTGCCTGAAATCGTTCGTTGGAATCGTCACGCTTCGGCAACCCGCTGCCCGCAATGTCGGCTGCCCGCAAAGCAAACTGGCGATCGAGATTATGCACGCCGATACGGCGGATGAAGCGCCGGATCGCAACATCGGAAAGATCGGGATCGGCTGCGTACATATGCTGCCGCACGAGATGTTCGACCGTCTCCACGATTTCATTTGAAAAGCGAAGGCGCGCAAGCATTTCATTCGCCATATCCGCACCGACCTGCTCGTGACGATAGAAATGCGGGCCTTCCTTCGTACGCGGCTTGCCCACGTCGTGCAGCAACGCGGCAAGACGCAACACTAAATCTCCAGGCGGCACCGAATCCAGCGTTTCCAGATTATGACGGTACACTTCGTACGCGTGCCACTCGTTTTGATCGACGCCGACGCCCTCGAGCAGTTCAGGCCAGACGTATTGCAACACGCCGGTGCGATGCAAAAGTTCAAGCCCTATCGAGGGTTTCGGCGCTTGGACGAAGAGCTTCATGAATTCGTCGCTGATGCGTTCCGCTGAAACGGTTTGCACTAGCGGAGCCGCCTGCGTCATTGCGTCGAGTGTTTGCTGCGTAAGCGAATAGCCGAAACGCGCTGCGAATTGCGCTGCGCGCAACATGCGCAGCGGATCTTCTTCAAACGTGCGAGGCGTTAAAATATCGATGCGCCGCGCGCGAATATCTTCAACGCCCGCATACGGATCGACGAGATCTCCCGAGGGTAAGGCGCGCGCGATCATGTTCATGCGAAAATCACGCCGCGCGAGATCGTCTGCAAGCGGGATTTCCGGACCGCTCTCGACTTCAAAGTCACGGTGGTGCGTACCGGTTGAGCGCTCGCGGCGCGGTAGCGCAACGTCGACCGTTCGGCCGTCGAACGTGACTTTAAAAACCGCGAACGAAGCGCCTACGAGATCGACGCGTCCGAGCCGGCGGAGACGTTGCTCCAGGTCCGAAGCCGGGACGCCGGTTACCACGTAATCCAGATCTTTGAGCGCGACCGGCGCACGTTCGATCTCGCGGCGCAGCTCATCGCGAACACGGCCGCCGACAGCGAAAAGCGTGCCGGCCGGCACGACGCCGGCAATAGCGCGATCGACTGCGAGCGGCTGGTACATGGTCACAGCGCGGTTCGCGCGGGGTTGGCGCCCAGCCTCGCGTATCCGGCTATGGGCGTTTGGCGGTTACTGCGGGTGGCTCAGCGCTACGATTGCGAGCAGCCCGACCACGGCTACCGCGGAGAACAAGAAATGACGGATCGAATCTTGCATGATCTCTCTTGCGAATGTACCCCTACGTACTGCGTATCGCTACGACTTCTGAGTCCTGAGCAAGTGCAATTCAGTTTGCTTTGTGGTACAAAGTAAACGGTATGGGACGTTTATTGAGGCATCCGAGTGCGTTTGCTCCGCTTGCGATGTCGGCAATCGTGCTTTCGATGATGGCGGTGCACCTCGCGCGATTCGGCCCCGCGCCGCAGCCTGACGAAGGCACGGGCGCGCACGTCTTTCAAATTCTCATGCCGATGCAGCTTCCGGTCATCGCGTTTTTCGCGATTGCGTGGATTCCTCGAGACCGCGTACATGCGTTGCAGGTTCTGGCGTTACAGGTTACGGCGGCGATCGTTCCTTTTGCTATTGTGTTTGCTTTGCGGTGGTGATTATTGGCGCGAATTGGGCTTAGTTATCATGCCGGTGACTCAGAATACGACGCCTACGCTTCCGCCTTAGAGCGCCGCGCGAAGGCGCTGAACGTATCGGCGGAGCTCGTTTGGCTCGCCGGTCACGACAAAGATTTGGACCCGCGCGTCCTGGAAACGGTAAATGCGGTTTGTATGACGGGCGGGGAAGATGTCGATCCGGCTAAGTACGGACGGACGGAAGATAGGGAGCAGTGCACCCTAGACGCGCGGCGCGATGAAATCGAGTGGGCAATTCTCGAGGGCCTTCAGCGCCGGCCTCGACCGCTGCTGGCCATTTGCCGCGGCGCCCAACTGCTCAACGTCTTTCATGGCGGAACGCTCATCGCGGACCTTGCCGCGTTGAATTCGGCTCACCGTGCCGGCGCGGATACGCGGCACGATATAAGGATCGAGGGCAACACCCTCCTCGCCGAAGTCGCAGGCAGCCGTATTGGACGCGTGAATACGTCTCATCACCAGGCGGTCGCACGCATCGCGCCTGGCTTCCGAGCCAGCGCCTGTGCGCCTGACGGCGTGATTGAGGCCTTCGAACGCGATAAGCCCAACGGTGGACCGTTTTTGTTGGCGGTTCAATGGCACCCGGAACTCATGGCAGCCGGCGAATTGCTCGCCGACCGTGTGCTCGA
>CAZHGH010000077.1:0-14879 GCA_964531205.1 uncultured bacterium
CAATATTTTTCGCGCTTGGCGGATACGTCACGCGACATGGAGAGCCGGCGTTTCTGTGGTCGTTTGCGCAGCAAGTCCGCGGGCATGCACTCGGGCTCGCGTGGGCGTTAACAAACGCGGGATGGGCGCAAGTGCTTGCGCCTCTATATGCAATATGCCTGATTATTGCGGTAGTGAACAAACGGTGGCGCGTTCGAGCGCTGTACGTCGTAATCGTTGCGCTGATCTCATGGGGATTAGCCGACGGATTTCAACACCTCTTCGCGCGTCCGCGCCGCGGCGATTGGCTGATTCGTCACGAGCATGCGTTTTCGTATCCCAGCTCGCATGCGGCTATTGCAACGGGCTTCTACTTTTTATGGGGCGTCGTGTTGCTGCGGTCCGAGCTGCCGCGCTGGGTTCGCTACTTCAGCTTCGTCGTTCTCACGGCGTTCACAATCGGCATTGTGTGGTCGCGCTTAGCGCT
Source organism: uncultured bacterium (assembly GCA_964531205.1). Lineage (GTDB taxonomy): Bacteria > Vulcanimicrobiota > Vulcanimicrobiia > Vulcanimicrobiales > Vulcanimicrobiaceae > JAICWY01. The sequence continues at coordinate 467 of CAZHGH010000077.1, forward strand.
GGCCGCGCATTATCCGACGGACGTATTGGGCGGCATCATCTTAGGGCTAGTCGTCAGCTTGCTTGCGGGCGCAGCGGTAAAGGTCCTTGCCGCGCCAGGGTCGGCGGCTTAGAGTACGAAGCAGACCAGTTATCCCGCTCGTAACGCTCTTATAAGGAAGCTCGCTATCGTGGCATTTGCGATGGACCCCGCACTCATCCCGATCGAACGCAAAGTCGAGGAGGGCATCCCGCTTTCGATTGAGGACGGCCTGGTGCTGTTCCGCACGCCGGATATTCACAATTTGGGGCGCATAGCGCGGGCAGCGAAAGAACGCAAGAGCGGCAAGAAAGTCTTTTACGTTCTCAACCGCTACATCAATTCGACGAACGTCTGCTACGCGGGGTGCAAGTTCTGTTCGTTTGCCGTAGACGAATTCAAAGAGCAAGATCGCGTCGTGCGTATGTCCGCCGATCAAGTCATGGCGAAGGCGCTCGACACGGGAATCAACTTCAACCAGATTCACATAGTCGGCGGTCACGACCCTCGACAGCTTTCGCTCGATTACTGGCTGCCGCTCATGCGCCGCTTCAAGGAGCGGCTTCCGCACGTGCAGCTTTCGCTCTTCACGGCCGCGGAAATCGAATACATGTGCAAGCGCCACAAGATGAGTTTTGCCGAGATGATTTCGCATCTCAAAGAGGCGGGCTTGGACAACGTGAACGGTGGCGGCGCTGAGATCTTCGCGGAGGAGACGCGCAAAAAGATTTGTCCGGGCAAAGTGAACTCGGATAACTGGCTGGCGATTCACGAAGAACTGCATCGCCAGGGCATCGCGTCGAACGCGACAATGCTTTACGGTCACATTGAATCGCTGGAAGACCGTCTCGATCACTTAGTGCGCTTGCGCGAGTCGCAAGAACGCTCGCCGGGATACAATGCCTTCATTCCGCTGGCGTTTCATCCGGACGGCAACGAACTCAACGACTGCGGTTGGACGACCGGACTCGACGACATCCGCATGTTCGCGGTTGCGCGCCTGATGTTGAACAACTTCGATCACATCAAAGCGTACTGGATGATTCAGGGGCTGAAGGTGTGTCAAGTCGCGCTGCATTTCGGCGCGGACGATATGGACGGTACGCACGGCAGCACCGATGAAGAGCTGATTTACCATAGCGCCGGGACGCAGTCGGGACAATACGTCGACGATCGCGAGTTCCGGCGTCTCATCGAACAAGCAGGTTACGTGCCAGTGCGCCGCAACACGACGTACGAAGAATTTCTCTTCGACTGGACACCACCGTCCGCTCCGCCGGAGCTGGTACCGGCGTAATGCTGCGTAGCAGCCGTATGCGCTACGTAAACGATCTGCCGATCTATGCGGCGTTCGATGCCGGTGCGGTGCAATATCCGGGAACGCTTATCGCGGACGTTCCCTCGAATTTGAATGCGATGATGCGCGAGGGCGAACTGGATATGGGACCGGTCAGCGCGTTCGAATATGCCGTCGATTCAGATCGCTACGTGCTGCTGCCGGACCTTTGCATCGGCGCACGCGACGAGATCGTCTCGGTTCTTTTGATTTCGACCACGCCGCCTGCGCTGCTCGACGGGGCGAAGATCGCAACCACGAAGGAATCGGCCAGCGGCCGCAACCTCTTACGCGTGTTGCTGGAACGGCGTTACGGCGTTCGCGCCGAGTTCGTCGAAGTGGAAGATCCGCTACGCCACGCGCGTGCAGGTGAACCGGCGATGGTCATCGGCGACGGCGCCATCGATGCAGCGTTCGAGTTTCCGAGCGAACAGGTTTACGATCTTGGCTCGCTGTGGCGCGACTGGACCGGCGAACAATCGATAACGGCGGTGTGGGTTGCGCGCCGCGAGATATTCGAAACGCGGCTCGACGAGGTACGCGCCTGTCTTCATGCGTTAACCGATGCCTATTCGTGGGGCCGCGCGAACCGTGACCGAGTGATCGATCTCGCTCAATCGATCAAGCCCCGCCCAGCCGGCTTCTACGAAATTTACTACGGAAAACTCAACTTCACGTTTCACTCGGCGGCTCAGCGCGGCTTAGCCGCGTATTGCCGCGAACTGCACGCAATCGGCGCGATCGACAGCATCCCGCCGTTCGTTCCGGAGGTCATCGGTGTCGCTCATTAGTTTGCTGGAGAAAGCTGCAACGGGCGGACGTTTGACGTTCGAAGAAGGCGTGCGAATTTACAAGGAAGCGGACCTGCACGACTTGGGTGCTGCTGCGCACGCTCGCCGGATGCAATTGTATCCAACCAACGTCGTGACGTATGTGATCGACACGACGATCAACTACACCAACGTGTGCAACGTGCACTGCACCTTCTGTGCATTTTTTCGCCCGGAAAAGCACAAAGAAGGCTATACGATGTCGCACGACGAGGTACTCTCCCGCGTGAAGTACGCGGCCGATCAGGGTGCGACGCAGATCATGATCCAAGGCGGCGTCAATCCGGAGCTGGGTCTGGATTGGTTCGAGACGCTCTTCGAGCGCGTTGACCGCGAATATCCAAACGTAGATATTCACTCGCTGTCCGTTTCTGAAGTGGTCGGCTTGGCAAAGGTCGAGAATCTGCCCGTGCGCGACGTGCTCGCGCGACTGAAAGCCGCCGGCATGAAATCGCTGCCGGGCGCGGGCGCAGAGATTCTCGTCGAACGCGTACGCAAACGCATCAGCGCGCGAAAGGTGAAGCCGCACGAATGGCTCGGTGTGATGCGTGAGGCGCAATTGCTCGGTATGCCGACTACCGCAACCATGATGTTCGGTTCGATCGAGACCGACGAAGAGCGCATCGAACACATGCACGTGATTCGTGAGTTGCAAGATGAAACAGGCGGCTTTACTGCGTTCATTCCGTGGTACTACGTTCCGTGGAAAACGCCGCTGCGCGGTAAAGAAGCAACAGGATTAGAGTACTTGCGCGTGCTCGCGGTTTCTCGTCTGTACTTAGATAACGTCCCGCACTTGCAAGCATCGTGGCTTACTCCCGGATTGAAAATGGGACAGCTTGCATTATTTTATGGCTGCGACGACATGGGCGGAACGATTATCGAGGAGCAAGTCGTGCACGACGCAGGCTCCACCAATTCCGCCACGCGCCGCGACCTCGAAGAGGTGGTTCGCAAAGCCGGTTTCGAGCCTGTGATTCGCGATACATATTGGAACCTTCGTAGCGATATAGCGCTTGCAACTGCGTAAGGGTGTGTCAGCCGCCGAACAATATAGTCCAAATTATTGTATGTTTTGTCTGAAAGGCTACTGAAGCGTGGTTTTTGAAAGGCGCCCTTAGTAACAATTAGCGCTTTTCGTCGCGAGGTTTTTTCATTTGGATGATGTCAAAGTCGTCCAGCAATCCGAAGGCACCGGCGAGTGTCAACCACTCGTCGCAATTCCCGCTTGGTGGAGCGGCTTTTTATTCCACGTTTTGAATCCGCGGCAAGTCAGCATGTACGTGTATCTCATCATGCTGACCGACGATCGGGGAGTTTGCCATCCCACAATCGATCAGATCCGTAAGGATTTAGGGTTGCTGAGCACGACGATGGTCTTCGAGTCCATCGCCGTGTTGGAAGAGTACGGTTTTTTCATGCGTTCGCGGCAGTCGCTGCCCGAATCGCGTTCGCGCCGCAACGTCTACCGGCGCACTGCGTGCGAATACACAATTTTGCGTTTGCTCGAGACGAACAAGATCGACGGTGAGCTGCACCCGACGGGTGCGGGCGATCCCATTTCGGATGAGTCGCGCCAGCTGGTACAGCATGGGCTCCGGGAAATTCTTGGACAGCGATACGAGCGCTATTTAGCGGTTTCCCGCGACGAACAACGGGACGTTCTGTTAGGGATGCTCGGGGAGATTTTGCGCACGCGTAAATCGGGCATTTACGCCTTCGATGTCTAGATCGCGCTAACGCCCTTCCCGAATGGTGGCGGCGCCGAGTACTTCTTCGCCGCCGCGATCGAATAGTGCGACCAGCTGACCCGGCGAAACAGCGCGAAGCGGTTCGTCGAATTCCAACTGCAGTGTCTCGCCTCGTACGCTCGCGAGAGCGGAGACCGGCGTTGCGCGATAGCGAACCATCGCCAGCACCGGCGTGCGGTCTTCAGCGAATCGCTCCGGGCGAATCAGATTGAGTTCGTCCGCGAGCAAGCCGTTCGCATGGAGCTCGTCTTCGCGTCCGATCACGATAGTATTAGACGTCGCGTCTATGCGCGTCACGTAGCGCGGCCCGTCGGATGCCGGCGGAAGTCCGGCGCGCTGTCCCACGGTGAAGTTGGCAACCCCACCGTGACGGCCGACGATTTCTCCGGTCGTCGTCACGATTTCGCCCTCGCTCCGAATTTCAGGACGTACGCGTTCTAGCACGTCGCGGTAATCGCCGCCCTCGACGAAACAGATATCTTGCGACTCCGTTTTGTCGTGCACGGGCAGGCCGAGCCTCCGGGCGTTTTCACGCGTGGCCGCTTTATCGAATTCGCCGAGTGGAAGCAACAGCCGCGAAAGCTGATCTGCGCTAAGTTGAGCGAGCGCGTACGCTTGATCTTTCGCATGCGTGCCGCGGAAAAGATGCGGACCGTCTTCGCGATGCTCGAGACGCGCGTAGTGTCCCGTTGCAACGTATTGCGCCCCGATGGAATCGGCATACCGCCGCAGGGTACCGAGCTTCACGAAGTTGTTGCAAGAAACGCACGGATTCGGAGTGCGTCCGCTGGCGTAATCGTCGGCGAACCGCTCGATGACGTTACGCCGGAACGTCTCCTCGAAATCGAGTACGTAGTGTGGAATTCCGAGCGTTGCCGCGCTGCGGCGTGCGTCGTCAAAATCATCGATGCCGCAGCAGCTTTTCGCGTGCGGCGCTTTGGTGGGCGAATACATCTTCATCGTTACGCCCACGACGTCGTAACCCGCCTCGGCCAACAGACCGGCAGCCACTGCAGAATCTACGCCACCGCTCATTGCGGCGATTACACGGACTCTTCCCATAACTTTCCGATGGACAGGATAACAGGACGGGGGCGCAAACAGAAGCTCCAATGTCGCTGGGAGAACGTTTTCGCGCCGCCCGGGAGCAGCGCGGCCTGACGCTTTCTGAAGTGGCCGAGCATATACGCATCCGCTCGGTGTATCTCTCAGCGATCGAAGAAGAACACTGGAGCGCGATCGGCGCTCCCGTCTATATTCGGGGCTTCCTGAGGACGTATGCCCGCTACCTCGGCTTGGATCCTGAGGAGGCAGTGGCCGAGTTCAATAAGACGGCGGCGGCCGAACCCTCGGGCCCTGCGCCGAGCCAATTACGTTCGAGCGGCCCGCTCATTTCCGACTACAGGGAGCCGCGTAGCCTCGCTCCGCTCCTTTGGGTGTCCGGCGTCATCGCTTGCGCGCTCGTAGGCTTCGTCATTTACCTTTATTTCACGCCGCCCCACCGGACGCAGGCCGTCGCGACCGGTGCGACAAGCCCGGCTCCAACGGCAGCTTCCCTTGGACAGGCGCCTTCCGGACCGGCCGGCAGCGCGCCACCATCGGTCATGCCGGCGTCTTCTCCGGGTGCGGGCGGACTACCGCAAACCCGCACGCTTGCTATTCACCTCTCCGCCCCGTCCTGGCTTAGGGTCACCGTTGACGGTAATGTTAGTATTGAGGGTACGTTTCCGGCCGGAACGACGAAGACGTTTCACGGAAAATCTGCGTTGGTCCGGGTAGGCAACGCAGGCGGCGTCGATATCACGGTGGATGGTAAGCCGGTCGGCAAACTCGGCGCGGCTGGCGACGTCGCGGAAAAAAGTTTTACGCTCTAGGAGTTAACAGTGGCTGCGGAAGCCTCGTTCGATGTTGTTTCCAAAGTGGATCAACAAGAACTCGACAATGCCCTGAATCAAGCGCGCAAAGAGATCGCCGGGCGTTTCGACTTCAAGAATAGCAAGACGGAGATCGACTTTGACGGTAAAGCCGTCATTACGGTTGTATCCGACGACGAACTCAAAATGAAGAACGTCGTCGACATCATTCAATCCAAAGCGGTCAAACGCGGCATCGACATCAAGGCCCTCGATCTGGGCGGCCTGGAACCTGCAGCGTTGAATACCGTGCGGCGCAAAATCACCGTACGAAGCGGCATCCCCAAAGACAAGAGCAAACCGCTCATGGAAGCGATCAAAGCGCTCAAACTCAAAGTCAACGCGCAATATCAGGACGAGCAGATTCGCGTCTCAGGAAAAAGCCGCGATGATTTGCAAAAAGTAATCGCACACCTGAAATCCATGGACTACGAATTGCCTCTGCAGTTCGTAAATTATAGATGATGCTCGAATCTAAGCGCGTTTCGTTCGTCTCGTTAGGCTGTGCGAAAAATCTCGTCGACACCGAAGTCATGATCGCCAAGCTCGGCGCCGCGGGTTGGGAACTGACCGGCGATGCGAACGAAGCAGACACGGTGGTTGTGAACACGTGCGCGTTCATCGATCCGGCAAAAGCCGAATCTACCGATGCGATCATGGAGCAAGCGCAGCGCAAGCAGCCGGGACAACAGTTGATCGTTGCAGGATGTTTGGCGCAGCGCTACGGCGAGCAATTGCAAGCGCTCGTCCCGGAAATTGACGGAGTTGTCGGAACCGGTGCATACGGCGGCATCGTCGAGCTGCTCGAGGATGCGCGCGCAGGGCATCATCCGGTGCGTTTGCAGTTCGACCAGGAACCCGAGCACGATTTTCTACCGCGTTTGGTAACGACCCCGCAGGCAACGGCGTATCTGAAGATTGCGGAAGGTTGCGATCATCCGTGCACGTTCTGCATCATCCCGCAGCTGCGCGGAAAATTTCGTAGCCGAAGTGAGGAGTCGATTCTCAAAGAAGCGCGCGCGCTTGCGCAAGCCGGAACCAAAGAGCTGATTCTGATCGCACAAGATACGTCGATGTGGGGCAGAGATCGTGGGTACCGGCGCGGCGGCCTCGCGCGTCTACTCGAGCAGCTGCACGATATCGACGGCATTGAATGGATTCGTCTGCTCTATCTCTATCCGGCGACAGTCGACAGCGATCTCATCGATGCGATGGCTCGCTTGCCGAAAATTTGCAAATACATGGATATGCCGCTGCAGCACGCGCACGCGGAAGTGCTGCGTGGCATGCTGCGGCCCAGCAACGGAGAGCGGTATCTGGAGATCCTCAACGATTTCCGGGAGCGCGTGCCGGGGATCACGATGCGGTCGACGTTCATCGTCGGCTTCCCAGGTGAGACTGAGGATCACGTTGCTTACTTGGAGGAGTGGATTGGACGCGCTCGGCTCGACCGGGTCGGATTCTTCGAATACAGCCGTGAGGACGGGACACCCAGCGCAGGCCTTCCCGGCCAAGTGCCTGCAGCGGAAAAACGCCGGCGTCTGGTGCGGCTGCGTGAGGCACAGCGGGTGGCCTCAGAAAAGGCGCGAGCGTCGCGCGTTGGGCAGACGGTGCCTGTATTAGTAGAAGAACGGCGTTCACTCCGTAAGACGGATCCCTTACGCGCATCGCTCGGAAGCGGCCAAGCGTGGTTCGGGCGTTCGATGGGCGAGGCACCCGGCGTCGACGGCGGAATTTACTTTACGGGAGATGCCGCTCCCGGCGAGTTCGTCGAGGTCACGCTCGACGGCAATGGACCGTTCGATTTTTTCGGCAGTCTGGTTTCAAAGGAAGTTGCGAGTATTGGATAAGCACCTGCCCCCGGAAGAATTCGAGTCCAAGCCGCACTCCGCGGTGAAGCGTACTGCGCTTATCCTTGCGGGCGTGCTCGTGTTGGGCTTTCTCGCGATAGTTGCCGGTTTTTCGGTAACTTTCCATCGCTCGCCGCTCCAGGTCATTCAGGGACAGCTCACGCCCTCGCCGCAAGAGCTCTTTCATAAAGATCGGATCTTGGTGCTGGCCGAAGGCCTCGATTACGATTACAACGACAAGGACGAAGAGTTTTCGTCTGCGTCGCGCAGCGACGTGATTAAAGCCATCGATTTGGACTTCCGCACGAAGAACGTTTACGTCGTTTCGATTCCGCGCGATATGGATGCGGTGCTGCCGAATGGCCGCGAAGCAAAAATCAACGAAGCGCAAGCCGAGGGAGGCGTACGTGAAGCGCAAAGCGTGATCGCAAATTGGCTCGGCATCCCGGGATTCGATCGCTACGTTATCCTTCGCATCAACACGACCAAGGATCTCATTAACGCAATCGGCGGTATCGATATCGATCCGAAGAATTCCGACGCACTGTTGGGCCGCGGGCCCAACGGTCCGATAGACTACGACGACACGTGGGGCCATCTTCACATTCATTTCAAGCCGGGTGTGCAGCATATGAACGGAGATCAGGCCGTCAGCTACGCGCGCTTCCGTCATGATTGGTGCTCCGACCGGTGCCGCATCAAGCGTCAGGAACAAGTGATGAATGCGGCGCTTGCGAAACTTCGCAGCGACAAGTTCAACACGGTCCTGCACGCCGGCGATCTCATCGGGGTGTTCGATCGCGACGTGCAAACAAACTTGACGCGCGATGAAGAGTTAAGCTTGGCGCAGATGTTCGTTGGAATGCCGAAAAACGGGCTGCACCAACAGCAGATCGATTATGTCGACACCAAACAACTCGGCGATTACGGTGAAGTGATCATTCCGGATGAAGCGAAGAAGGCGCAGATCGTTCGAGACATGCTCATCGATCCGCCGGTGCCCACTCCGTCGCCGGACGCTAGTGCTATTGCCGCGATTAATCCGCTCAACGTTCGCGTCGACGTGCAAAACGGTACAGGTATCGCCGGCATGGCGAAGCGCGCCGCAGCGCTCCTCAAGCAAAAAGGCTTTACGATCGGCGAGGTGAGCAACGCTCCTACATCGGATGTCGCGAACACCGAACTCCACGAACACTCGCACATCTCATTTGCGGGTATGCGCGTGCGCGAAGCGCTCGGCACGGCGGCGCTAAATGCGCCCGTGATCGCGGATACCGAGACGCCGTCACCAGACGCATCCGCAACGGTTGAAAGCGACGTCACAGTCATCGTCGGCCAAGACCTCGTTCCCACGTTGACGCAGCAGGCTTCTACGCAACCGTGAGACCACGGACGTGGCTCATTGCCGCGATCGTAGCGAGCGCGGTGTTGGCGTATGCCGGTTACCGTCTCGTGTTGCATGCCTCACGGATCGAACCGGCCATCGTTACGCCGACGATGGATGCGCAGCAGGCGATCTCGACTTCATTTTCCGCGCATGTGAAACGGCTGCTTCGCGAACACGTCCAGTATGCGAACCGTGAAAACCGTCCGAAACTCATCGCACTTACGTTCGACGACGGCCCGTATCCGATCTTCACGCCGCTGCTCATCGACACGCTGCACAAACTAGACGTGCCCGCAACGTTTTTTCTCATCGGTCGCGATGCGCAGCAATGGCCTGAATTAACGCAACGGATCGAGAGTTCGGGAAATGAGATTGCGGATCACACGTACACGCATCCGAATCTCGACCAGGAATCGCCCGCGCAAGTGCGCGACGAGATCCAAAAAGGGCGCGACGCGTTGTGGAATTTGGTACACGATCCGGCGCTGCGCGACATGTTCCGCCCCCCGCACGGCCGCTATACACTCGAGACCATCGAAGTGGCACAATCGCTCGGGTACAAGACGGTACTGTGGACCGACGACGGCGGCGACTGGCGTACGGTAACGCCGCAATCGCTGGCGCTCCATCTGGAACAGCATGCGACCGCGCCGGAGATCGTCTTACTGCACAGCGGAAAACTTGCGACGATCCAAATGCTGCCTGAGGTAGTCGCTCGCTTCCGCGCTGCCGGCTATCAATTCGTCACCGTAGGAGAACTACTGCAAAAAGTGACTACGGCCGAGCTGAACCACCCGGCCAAAAAGCCGGTCTAAGGAGGCGCTTCCCGTGCCCAGGCAGATAATCGATACGGAGTCCAGCCGGCCGCAGTATATCCGGCGGCTCGTCATTACCACCGCAGTTATCGTGATTGCGGTCGCCGTTCTTCTCGTGCTGGCTTTTGCCGCGTGGGGCCGCTTTGGCGGAGCCAAAGGGAATACCCCATCCCCGCGTGTATCCTGGCAACCGAGTATCACATCCCCCAAGGAGAGCCCATGCTGCGTCGCCTGACCCTAGGATTTCTCGTGCTCGCTTGTGCTGCGGCGGTTGCGGCGTGCAGTTCCAAAGATACGAATCCGCCCTCCACCGGCGGTGTGACGGGCATAGGGCCGAACTTCTCGACGAACACGATTTACGTAAGCGATACGACGGGGAACTCAATCCTTATTTATCCGCCGTCGCCGGGCCCGAGTGCGACGCCACAGTTCTCAATCGGCGGCAGCAACACGAGTCTGAACAACCCGTTGTATCTCGCGTTCACGTCGACGACGAAGAACCTCTACGTAACCAACTTCAACTCGGGAACGCAGGCCGGATCCGTAACTATTTATCAGCAGTTTGCAACCGGCAACGTTCTGCCGCTTGGGACGGTGCCGTTCGGCGCGGGCGCGCAGCCGCATGGAATCGCGATGCTTCCCGGTGACGCATCGTACGCTGTTGCGATCACGGCGCCGACGCAATTTTTCACGAGCGCCGTTGAAGTGCTCTCCGTCTCCGGCAATTCCGTGCAATTCAACATTGCCGGCAGCAATACCGGATTGAGCGCTCCGAACGGCGTCGCAGCAGATAAAAATGGCAACGTCTACGTGACGAACACGGGCAACGGCTCGGTGACAGTCTACACGCTCCCATCTCCGACGCCTACGCCTTCACCAACGACGACGCCCTCGCCGACTCCAACGCCGAGCGTGTCCCCGTCTCCCACGCCGACGCCGACGCCGTCATCAAATAATCTGACGCCTACGACGACGATTCGCAGCGCGAGCTTCGTGACGCCGTACGGTGAGGCCATTGACTCGAACGGAAATCTGTATGTCACCGACGTCGGCAACAGCTCGGGTCAAGCGCCGAAGGTGTTGGTCTTTAACGCTCCGTTCGCGGCCGGTTTACAGACGCTCACGCCGTCTGCAACAATCACCAGCAGTGCGCTCGTGTTCCCGACCGACGTCAAAGTCGATTCGGCCGGCAACATCTACGTGGTCGATGCGGGAACCGGTCCGAACAGCAGCAACACCGGTAACACCAGTAAGCTCCTGATCTTCCCGCCGCATCCCAGCGGCACGGTCAACGAAGCGCCGTCCGTCGCGATCGCATTGCCGCAAGGTAGCGCAACGGGCCTCGCGCTATCGCCCTAACGAACGTGCAGCAGCACGCGGCTCAAAATCGTTATGCACTCCTGACGCAATTGCCGGCTCTTCCTTCACTTGAAGAGAAGAGCCGCGCTTTAGCGCAAGCTGCGTATGCGACCACGCCGTGCCGTTGTGTTACGGTCGTCATCTTTGGCGAAGAAAGATCCCACTACGAATGCTCGCCGGACGGTGAAGCCTTTACGTTTCGCGAGGAAACGCGCAGCCTTCGCCGGCTTTTTTTCCCATCTTTAGAGAAGTTCGCGGTTGCCGGCGGCTATTACGTTCCGCACGAATCGTCTAAGGCGCTCGCGGGCATCAGCGCCTATCAACCGCACGGCGATGTGTTGGTTGTTCCACTGGAAACGACCGATGCGCACCAAGTCGGCGCTCTCGTCTTCGACGTCATGGAACGGCAGCCGGACGAAGCCCTTCGAGACTTGCGCACGTTTGCCGACATTGCCGCCTGGATGATCGCGCACGAACGCGAAGTTTCTGCAGCGGAACGTGAAGCGCGGCAAAGTGCGCTTCTTGCGCTTATCAACGAACGCGCGCGCAAATCACTCGATCGCCAGAGTATCCTCGAATCGGTGGCTGAAGACGTGCGCGAAGCGTTTGACGCGCAGCGATGCACCGTATTTGGGCGCGACTTGAGCGAGGCGGATCGGGTTCGCGTCGTTGCTAACGCCGAATCATCGCGCGCCGCCGTGGCGCTGCCAGGTACGATTCCGATAGCGCATACCTGGTTAGAACGCGCCTTTGCCGGTTCCGTTGTGAGCCGGGACCGCGTTACGGGCGACAATCCGCGTGACGCGTTTCTGCGCAGCACCGGCGTCGCATCTGCGCTGATCGTTCCGTTAGTCATCGAGGGCCGCATCGAGCACGCGATATCGCTGCATTTTACACACCCCGATGCGTTCGACGAAATCGATCTGGTGATGCTGCGCTCCGTGGCTTCGCACGTCGGTCTCGCACTGGCGAACGTGCAGCTCTACGACCTGGAGCGCTTACGCCGCGCACGTGCGGAATCGCTCGAGCGCATCGTTCGAATGCTGCGCGACACGCAGACGATGGAAGAAGTGTTGCTCGTCTTTGCCGTCACCGTTTCGCACGAAGTGAAGCTGACGTGTGCCGCATACGAGTTGGAAGGCGGGACCGCGGTGCGCCGCGCGGTTCGAACGGTCGAGTCCGCGCGGAGCGGCGTTCCGGAGCAATTTGACGTAACGCCGCTGCTGCCGCTGCTGGAGCATGAAGATATCTCGCTCTCTTCTGCACTTGCGCCGAATCTGCGTACAGAGTTGTTCGGCGATGGCGAAGGCGTCCTCGTCTCGCTGCGCATTGACGGCAACTTGTGGGGCGTGGTTGTCATTGCGGGGGCGCAAGGCACGTACGACTGGAACGACTCCGAGCGCCGCGTCTACTTTCACATGCTGGCTTCCCATTTGGAACTGGCCTTGGCGGGCGCACTCGGTTTCGAACGAATTCAGCAGCTTGCACGTGCGCTTTCGGAGAGCAACGAGTTCAAAGACGATCTCCTTGCCATGCTCGCGCACGACTTCAAAGGTCCGCTCACGGTCATCCTTGGGTATTGCGAACTGTTATTGGAGAACGCGCCAGCGCAGTTGCACGAAGAACTCGAAACGATCTACTCGCAAACGAAGCGGCTCGTGCGGTTATCGGAAGACGCGGTCGCGCTTGCGCAGACGCAGGCCGGCGGATTTTCGCTGGATCGAGCGGCGCTCGATTTGCGCGAAGTCGTGGCGCAAAGCGTTAAGGCGCACAATCGCGGAAACGCGCGCATCCGCCTGATTGCGCCCGACGAACCAATCATCGTCTCCCTCGATTCGGCGCGGTTCAATCACGTGCTCGACAATTTGTTGATGAATGCGCTCAAATACTCGCAGGATGAAGTTATCGTGCGGCTGAGCCGCGGCGAGTCAAACGCGACCATCGCGATAAGCGACCGCGGTATCGGCATTCCGCAGTCGGAACTTGGAGCAGTCTTCGCGCGTTTCGGCCGTGCAAGCAACGCGCGACGTAAGGGAATTTCGGGTTCCGGGGTAGGTCTGTACGTGAGCCGCAAGATCGTTGAGGTCCATGGCGGCAGCATCGCCGTGCAGTCGAGCGAGGGTGAAGGAAGCACCTTTACCGTCACTTTGCCCCTGGCGGCCGCAAGTAGCAACCACTAGACGACGCGAACGGTACATATTGAAGATATGGCATTCCTAAAAACGCTTTTTGACGGCAACGAGCGAGAAGTCGCCCGGTTACGCCGTACGGCCGAGAAAGTCAACGCGCTCGAACCGCAGATGGAGGCCTTGAGTTCCGAGCAGCTCGCCGCGAAGACGCCGGAATTTCGCGAACGGCTCGCCGCAGGTGAGTCGCTCGACGCGATGCTGCCGGAAGTTTTTGCCGTAGTGCGCGAGGCCGGTAAGCGGACTCTCGGAATGCGCCACTTCGACGTTCAGATCATGGGCGGTCAGGTTTTGTACGAAGGCCGTATCGCGGAGATGAAAACCGGCGAAGGTAAAACGCTGGTCGCAACGCTTCCGGTTTACGCGCGCGCTCTCGAAGGCCGCGGCGTGCACGTGGTTACGGTCAACGACTATCTCGCACGCCGCGACGCTGAATGGATGGGACCCATCTATAATGCGCTCGGTTTAACCGTGGGCATCATACAGCACGACCTCGATCCCGCGCAGCGCCGCGCAGCGTACAATTCGGACGTCACGTACGTCACCAACAACGAAGTCGGCTTCGATTATCTGCGCGACAATATGGCGTGGCAGGTTGAAGACATGGTGCAGCGCGATCTGTACTTTGCTCTCGTCGACGAGGTTGACTCGATTCTCATTGACGAAGCGCGCACGCCGCTCATCATCAGCGGACAAGGTACCGAACCTACGGAGCTGTACGAAAAGTTCGCGCAGATCATTCCGCGCCTGAAGAAAGGCGAGGATTACACGGTCGACGAGAAGGCGCACGCGGTTCCGATTACCGAGCAGGGCGTTGCGAAAGTCGAGAAGATGCTGGGCATCCAGAATCTTTACGAGCAGCGCAACATCGAACTCGCGCATCAATTAAACGCCGCGCTCAAAGCGTGGAATCTGTTCCATCGCGATCAGCAGTACATCGTCAAAGAGGGTGAAGTCGTCATCGTCGA
>CAZHGH010000078.1:0-7704 GCA_964531205.1 uncultured bacterium
CGGTTGCTCATCTCATAATGCGCCCGTAACTGCAAGGAGCTGCTTCGCCGAAGTAGCGCATGACCGCGTCACGAATCGATTTATAGTCGAGAATACCACCAACAAGGCAATTGCCGCCGCGCGGATCAATTATCTGCCGGTGAGCGAAGTGGAGTATGCACATATTCGCTTCATCCCAAACCGTCCGGCGCTCACCTACGATAGCGGAAAGATTGCACCAAATTCGTCTTTAATACTTGGCTACACGACTACGGGGCTGCCAACAACCAGTAAACCGCTACATTCGCAAAAAATTCCTTGCAACGTTATTTCGGTTCGCTATGTTGATGGTTCGACGTGGGCGATAGCGCCCGGGATCGCAACGCCTTAGGAAAACGGCATTGCGCGCGCTGCGCGCCCGCCCTTCGATACCTCAGGATGACAAGATCAAGTGCAAATCCCCGAACTCGTGCCATAAAAACCCCTCACTAAGGGCTTTTTCGTATGCCGAAGCCAGAAAGTCGCGAGACGTAAATGCTTCGAGCATGAGCAGATGCGATGCGCGCGGTTCGTGAAAACCGGTGAGTAAGCCATCAATCGCACGTGGCGGATGCTCGGCGTCGACAATGTGCGACGTCCATCCCTCCGCTGGATGCACAGCGCCGCCATTATCCGTTGCCGATTCGATCGCACGCACGACCGTTGTGCCTGCTGCGATGACGCGGCCACCGGATGCGCGCGTCGCGTTAATAACGTTCGCCGTCCACTGCGGCACCTCGAAGCGTTCGTCGATCGGCGGTTCGTGCGTTTCGGGACTTGAAACGCCGCAGTGTAGCGTGACGGCCGCGACGTTCACGTTATGACGATACAGCGAATCCAAAACGCGCAGCGAGAACGGCCGTGCGGCGGACGGCATTTCAACTGAGCCGGGCTTTCGAGCAAATATCGTTTGATATGTCTCGATGGAATAGCGGCCATCGAGATAGCCGTACGTAATTGGCCGGCCGTAGCGTTGCAAATACTCTTGCGCCGGTACAGGCAGTTGGAGGCGCGCATACCATAAGCGCGGCTGCGCGCGATGCACCGGCGTCAGGACTTCGACTGTGCCGTTGTCGGGCAACGCGAAGCGCTCGCCAATAGCCACGAGACCCGCGCCGCGCGGCTCGACAATCCACGTACTCTCGGAAATTCGGGTCGAAAAGTGTAGCGTGACGGTGTTGCCGTTCGCGCGGCGCGCGTCGATTGCCGCAGGAATCGTTGCGGAGTCATTCACGACCAGCAGATCGCCCGCGCGCAAATACTTCGCGAGATCGGTGAAGGACACGCGCGTGTGCGTTTGCGCCCGCGAATCGCTCACGAGCAGCGACACGCCGTCACGCGAAAGACCGCGAGCTTCCGGCGGCCGTCGAGCCTCGCGTTCGCTCGGGAGATTAAACGCCAACGCCAAGGGCTTGTACCTCGTAACGCTCGGAGACAAGCGCGTTACTGACAATGTCCACAAATGCCGGCGCAACTGATTCAGGCGATGGTAAACTCGAGAGATCCTCGCCCGGCTCGGCGTCTTGATGCATGCGCGTGTTCATGTTGCCTGGATCTACAATCAGCACGTTGATGCCCGTGCCATCGAGTTCCGCAGCGAGAATACGCGAAAGATGTTCCAGCGCCGCCTTACTAGTTCCGTAGCCGCCCCATCCGGGATACGCATTTACGGCCGCATCCGACGTGACGTTGACGATGACACCGGAGCCGCGCTCGCGCATCGACGGAATGACGCTCTGCGCGATCGCAAGCGGGGCGCGAACGTTTACGTCCATCACTTCAAAGAACGCAGCTTGGGTCAGATCCTCCAAGCGCGGCATCGGAGACCCGCCAAGCACGGACGCGTTGTTAACGAGCACGTCGATTCGTCCGAACGTTGCGATCGCGTTGCGCACGAATTCGCGCATGCGAACGTCGTCCGTGGCATCGATGGGCTCTGCAAGGACGTCCGTTACGCGACTGAGTTCTTTTGCAACAGCCCATAACGGTTCCGCATTACGTGCGGTCAGAAGTAAACCGGCGCCGCGCTTCGCCCATTCGCGTGCGAGGGCCGCTCCAAGGCCGCGCGACGCGCCGGTGATGAGAACAACAGGTGATTTCATATACCAAGCCTAGCGCGTGCCGTTACGGTCGCGCGCCGGACTCGGGTCAGGATGACACCTGTACGAAAGTATTACAACAGGCCGCGCTCGCGCGCGATAGCGACGGCTTCGGTCCGCCGTTTCGCGCCCAAACGGGCGAATAACGACGTGACGTGGAATTTCACGGTACGTTCGGAGATGCGCAGACGTTCCGCGATTTGGGCGTTTGAGAAGCCACCCGCGAGCAGCTCCAACACTTCTTTTTCACGCGCCGTCGGTGCATCGCCGTTTGCACGGGTGAACGGAGGCTCGATCCCGCGGCCAAAGACGACGCCGCCGGCGACGGTGGTCCGAATTGCGTTGAGGAGTTCCTCAGCCGGCGAGCCCTTTAAAATATATGCGCGCGCGCCGGCGTCCACGGCGCTGCGAACGCGTTCTGCGCCGCCGTAGGCGGAAAAGACGATGATTGCCGTTTCAGGAAAACGCTCGCGCAGAGCAGCGATCGCACGCGCGCCTTGGAGGCCGGGGATTTCCCAGTCTAGCACGATTGCACGCGCGGCGGTTTTCAACTCCGCAACGCTGCTCGCGGCTTGCACTACGCGCATGTCCGGCTGCGTCCCAATCACGGCGACGATACCGTCGCGAACGATCGGATGATCGTCGATGACTGCAACGGCGATCGCATCGTTCATCGCGGTGTCAGCGGAAGGCGTGCCTGCACCTCCGTCCCTCCGCCTTCACGCGCACGTATGCGCAACGTGCCGCCGATATCCTGTGCCCGTTCGCGCATGCCGCGAACTCCAAGTCCCTCGCGTTTTTCATCGTGCAGCCCTTTGCCGTCATCGCGCACCGATAGCATGACATTCCCGCGCGAACGCGACGCATCGATCCAAACATTCTTCGCTTTGGCGTGACGCCGAACGTTCGTGAGTGCTTCTTGCGCGATATGATATGCGGCGCGCTCCACGCGCGGATTTGCGCCCAAAGCATCGACGCGTAAATGCACCGGTACACCGCTTTGCGAGGTGAACGTGCGCGCCAGTTCGGCGAGCGCAGCATCCAACGGACTGCCGCTTTCGGGTGAACTGCGCAGCGCCTCAACGGATCGGCGTGCGCGCTGGACGCTATCGCGCGCAACGTGCAGTGCCGATGTGACTTGCTCCGCCGCTCTGCCGTCGCCGCCCAAATATTGCAATGCCGTTTCAAGTTGAAGCGTAATAGCGGTGAGATCCTGTGCGAAGGTATCGTGCAAATCGCGCGCGAGTTCGGCGCGTTCTCGCATGCGTGCGACTTGCGTGGCCGTCTCTGCAAGACGTGCGCGTTCGACCGCGATCCCGAGTTGATCCGCGATCGTGGTAAGCAGACGAAGATCCGTTCCCGCGATTTTTCGAAAGCCCGGCTTTGTGAGATTCATCAACCCGAGGTCGCGATCGCCGAAGCGAATCGCTACGCTCGCATGGTACGCAATGCCGCGCGTGAGTGCGGTTTCGTGGCGCTGTACCGCCGGACGCAGCCGGCTACATTCGATGGCGTCCACGTTTCGCGAACGGAAGTCACCGTCGAGCAAACCTTCAATACACCAGCACTTCGAGCCGGCCATGCGCACGGGCTCTTGAAGAAACGGCGGCAAATTGTACGAAGCCGCAAGGTAAAATTTGTGAGTGCGCTGATCGCGAAGCCAAATCCATCCGGCCTCACAGTCCAGCAGCTCGGCGGCTAAACGAAGCGTGCGTTCGAGTGCGCCGCTCACATCGCCGGAGCGATTGAGTGCCTCCGCTATCACCGCGAGGATCTCCAGTTCGCGCGTGTCGCGTTTTGACGTTGGCATTACGACTTTTTCCGCAGGGAAGGGAGCAAGGCCCGCCCTGCTTCCAGGACCGCCGCGATACCGGGTAAAATCCTACGCGCCATGAGTGGGCAGATCATCGATGAAATATTAGCGTGGACGCCGCTGGTCGTCTTCATTATTATCGTTGTTGCGGCGTATCTTGCGACGCGACACGAAAGTACGGGTTCGACGACGCTTGGCAAAACATATGCGTGCGCGCAATGCGGCCGCCGCGGAAAACACGAGCACATGGTGCCCGTGACGCACGAAGGCGCCGTCGTGTGGTATTGCGGGCGCTGCGCTAGCCACTAAAGAGCAGCCCTCACAGTAGGAAGTCCCGCGCAACGCGCGGGATTTTTTGCTATAAATAAGGTTACGCGCGCTTGCGCGGTTTTGGAGGTGCACATGGCCCTCGACCTTTCGGCAGTTCAATCACCGCAGAACGTTTGGGAGATGGCGCAGCGGCAGTTAGACGACGTCGCGCACATCATCGGCCTAAACGAATCGATCCACCGCTATCTGCGCGAACCCAAACGCATTCTCGAAGTCTCAGTTCCCGTTCGTATGGATGACGGGGAATTTCGCATGTTCAAAGGCTACCGCGTTCAGCACAACATGTCGCGGGGACCAGCCAAAGGCGGAATCCGGTATCATCCCGATGTGACGCTAGATGAAGTGAAAGCGCTTGCGATGTGGATGACGTGGAAATGCGCGCTGGTGAACATTCCGTTCGGCGGAGCGAAAGGCGGCGTCATCTGCGATCCGAAGGCGATGTCGATGCAAGAGTTGGAGAACCTCACGCGGCGGTTCACCAGCGAAATCTCTATCATCATCGGCCCGGAAAAAGATATTCCGGCGCCGGACGTGTACACGACGCCGCAAATCATGGCGTGGATCATGGATACGTTTTCCATGCAGCACGGCTACTCGATTCCGGGTGTGGTCACGGGAAAGCCGCTCGCGATCGGCGGATCGCTCGGACGCGATAAAGCGACGGCGCGTGGATGCCTCTATGTCGTAAACGAAGCGATGCAAACGCTCGGTTTGCCCGTGTTTGGTGCGCGCGTCGCTATTCAAGGGTTTGGCAACGCAGGCATGTATGCCGCGCAGCTCATGGCGGAAGACGGTTACAAGATTGTGGCTGTCTCCGATTCGCGAGGGGGCGTTGCCAATCCGAACGGGTTGGATGTTCAGGGCGTGATCGCGCACAAAACTGAGACGGGTTCCGTGGTCGGTTTTACCGGGGGCGAACGTATCGGCAATCGCGAGGTGCTTGAATACGACTGCGAAGTTTTAGTACCGGCGGCTCTAGAAAAAGTGATCACCTCGGAAAATGCACCGCGCATTCGCGCGAAGATCGTCGCGGAAGCCGCCAACGGGCCGACACTTCCGGAGGCTGACAAGATTCTATTCGACCGCGGGATCATGGTGCTGCCCGACATCTTAGCGAACGCAGGCGGAGTGTCGGTGTCGTATTTCGAGTGGGTGCAAGACCTCCAAGAAAACTTCTGGGAAGAAGACGAGATCAATAGCAAACTCAAGCGGAAGATGACCCGCGCGTTCAAAGAGACGTACGAAAAGTCGAGCAAACTGCACATCGACATGCGGCGCGGTGCCTATGCAGTGGCTGTAAGCCGCGTTGCAGAGGCCACGAAGCTCCGCGGATTGTATCCGTAAGGGGTGCTGAGATCTGCAATCTTAGCGGCAGCAGATAGCCGGCTGGTTCAACGTGCCGTCAGCCGGTACGGCATGCAGCTCGGCGCAAAGCGTTTCGTCGCCGGTGAGACCGCGCAAGAGTTTCTCGACGTCGCGCGAGCCGTCAATGCGCAGGGTTTTGCGGTGGCGTGCGGCATTCTCGGCGAGGGCGTGCGGAATCGCGATGAAGCACTGGCGGCAGCGGATCAGTACTGCGAACTGCTCCGCACTTTTGCGGCACAGGGTATCGACGCGAACGTCGCATTCAAATTAACGCACGTGGGCCTGGACATCGATCCCGAACTCGCGTTCGAGAACGCCACACGCATCGCGCAAACGGCGCACGAAACGGGAAACACCATGCGTCTTGACATGGAGCAATCGCGATACGTCGACGCGACCCTAACCATTCACCGTCGCCTGCGCGAGCGGTTCGGATGTGTCGGTTTCGTCCTGCAGTCCTATTTGCGACGCAGTATGGACGATTTGCGTGCAGCCTTGCCGTTGCAGCCGAATGTCCGGCTTGTCAAAGGCGCGTATCTGGAAACCGCAGATGTGGCCTTTCCAGCTAAAGCCGAAGTCGATCGCAACTATTTGCGCCTGTTGGAATTGGCGCTTTCGCATCCCGGATATACAGCGATAGCAACGCACGATCCGAAAATCATCGAGCATGCCGTCGATCTCGCTAAACGTACCGGAGTGCCGAAACGGGGCCGCTTCGAATTTCAAATGCTGTACGGCATCAGCACGCCGCTTGCCAAGCAACTTGTCGATCGTGGATATCGCGTGCGGCTGGCGGTGCCGTTCGGCTCGTATTGGTTTCCGTACCTCATGCGCCGCTTAGCGGAGCGGCCGGCCAACCTTGCGTTCTTTTTGAGAGGAGCATTCCGGCGCGGATGATCGCTGCAGCAACACTTCGCGGCGTCTGCGCCGCCGTTATTACACCCGTGGACGCATCGCTGCGTCCCGATCCGCAGCTCGCGATTCCCTATTATCGCGACTTGCTTGCGCGCGGATGCGATGCGTTAAACGTGCTCGGAACGACCGGCGAGGCATTCTCTCTTTCCGTCGACGATCGTTTGCGCTTTATGGAGGCCGTAGCGGGCAGCGATTTGCCGCGCGACCGCATGATGGTAGGAACCGGCGCCGCCGCTCTGGGCGATGCGATCCGTTTGACGGCCGCTGCATTTCGCTTAGGCTTCGGTGCCGCGCTCATCATGCCGCCGTTCTTTTTTCGCGACGTGCCCGATGATGGCGTCGTGCGCTTTTTCGAACTCTTGTTTGGCGCAGTGCATCCACCGCAAGGCCGTACGTTTCTCTATAACTTTCCTCAAATGAGCGGAGTACGGTTTCATCCGCAACTCGTGGATCGTCTGATGAGTGCGTTTCCCGGCGTCATCGCCGGAATGAAGGACAGCTCAAACGATTCGGCATTGCAAGAAGCGGTCGCGAAAGTTCGTGCGCATCTCGCGATCTTTCCGAGTTCCGAAGCATATTTGACTGTCGCACGCGCTAATGGTTTGGCGGGATGCATTTCCGGAAGCGTCGCGCTGTGGCCCGAACTGGCCGCGGAGGTGTGGCGCGGCAATGAGGAAAAGCAGCAGCACCTGGCGGCGATGCGCGCCGCACTTGCCGGCTTCTCACTCATCAACTGCGTCCGCTTTCTCTCCGCACGACGCGCAAACAACCCCGCCTGGGAGCGCTGCCTACCTCCTCTCTCACCGCTTTCAAAGGAAAGCACGCTCTTATTGACCGATGCGCTGGAGAAAGTGCAATGACATGGTCATAGTCTCCATCCACTTCACTTTTCCGCCCGAAGACGCCGACAAAGCGGAAGCGATGCTGCGAGAGCTGCGTGATGCGTCACGCAAGGAAGAAGGCGTCGTAGATTACACCGTCGCTCGAAGTGCGGAAAAGCCGAACGTATTCGCGCTGTGGGAGGTGTACCGCGACAAAGCTGCTTTTGAAGCTCATAGGGAAACGGATCACTTCAAACGCCTCGTTATGGACGGCGTTCGCCCAATGGCTCAGGAACGAAGTGCGGAAACGGTATATCCTATTTGAGAAAGAGGCCGTGCAGAC
>CAZHGH010000078.1:7804-14876 GCA_964531205.1 uncultured bacterium
ATCTGCACGACCTCGTTGATCTCTGGGACTTCGGCGCGGACGACTTGTTCGATTGCGCCTTTCAGGGTCATGTTTGAAGCCGGACACCCGCCGCATGCTCCGAGCATTTGCACGAAGGCGGTGCCGTTTTCAACTTTGATGAGCCACACTTCACCGCCGTCCATTTGAATGCCGGGCCGCACTTTGTCGAGTGCGGCGTTGACTCGTTCCTCTAAACTATTCTCCATAGCCCTTCATGAGATCGTGAATGCGGCCCGCGACTTGCAACGCGTCGTTCCAGTCACGCTGCCACATGTTGCGTCCGAAGATCAGTCCGACGCAGCCGGCTTCCAGCGCAAGCTGCGCTTTGTGAATCGTATCTTCGTCGCTGATTTTGCTTCCGCCGGAAACCAAGACGAGCGAACGTCCGGCGGATTTCACGACTTTACGCAATCCCTCGAGTTCAGACAGCTCCAAGGTATTGTAGGGTTTCGGCAATTTGTCCGCTGTCGCCGCATCCCACTTCGGAACGTTCAGCTTGATGATGTCGGCTCCGACTTCACACGCAACGCGTGCCGCATAATCGACGGCATAGAGCGAATCGATACCGCCTTTGGCTTTTATGGCCGCACCGCGCGGGTACGCCCAAATGACGAGCGGCATGCCGTATTTCTCACATTCGCGGCGCACTTCGTTGCATTGCGCGAGGTCGACGTCTTGCGCGGGACTTCCGACATAAAGCGTATATCCGACTGCGTCCGCACCAAGACGCACCGCGTCCTCAACGGAAGACGTGAGCGAACTGAACGCGTCATCATCGCTCGGAACGTTCGTCTTACCGTTGATCTTCAGAAGCAGCGGCACTTTGCCCGCGTACTGTTTGTGATATTTCTCGGCGAGACCGATGTGCAGCGCGATTCCGGAAAAGTTTCCCTCGACTGCTAAGCGATAAATCCAATCGGTGTCGATGGACTCGGGATTGGAGAAGAAATCGACCGGTCCATGTTCGAGGCCTTGATCGATCGGCAGCATCATGAGCGTGCCGTTGGCGGGGCCGTGTTCGTACATCAAACGGTGCAGGCGCACACGTTTGCCTACGGATAGATTCATTTCGTCGAACGTCGGCCGACGCACCGGTGCTAGCATTTTTTCGTTCTCCCTTTATCAGCGGATCATGGGCTACCCCTCGACAGGCCCGGGGTCCTTCGACGGCTAAAGGCGAGCGCGTGAACGTTGGGTTTATCGGCATCGGCGCCATGGGAGAGCCGATGTCGCTTTCATTACGGCGCGCAGGGTTTGCGGTCACCGCGACCGCTCATCGAAATCGCGAACGCCTCGAGCGCATTCTTCGTGAAGGCGTTTCGGAGGCGGCCGATCCTGCAGCCGTTGCCGCTGCCAGCGACGTCGTTATCACGTGCGTTCCGGACGCGCCGCAGGTGGAAGATGCGCTGTTCGGTTCGCGCGGCGCAGCGGCGGGAGCGCGCAAAGGCACCACGTTCATCGATATGTCGACGATCTCGCCTGTAGCGACCCGGCAATTTGCCGAGCGGCTGCAGGCCGCCGGCTTTGCGTTTTTGGATGCGCCGGTCAGCGGCGGACCCGCGCGCGCTGCGTCGGGGACCCTCACGATTATGGCCGGCGGGTCGCCCGAAGACTTCGCTCGCGTTGAACCGGTCCTCAAAGCCATGGGTACTCCGCACTACGTTGGCGCCGTTGGCCTGGGCGAGACGGTCAAATTGGTCAATCAACTCATCATCGCGAATGTTATGATTGCCAACGCCGAGGCCCTAACCTTCGCGGAGAAGGCCGGAGCCAAACTCGAATCCGTGCGCGGGGTGCTCGCGACTGCAACTGCTTCCAACTATCTATTGAACGAGTGGTTGCCGAAAACGTGGTTTGCAGGTACGTTTGAAGGAGGCTTTGCTTTGGATCTGCTTCGGAAAGACCTCCGGGCGGCCTTGGACGCGGCCGGGGCGATGAAGATGCCGATGCCGGCATCGGGATTCGCGTATCAAATGTACACGCTTCAATCTGCAGCAGGCGACGGAGGCCTGGACTATAGCGCAATTGCGAAATTCTATGAGCACGTCGCTGGAAACTAAACGCGGGTCGTTTAACAAACACCCCGACTTTAATAAAAAGATCCTCGTCGTCGACGACGAGGCCGCGATCTTACAGACGCTGCGCTATAACTTGGAGCGGAGCGGTTATACCGTCGTCACGGCCAGCGACGGACGAAGCGCAGTTGCGATTGCGCAACGCGAGCAGCCCGATCTCATCGTACTGGACATCATGCTTCCGGTTCTGGACGGCATCGAAGCGTGCAAAGAGATTCGGAAGAACAGCTCCGTGCCGATCATCATGCTGACCGCAAAAGATCAGGAGATCGATAAGGTTCTCGCGTTGGAGCTCGGCGCGGACGACTACGTCACCAAGCCGTTTGCCTTACACGAATTTCTTGCACGCGTGAAAGCGCGTTTGCGCCGCCCTGCACCGCTTACGCCGCAGGATCGCGAACATGCGATCTCGCTCGGCGGCATCGTACTCGATCCGTCGCGCCAGCATCTTACCGTGCGCGGCAAAGACGTATCGTTAGCACCGAAAGAGTTCTCGCTCTTACGCGTGCTCATGGAGAACGCGGGCCGCGTCGTGACGCGCCAAACTTTGCTCGATAAGGTCTGGGGATACGATTTCGAAGGCGAACAACAAACGGTCAGCGTTCACATTCGCTGGCTTCGCGAAAAGATCGAAGAAGATTCGCGAAATCCGCGGCACATCATTACGGTGCGCAGCCGCGGGTATATGTTTAAGGAGTAATTCATCGGCCTCGAGCTCATAGCGTTCGGCACGTTCGTACTTGGCGTGGCCGGCGGGTTATTTTTGCGGCGAAGCCGCAACGGCGGCGGGTCTACTGCTTTATCGCAAGAGCCTGCACACGAACGCAACACCGAGGTAGACGATCGTTTTGATGCGCTGATTCGCGCATTGCCGCTCGGCGTTGTCATGCTGGACCGCCGCCTTCGCGTGCGTTTCGCCAACCGCGCCGCCGCCGCAATTTTCGGCTTCGAGCGGGCGCGCGTACGGAACACACATCTTATCGCTGCCATTCCGTCGATTGAGTTGGAGCAGCGCGCGCAGGCTGCGCTGCGCGGCGAGCGGCCTGGTTCGCCGCCGCTGATTGTTACCGGTAAAAACGTCAACCGCTCGTACTCCGTCTCAGTGTATCCAATGATCGCGCCGAGCAACGACGCGGAAGAGAAAACGGAAACCACCGGCGTGTTGCTGCTCGCCGAAGATCAAACCGAACTGCTAAAACTCGAGCGTGCGCGTCAAGAATTTTTGACGAACGTCTCCCACGAATTGCGCACGCCGCTCTCTTCCGTCAAACTCATGCTCGAAACCGTAGTGGAATCTGGCGATGAAGAAGCGCAGAAGATCTTTCTGCCGCAGGCGCTGGGTCAAGTCGATAGATTGGCGACGCTGGTGCAACGATTGCTGGAACAGGCGCGGGTCGAGTCGGGCGAGCTGGTCCTCAAGATCGAAGAGATCGATCTCGAAGAAGTCGCGCAGCCGATCGTTACGTCATTCCAGCCGCAAGCCGCGGGCCATGGTGTGAACTTGGATTTGCGTGTATTGCGTCCGGCAATCATTGAAGCGGACGAACATCGCCTCTCGCAAGTGTTCGTGAATCTGGTCGACAACGCCCTACGGTACACACCTGAGGGCGGAACGGTTTCCGTAACGATCGATGTGGAGGACGGCTACGGGGTCATCCGCGTAAGCGACACCGGCATCGGGATTCCGTACAAAGATTTGCCGTACGTGTTCGAACGGTTTTATGTCGTCGATCGCTCGCGCGCTCGCGGATTCAGCGGTGCCGGGCTCGGGTTGTCAATCGTGAAGCAAATCGCCGAAGCGCACGGCGGCAACGTGCAAGTCGAATCGACGTTGGGATCCGGCACGACGTTCACCGTTCGCATTCCGGTCGTAAGCGTTCAGCCTTAAGCTGCCGATAATCTGCTCCTAAGGTGGCAATGGTTTGATAGAGGCATGCAGCCGATCGAGTTTGATGGCTTCGACGATTGGCCCGGCTTGCGCAGCGATCTGCTTGCGTTTATCAACGAGTTTTGCACTCATATGACGCTTGCGCAGGCAAAAGAATGGTTCGACGACGCGTTCACGCATGTGCCGCTCAGGCGGCCTTAATACTCCTTAAGATTCGCTTAAGGAAGGCTTACATTCCGCTCCGTACGATGATTAAGCTTTGATCGCTAGTCGACCCGGAATCGCTCACGCCCAAGAGCGTGTAGCCTCTACCGCTTTATTTTCTGCGAGTGCCTTCGTCATCGTCGCGATGGGCGCAATCATCGCGTACCTCGCGTACATGGGCTTGCAACTCTTTTTCGTAGACCACGTCAGCCCGCTGGTCTTTTTGTTTTCACCGGTCTTCGATACCGACGGCCACCACCCAGGGGCGCTCGTCTTCATCCTGGGTTCGATTTTTATCACGCTCTTTGCGATTTGCGTGGGCGGACCGTTCGGCGTCGCAGTCGGCATATTTTTGTCGCAGCTTGCGCCGCCGCGAATGGCGACGTTTATGAAGCCGACCATCGAGATTCTCGTCGGCATCCCGTCCGTTGTGTACGGTTGGCTCGGGCTCACGCTGCTCGCGCCGTTGATTCGCCATACCACGGGCAGTTTGACCGGTTACGGTTTACTAACGGCCGGCATCGTGCTCTCGATCATGATTCTGCCGACGGTGATTTCGCTTTCGGAAGATGCGTTGCGCGCGGTGCACGTCTCTTTAAAGGAAGGATCGATGGCGCTTGGCGCGACGCGCTGGCAAACCATTTGGAGCGTGTTGCTGCCGGCGGCGCGTAGCGGATTGACGGTTGCAGTTATTCTGGGCATTGCACGCGCGATCGGTGAAGCGCTCGCGGTGCAAATGGTCATCGGCAACAGCGCGATTCTTCCGAAAAGCTTGCTCTCACCGACTGCCGCGCTGACGACGGAGATCGTTACCGATATGGGCAGTGCCCAAGAAGGCACCGTGCTGTATCACTCGCTGTTCTCGATGGCATTCTTGCTTTTACTTATCGCGATGGCGTTAATTCTCGGCGTGCGGTTCGCACTGAAGCGGAGCACGTAGTGGCCACCGCAAGTTTAGCAGCTTCGAGCGGCGCAGGACGTCCCGGCGTTGCGGCCCGTCGCCGGGCCATGAACAGCGTGATGACGGGCGTGCTGTGGGCTGCAGCGCTTTCGATCATCGTGCTGCTCGTATTCTTTGTGGGCTATATTTTATATTTAGGTGCACCCGTCGTCTCGTGGAACTTTTTGACCTCGCCGCCGAGTGAAGTGAGCGCGGGCGGCGGTATCGGCCCTGAGATTTTCAACTCGTTCTATATTCTGATTCTCACGCTGATCTTTACAACACCCATCGCGATGGCCGGCGGGATCTATCTGCAAGAATACGCGCGTCCGGGCGCGTTCACGTCCATCGTGCAATTCTGCGCCGAATCGCTTGCAACGATTCCTTCGATCGTGATGGGCCTATTCGGCTTACTCGTTTTCGTAACGGTGCTGCACTGGAAATTCACGGCACTGGGCGGCGCGCTGACGTTGACCATCTTGAATCTGCCGGCCCTGATGCGTGTCACGCAAGAGGCGTTGCAAGCGGTGCCCAATACGTTCCGCGAAGGTTCGATGGCGCTCGGTGCTACCAAATGGCAAACGATCCGGCGCGTCGTTTTGCCGAGCGCGATTGCGCCGCTCACGACGGGCATCGTTCTTATCGCCGGGCGCATTTTCGGCGAGACCGCCGCGCTGATCTTCACCGCGGGCGTGAGCGTCTCGGCGGGGCGATCTGCATACGATTTCAGTTTGTTCCATCAAGCGGAGACTCTCTCGGTGCATCTCTGGTACGTGCACTCGGAAGGCTTAGTCCCGGACGCCACGCAAGTGGGCAACGGGTCTGCGCTTGTGCTGCTCGCGATGGTACTGATTTTCAACATCTCGGCGCGGCTGCTCGGCTTCGCCCTACATAAACGGCTCACAGGAAAATGACGCTAACAATGTCCGTCACCCCTAATGTCACGCAACAGACTGAACAGCCGCCCGCGGCGGAGACGAAGATGTGCGTGGAAAATCTCGACGTCTTCTACGGCACGTTTCAAGCTATCAAAAACGCAACGCTGCACGTGCCCGAGAATTGCGTTATGGCGCTCATCGGGCCATCCGGGTGCGGTAAATCGACGTTCATCCGCGCGCTCAATCGCATGCATGACCTGACGCCGGGCGTCACGGTGAAAGGGACCGTTACGCTGGACGGCGAGGACATTTACGCGAAGGACGTCGATCCTGTGACGATCCGCCATCGTATCGGCATGGTGTTTCAGCGTCCGAATCCGTTTCCGAAATCGGTTTTTGAAAACGTCGCGTACGGCCCCCGCATTCACGGTGTGCGCGGGCGTAAAGCACTTATGGAGATCGTCGAGCGTAGCTTGCATCACGCAGCGCTCTGGGACGAAGTGAAAGATCGCCTCGATAAATCCGCGCTCGAGTTATCCGGCGGTCAACAGCAGCGGCTGTGCATTGCGCGCGTGATAGCAGTAGAACCGGAAGTCATTTTGATGGACGAGCCGGCTTCCGCACTCGATCCGATCGCGACAAGCAAAATTGAAGATTTGATCGGCGATCTGAAAAAAGAATACACCGTTGTGATCGTTACGCACTCAATGCAGCAAGCGGCCCGTATCTCGGATAACACGGCGTTTTTCCTGATGGGCGAACTTGTCGAAATTGGGGCGACGCGCGATATTTTCTTCAAACCTCAGGACAAGCGAACGGAAGACTACATCACCGGACGATACGGCTAAATAAAACAGCGCTGCTTAATGTAGGGCTTAACATCTTCTCGCTACAATGCGAGCATGCAAAACCACGCACTCCATGCGCTCTTAGCGGGCGCCTGCTTGGCGGTGTGTGGCATTGGGCCGGCGTCGGCGGAGACACTGGCAACACCGACGATTATCGCGCAAGCGACTCCCGCACCTAAAGCCACCGCAACGCCATTTCCAATAACGTATGGCGGTTA
>CAZHGH010000079.1:0-14830 GCA_964531205.1 uncultured bacterium
ATTTTCCTAAGTTCCAAAAACTTGTAGAGGATCGCACCGGTTTCCGCACGATGGAGAACCCCACCGCGAGCGGTGAGTATTTCAGCGACTCGTGCGGCGACATGTACAACTTCTTTTTGAAGGTTGGACCCGGCGCGGTCATCGAGGATATCTCGTATTTCACTACGGGCTGCGGCTTCGGAACGGCCACTTGCAGTCTCGTCGTCGATCTCGCCAAGGGCAAGACGATCGACGAAGCGTCGCAGATCTCGACGGACGACATCGAGAACGCGCTCAGCGGTTATCCGGAGAAGAAGAAAGATTACCCGCAGCGCGCTCTGGAAGCTTTGCATGTTGCGATCGATGACTATAAACAAAAAGTCGCGTCCGGTACGGTCCCGGATTTCGGCGCAATGCCGGCGCCTGAGCGCACGGTTCAACCGGTGGCCGAAACGGTGCCCACGCCGGCGCCTACGCAGCAAACCGACGACGGCAAACTGCTGATCAAACTGCGCTAACGTTACGGCATACTGAACGTAACTCTAAAGAGATAAACTGAGGGCACGGGCTGACAATAAGCCCGTGCCCCTGTGTATTGCGACATCTTTGCGGCTTTCATTGCGGAGCCGTCGAATAAAGCGAGACCCGACGGTCCCCATATCCATTCGTCGCGCAAAGATCCATCGGGCTGTACCGCCACGGCAATGTTGCTCGATGCCACGCCGGTCCAGCCTTCCGCTGCGAGGAGTCCTGGAATCTCCGGTCGCGCTTGGGACGATACTTCGGCTTCACGAAACGGCTCGGAGCAGTCTGCACGTTCCAACGGCGTTGAACTCGTGGCGTGCAAGATCAGTGACGTCGACGAAGGCGGATCTGATAAACGATCGTCATCGTTCGGATCGAGACCGTACATAATCGGATGATGGGGCTTCTCGTCGTGTTTTAGCTGCTCCGGCGAAGGAGCCGGCGGCGGCGCGCAAAGGATTTGGCCTTTTTCATCCCACCCGAACATCGGATCGCCTTGCACGGCAGTCTCGTAAACCCATGCATGTAAAATCGTAAGCTTTGCGGGGAACCAGACGTATATCACCGGCGTAACCCAATCATGGCGAATGTAATTCATTGCCGGTCCGCGATAATGCCGGTCTTTTTCAACTAGCGTTATCGCGGGAACGCTCGCTATGTACCAGCCCGCGGTCGTGTCGAACGCGAGCGTCGTTGAGGTGAGCGTTCGCGGCCCGAGTGCGTTCAAAATAAGGCCGAACGTCGATGAATTCACGTGCTCATACGAAAGAGGAGCGGGACAATACTCGACCATCGCGGACGCAGGGCGATGCGCCAACGCGAAAAGCGCCACGCAGATAAAGGCGATACATAACACCCGGTTCATGATAGCGCGTGTTCAGTACGCGCAGTTCGTGAACCTCGTTATAGCGACGTCGTGCTGGAGGCGAGAAGTCGATCCGCCATCTCTTTGTCGATCTCGGTCTCACCACAGGGCGGCACGTAGAGCGTCGATATCGCCGATATAGGCGCGTTTGGAAGCTCGCGTAATCGCACGTCGTGAATGAGCGGGTCGAAGCACGGGTAGCGCGCCGCTTCGTAAATCGTCACGATATGGTCAGGCGGATACTGCTCCAGTAAAACGTCCGTGAGAATACGAATGCCGTCGCGATTCCAAGCATTCGAGTCGTTCTTGTAGCCTTTCTCGCCGATCACGCCGACCTGCCAGAGAATCAGTGCACTACGGGAATCCGTGCGCCGGCGATGGATCAAAAAGTCGGTGGCCTCGTAGCTCTGACATCCTTTGTCTCCGGGATCGATTCCGAGATCCGCAAACAAACACGCATCAGCGGAAATTGCCGGAAGCATCTCGGCTTTGTAGCCCGCCGCACGGGCACGCCGAATGGCTTCGTGCGCGGGATCCGCAAAGACGCCCGGATGACCGTACAAGACGAAGCAAACGTTAAAGCCGGCTTCCACTTCCGCGAAGACGCGTTGTACCATTCGCTCGTATGTGGTGCGGCGGTCGATTCGTGGATCGTAAAAACCGTTTAAGGACTCACAGTGCGAGTTTATTTGGCGCAGCCAATACTCGGTCAGCGCGTCGGACGAGGCAAAAAAAACTTTGTCTGCGCTTTCAATGCGAGCTACTGCCTGCGTTGAAGTGTGCGCAACGGGTTGAATGCCGGTGCCGACGACGGTCAGCGTACCACTCATTGCTACGCGCCTGTCAGTTTGGTCGTCATGGACGGTGCGAAGCCGGACGCACACGCGGAAAACTCCTGCTGTATCGCGGAGCCCAGTTTTTGCTCGTCGCCGCTGTTTATGACATCCTGTTGCTCTTGCGTCAGTCCGAAGCAGGACATCGCATTAGCGCGATCCTGTTGAAACGCCTTATTGGCGTCGGCATGCTGCCCCAAATGCAAAAGATATTCAGCTATTAACGGCACAGCTACACCACTTTCGTCGTCATCGACGCAATGGCGGGCCCTGCGGCGGCCTGAGTACTTGCTCCTATGGTCTGTGCGAATTCTGCAATAATCGCCTGTCCGAGCTGGTCCGGAGTGTCGTTTTTGATGTGGTCGCTTTGAGTCTTAGCCAATCCGAAGCACTTCATTGCTTTATCCGGGTCATTATGAAACTCAGCAGCCGCGGCCGCGTTTCGTCCCAATAACACAAGATACTCGGCGATGTAAACGTCAGGTTTTGCCATAGTGCCACCCTCTTCGCTTATATGGCTTATCATCGCGCGAATGCTTGATCCGTTAATAGAGCAGAACGAACCCATTCCACCAAGCAGGCGCCCGGCGTACGGGAGACGCCGTAATACTACCTAAGTACAACTAACGTACCGAATGCGGTAAAGGCGGTTTTTCCGTGGTTCAAACGGCAGCCACATTCGCTATTCGTTTCTTTGGCGGCGTGGGTTTTACGTGCGATCCGCCGATTGATAGCGCGCTGCCGCCGCGCTGTTTATCCGTTTTAGCGTACCTCTTACTGCACCGCGATCGCGAATTGGGACGTGATTCGATGGCGTTTACACTCTGGCCCGATGTTCCAGAGGAAGAAGCCCGTGCTAATCTTCGGCGTGCATTGTATCTGCTGCAGCGATGGTTGCCGCAATACAGTAACGCGTGGTTTTTTACGAACCGCCGCAGTATCCAGTGGAACACGGGCGCGCCGTACTCGTTCGACGTTGCGGAATACGAAGCTCACGAACAGGCTGGACGCCTTGCCGAGGCAGCGTCGCTTTATACCGGCGATCTGCTGGAAGGCGTCGATGAGGAATGGATCGATGCGGAGCGTGTGCGGCTGCGCACGAAGCATTTGGACGTGCTGCGCCGCTTGACGGGACAACTCCGGGACTCCGGCGACATCTCCGGCGCTATTGCCGCCGCGCAAAAAGCGCTCGCGATCGATCCGTGGCAGGAGACCTTCGTACGCGAACTCATTCAACTACGCGCATTAAGCGGAGATCGTGCAGCCGCGATGCGTGAGTACCGCTCGTTTGAAGAAGCGCTTAAGCGTGAAATGAATGCTGTACCCGAGCGGCAGACGACGGAAGTTTACGAACGTGTTACCGGCGGCGATCAAGAAGACGCGTTACCGCCGCTCTCGAGCCGGCCATTCGGAAGTAACTTGCCCGCGCAGCTCACCAGACTCATCGGACGCGACCAGGAAATTGATACGCTGAAGCTTTTGCTCGAGCGCCATCGCTTGTTGACGATCGTTGGTGCGGGCGGTATCGGCAAAACACGTTTGGCGCTCGAACTGGGCGAACGCGTAAGGGATCGCTACCGCGACGGCGTCTGGTTTATCGAATTTGCGCCCGTTTCGGTCGCGGCGTTTATTCCCGCCACCGTTGCCGCAGCACTGCGCATTCAGGAATCCCACGAAAAAACGCTGACGGAATCGGTCATTCAAGCGCTGAACAACCGCCGCGCACTGCTGCTCTTCGATAACTGCGAACACGTCGTCGACGCCGTTGCGCGTTTTGCAGTAGACGTATTGCGCGCGTGCCCCAAGGTGCAAATCGTCACGACCTCGCGGCAGCCCTTAAACACGGAAGGCGAGCAGGTATACCGCGTTCAGCCGCTCTCGTTTCCGCAAGCGTCCGAAGGTTTATCTGCAAGCGATGCACTGCAATATAGCGCTATTGCTCTCTTCGCCGAGCGCGCGCAAGCTGCGCGCGGTGAGTTCGCGCTGACCGATGAGAACGTCACGGCGGTCGCCGATATTTGCCGAAGGTTGGACGGTATCGCGCTCGCAATAGAACTTGCCGCTGCGCGCGTGCGAGTGCTTTCACCGTCGCGTTTGAACGACGGTTTGCGCGCACGCTTCCGCTTGCTTACCGGCGGAAGCCGCACACAGCTGCCGCGCCATCAAACGCTCCAAGCGCTCTTCGATTGGAGTTATGGCCTGCTAGAAGAGCGCGAAAAAATGCTGCTGCGGCGCGTCGCCGTTTTTGCCGGCTCGTTCTCCCTGGACGGCGCAACCGCGACCTGTGCCGACGCAGGACTCGATGAAGTCGAGGTACTCGATCTTCTTGGGTCACTGGTCGAAAAGTCGCTCGTCAACGCTGAGACGGGCGGGGAGATAGAACGCTACCACCTG
The DNA here is from genome assembly GCA_964531205.1 of uncultured bacterium. Lineage (GTDB taxonomy): Bacteria > Vulcanimicrobiota > Vulcanimicrobiia > Vulcanimicrobiales > Vulcanimicrobiaceae > JAICWY01. The sequence goes on from CAZHGH010000079.1 coordinate 4,597, forward strand.
CTCGAGTCGACGCGGCAGTACCTCGACGAACGGCTCCAGGAATGTGGCGAGCGCGAGAGCATGCTTCGACTGCACGCCGAATATTACGGCGCCTTTGCCGAGCGCGCGGATCGCGACTTTCACTTGACGCCGTTGTCCGTGTGGTTTCACAACGTTGCCGTCGAGTACGAAAACGTTCGCGAGGCGTTGCTCTGGGCGCTGGCGGGACGCAACGATATTGCAATCGGCGCGAAAATTGCCGGATCGCTCAGGCGTTTTTGGTTCGACTACGGACGCCTACGCGAAGGATTGTTTTGGATCGAGCGGGGCCTCGAAGCGATCGATGAAATGGCCGCTCCGCAACTCGCGGCGAGATTGCACTTGGCGCGCGCAGTGCTGCTGTGGGGCGCGAACAAACTTCAAGCTGCGGATCGAGCGTGCAAGTTGTACGAGCAGGTCAACGACGAGCGCGGAATGGGATATGCGCTCAGACAGCGTGCGCTGACGCTACGTCAAAGCCACCCTGAGGAAGCCGAAACTGCATGCATGCGTGCAGCGGATCTTTTGGAGTCCTCCGGCGACCCAGGCGGTTTTGCGATGGCGCTCAATACTTTGGGTTCCATCGTAGCGCAACGTGGAGAATTCGACGTGGCGCGTGCGGCACACGAGCACGCGCTCGAGGTTGCGACGAACAATGGCTGCGAGTACGCGCTGCTGATGACGCTCATTTATCTCGCCGACAACGAGTTCCGGCGCGGCAACGCTGCGGAAGCCGTCGCGCGCGCCCAGCAGGCGCTCGAGCGCGCCGACGCCACTCGAATGCCGCGCCTCGTGTTAAACGTGCGATGCAATCTCACGATCTACCGCATCGCTCTCGGACAATATGCGGAAGCCGTAGCCGATATTCTCGAGGCGATGGCGTTTCTTCCAAACGTGCAGGATGGATACTCTACTGCCGTCGTCTTGCAGCAGGTCGCCCTGATTGAAGCCGAACGCGGAAACGTATCGCAAGCCGCGCGCATTACCGGTTATGTCGACGCGTATTTCTCCGCAAACGACACCGAGCGTGAAGTGACCGAAAAAATCGTGCGCGAGCGCCTGGAGAAAGCCCTTCGGGCACGTCTTTCGGAAACAGCGTACGATGCGCTGCTGAAAGCCGGGTCCGCGCTTACCGAAGAGCAGGCAGTGGAAGAGGCGCAGGGAGTGCGTCAGATTGCGGCATGACGCAAGACTTCTTTGACCGCATCTACGCCGGTAGTTTCGGAATGCTTTCCGAATGTTGGGAAATTCGCGCCACAGCCGATGGCGCGTGGATCGCGCTCGCCGGTACATCATACGACGACTTAAAAAGTCTTCCGCGTTCGCGCATCGCGTTGTTCGACGCGGCACATGGAACGATGACGATGCTGGAAAGCGAACGTAACGATACGAGTCCGCGCTGGTCGCCTGACGGCAAGCGCCTTGCATTTTTGTCGGACCGCGCCAAACCGGATCGATACGCCGCGTATGTTTGCGATCCGAAAGAACGGCGCGTGCAGGCTTTTGTGCCCGTAACCGGATCGGCCGAATCGATTGCGTGGGCGCCCGGCGGTTCGCGTCTCTTCGTGCAAACCGTCGCGACGACTCTCCGTCCGGACGACCTTCCCGATTGGACGCCCACAGTTGAAAAGACGATTCCCGATGACGCGTGGCGGCGCATATGGATTTACGCCGGAGACGGAACGTCGCCTCACCTGTTGGAGTGGCTCAATGTGACCGTCTGGGAAGCGGCGTGGTGCGGCAACGACGGCATAATCGCTGTGGTGGACAACCCGCGCGAAGCGGCGTGGTTCCAAGCACGGCTCGCGTACATCGACCTGCAGCGCGAGACATGCGAGACGGTTTACGAACCATCGTATCAAATTGGGCTTCCTGCAGCTACGGCCGATGGGCGCTACGTTGCAATTGTCGAAGGCTGCTGCAGCGACCGCGGGATCGTTGCGGGTGATGTTTTGCTGTTCGATCGCATGTTGGCGTGGCGTAGCAAGCCGGTCGACACGCTGGGCGTCGACGTTACACTGCTCGCCACGCGCGATGCGGAACATTTCAGTTTTGCGGGCGTGCGTGATTTCGAGGTCGCTTGCGGTGAGATTTCGGCGCACGATGGGAAAGCCGAAGTCAACGTTACGAGCCCGGGCGGATGGATGCGGCTATACCCGGGCGTCGCTCCGATGGGACGCCATGATTACGCTACCGTTTTGCAACGCTACGCGTCAGTGCCGGCGCTCGTTCGTTACGACTCGAGCACGAAAAAACCCGAAACGCTGCACGCGTTCTCGTACGAAGGCAGCCGGTACGCAAGCGAACATGCCGGTGAATTCGTACGCCGGAGTTGGACTTCGTTCGATGGATTAGAGATTCATGGATATCTCGCGCAGCCTGCAGCGGCTCGACCGCATCCGCTTGTCGTCCTGTTGCACGGCGGACCGGTGTGGTCGTACACAAACACGTGGTGCCTGTACTCGCCGCTCATTCCACTGCTGGTGAAAAACGGTTACGCCGTATTTCTACCAAATCCGCGCGGTAGTTCCGGACGTGGGCAAACGTTCGTGCGTTTGGTGTGCGGAGATCTCGGCGGCGGCGAAAGCAAGGATATTCTCAGCGGCGTTCAGTCGCTGGTTGATGACGGTGTTGCCGATGAGACGCGTCTGGCGCTCATAGGCGCAAGCCACGGAGGATATTTGACGGCGTCGCTGATCGCGCAAACGGACATCTTTACCGCAGCCGTTTGCGGCTTTCCGGTGATCGACATCTTCAGCGGTTATCTTACGGGAACGCCGTCGGAAGCGATGCGGCCATTTATCGACGGCCAGCCCTTCGACGTTCACAGTCAGTTCTTCTCGCGCAGTCCGATACTGCAAAGCCCAAGCATCAACACTCCGGTGCTCGTGATTGCCGGAGGTCAGGATCGCCTGGTCGGCATTACGCAAGGCCTCGAGTTGCATCGCGCGCTGGCGCAACGCGGTGCACAATCAGAGTTAGTGACGTATCCGCTCGAAGGACACGGCGTTCGCAACACCGCTGCCTATATAGACTACTGCACGCGCATCTTGCACTGGTTGAGCGCTTATTTCGCCAGCGGCGCCCGGTCGCGTACTTCATAACGCGTTGTTCGTCCCGCCGGCAGTGACTCGAATAGCGTGACGTGCTTTACGCGAAGCCGCACGGGTTTGATGTCCAGCATCGGTAAGTGCGCGTGCCCTTCTTTGATACGCGCGAGCGTGACGTGCGCGACGGGTGCCTTCTCGAAGCGGAATCCTAATTCGCCATAACCGGTTTGCATTGCCTGAGCCAGTGTACGAAACGGTTCGCCTTGATCGTGCGATCCGATCCAGACGATACGCGGGCGCCGTTCGTGAGGAAACGCACCGATGCGGTCCAGCGTCATTGTAAACGGCGAAGTCTGTGCCGCGGCGGTTCGCATCACGTCGGCAATGGGCTCGACCTGCTCCGCGTCCACCCATCCCAAGAATGCAAGCGTGATGTGAAACTTCTCCGGCGACTCAAAGCGTCCGGGAAGCGCGCACACTTGCAGCCGCGCGGCGATGTCGTTGCACCATGCGCGCACGGGTTCGTCGAGTTCGATACCGGTGAAAAGTTTGGGCCGGTAGCTCACGGCTTGTTCAGCGCGGAATGGTAATCTTCGATGACGTCCCGCAATTCGTCGGCCGGCACGTTCACCGGCGGCAGAATGAAGGCGCCGAAACGTTGCATCAACGGACTCAACGTTGCGTTATTATGCGGGATCAGCGCCACGACGTTCCGCCGTTTCGTGTGAAGGACGCGAACCTCTGCAATTTGCTCCCACGAAAGCCCGTTTCGCTTTTCCGAGCGCAAACGCGCCGGCATGTATACGCCCCACGAATCGATCCGCACCACGAGCGCCCAACGAATAAACACGGGCGTGAGTGCGATGAACGCAAAGAGAATGATGGATCCCGCCAACGATTCGTAGCCTGTTTCGCGCGTGCGTCCGCTACCGTGAACGATCAGCCACGCGCTGGCCGCGACGAACGCCAGCATGCAGACGCACGCGATGACGTACGCTGTTTTTTGAACGAACAATCCGCCGTATGAAAACTCACGCGGGTTCATTGCTTGGCACCCTTACTGCAAGTACGGATTCGAGTTGCGTTCCGTTCCAATTGTCGTGAATGGGCCGTGGCCCGGTATTACTCGCGTTTCGTCGGCGTAATCCATCAGTTTGCCGTGAATGCTCGCGACGATGTCTTCCATCGACGTCCCGCCGAGATCCCAGCGCCCAATCGAACCGGCAAAGAGCGTGTCGCCGGACAAAATCATATTGGACGCTCCGTTCTCGACTGCGAAGCAAACGCTGCCGGGCGTGTGACCCGGCGTGTGTAACACTTCAAGTCGCAGCTGACCGGCGGTAATTACGTCGCCGTCGCGCAGATCGCCGTCAAGATCCACGACTCGTGGCGGTTCGCTCATTCCGATCCACGTTGCTTGAATCGCGAGTGCGCGGTACAGCGGCAAATCTGCCGGGTGGAGCAGGCCCTCTCCGCCGGCGCGTTGGCGAAGCGTTCCGAGATCGCCGATGTGATCGATATGTGCGTGCGTGTGAACAAGATACCGGACGCGTAGATTCCCGGCGCTCAGGCGGCGCACGACCTCCTCCACACCGTCCCCGCCGTCTACGACGATAGCTTCACCGCTGCTCTCGTCCGCGAGAATCGTACAGTTGCAGGCGAGCGGCCCCACCGGAAACGTCTCCACAATCACAGGGCCCGCTTTCGAAAGACCGCTGGGTGTGCCATTCTCCCCGGCGTGCCGATATTGCAAGGTGGTGGATATCCAGTTTGACCTCATGCAAGTCCAGTCACGCATCGCCGAGATTAGCGGTGCCCCGCCCATGGGCGCACTCTCTGCTCCCGCCGGTGCCTTTGGGGCCATGGTTGATAGTGCGCTGGAGCAACCGGCGTCCTCCGCTACACCGATGCAGTGGCCTGTTACCGGCACGGTGACCTCGCCTTTCGGCGTCCGTAAGAATCCAATCGGTGCGGGCGAAGATTTTCACCCTGGCATCGACATCGCTGCAAATGACGGAACGCCAATCGCCGCTGCTGCGGCAGGGCGCGTTGTCTCCGCTGGCCCTGACGGCGGATACGGGAATCTCATCGTGGTGGATAACGGCAACGGTGTAACCACCAGATACGCGCATTGTTCGCAAATCTTCGCGCGAGTGGGCGATAGCGTTGCAGCCGGTCAAGCCATCGGCGCCGTCGGTTCGACCGGCCATTCCACCGGACCGCATTTGCACTTTGAGATTCGCGTCGGCGACACTCCGGTCGATCCGCAGCAGTATTTGCCTTAGGTCAACTCGACGATGAGCGCCGAGTGATCGGTGAGCCCTTCCAAACGAAATCCGTGATCGTAGAATGCGTCGCGCACGCGCGGCCGTAACGCGCGCGAGACAAACGCTTTATCTAACCGCCATCCGTTCTTGCGCAGCGGCTCACCCATGCGCGGATACCACGAAAATTCGCGATCGTCCGGGTGTTTGAGATTCCACGCTTCGTCCCACTGCCGTTCCAGTAATGCGTAGAGATCCGCCGTACTGAACTCGTCCACTAATCTCGTTTTGCCGAGGTTTGCTTCGATGTCGGTTTCGTTTCGACCGGAATTAAAGTCGCCGATACATATCGCCGCGATGTTCTGCTCGTTGACGAGTTGCGCGTAGCGGATGAGAAACTCCAAATGTGGACGTTTGCGATCTTGTCCGGGAAGATAGACGCCTATTACGTGCACGTCACGAAAGACACACTCAATCATTGCATGCGGGTAGCGATCCTCCGGCAAGCCCGCTGGATTGTAGACCGGTTCGAACGGAATATTCGACGCGACCAATACGCCGTTACCGCGATGACCTTGTGAATACGCTTGAAACCGGAAACCCGCGTGCTGCATTGCATCGCGAATGCGCTTTCCCGTGGGCGTATCGCGGAATTCGCTAAAGACGTACGTCGATGCGCGATGCGCCAGTGCACGCGCCAAGAGCGCGTCGATCTTCGCGTTGAGGCCGCCGGCTTTGACGTTTACCGCTAATATGCGCATGGTTGCACAAGCTCACCGCGGGCGGCCGCTACTCGATGCAGATGCCGAAGTCGTGAAATTCGCCGTTATAGTATCCTAGCGGCGAACCGGGACGCGAACTGGACGAGAGCACTCTGCCGATGAAGATGCTGTGCGATCCCGCCTGATGTTCTTCGACGACCTCGCAATCGAAATGCGCGACAGTTCCGCGAAGCACCGCGGCACCCGTGACGTCCGTGTCGTATGGCACGCCTTCGAATTGGTTCTCACGCAATTTACCGGCGAAACGCTCGGCGAGATGCCGCTGATCGCCCGCAAGCAGATTCACGCAAAAAATTTTCGACGAAGAAATATACAAATAGCTGCGAGCTTCGCGGTTGATGCAGATGAGCACCATCGGCGGATCGGCAGAGACGCTTGCAAACGCGCTGACCGTTACCCCGCGCGGCTCGCCCTCTCGCAGGCTCGTGACGACGCTAACGCCGGTGGGGAAATGGCGCATCGCCGCCTTGAAACGCGAGCTCACCCTTTCCGTGCGCCGAGCCCCAATCCGCCGCCGAGTGGAAGTATCGTCGCGTCGAGATCCGGATGCCGCAAAAACGTACGATTGAAGTCGTCGGTTGCTTCCTCTTGCAGCAGACCGTTGAAGATGATCAAACCTGAGAGCTTAAGGAGCTGCAGACAATTGTCTAAATACGCATCGTAATCGGACTTGGGCGCATCGACGAAGACGATATCCATGTTCCGCTGCGGAAACAAAGGCAGCACGTCGAGCGCGGGCTGATTCACGATTTCGATGTTGTCGTCTTCGCCTGCGCGTGCGAAGTAGCTGCGCGCGACGTCGGTGCGTTCTATATCCGGATCGAATGTCCAGATTTTACCGGCGGGCGGTTGGGCCAGCGCCATCCACAACGTTGCATATCCATACGCCGTGCCGATTTCCAGAATGCGGTTCGCCTGCATCGCATGCACGAGTGTCGCGAGCAGCCTGCCGACGGGCCGGGGAAGGAACGCAACGTCTTCCTTTCGCGCGTACTGTTCCAGCTCGAGAAGAAGCGGATGCGGGGCGGGATGCGCGTGCTCTAAGTACGCAAAAGCGTCGTCGTACATCGCGCTTCCGATTCCGTAGCAGGCTCGCCTACCCTCCCGGAGGAAATGCAGGCCTCCGATGTCTACGCGGCTGCGGCTCTTCCCGCTCAACGCCGTGCTCTTCCCCGGAGCCGTGCTGAATCTGCACGTTTTCGAGCCGCGCTACAAACAGATGATCGGCGAATGTCTGGAGTCGGGGGAAGGTTTCGGCGTCGTCCTCATTCGCGAAGGTGAAGAGGCGGGCGATCCCAGCGTCGAGCCACATCAAATCGGTTCCGTTGCGGAGATCGTCGAGGTCACACAACTGCCGTTCGGACGCTATTACGTTTCGACGATCGGCCGCAGAAGGTTTCGCATCCGTCAAATTGTGAGCCGCGAACCGTATCTCACGGTTGAAGCAGATCTGCTCGACGACGCAGCCGTCGAAGATTCCGAATTGATGCGATTGAAGGACGACGTGCGCGATGCGTTTTTAGAGTACCTCGATCTCATCGTGCAGTTCAGCGGGCAACAGACGAGCGTCGATCTTCCGGTCGACGCCGAAACGACGTCGTTCTTAGTCGGCGACGCACTGCAGATTGCGGATAACATCAAGCAACGTTTGCTCGAACTGAACAGCACGAAGCAACGGCTTAGCGTCGAGCTCGGTTTTTTACGCCGCTTATTGCCGCAGTTGCGGAAAATGCTTGAGAAGCGGCAAGAGGAACTCGAAGCGCGCAAAGCCCGTGGTGAGGAAGAGGTGCATCGCGGCGAACAGGAGCGCTACTTCGGAAAATACTTTAGCGTGAACTAGCGCTTCGATGGACTAAGCGTGGCAAGGCGGGAAGCCGCTTTAATCACGTTGCGCAGCAGCGCGACATTCGTGACGGGACCCACGCCGCCCGGAACGGGCGTTATCGCACCGGCGACCTGTACCGCCGAATCGAAATCAACATCGCCTTTGAGTTCGCCGTCTACGACCGTTGTACCGACGTCGATGACCGTCGCGCCCGGCGCGATATCGTGGCCGGCGATAAGCCCGGGTACGCCCGTTGCGACCACGACAACTTCCGCCATTCGCACGTAGGGCTGCAAACTCGTCGATTCTTTGTGCAGAACGGTTACCGTCGCATCGTGCGAGAGCATGAGCATCGCAACCGGCGCACCCACCACGACGGAGCGGCCGATCATCACCGCTTGACGTCCGGTGATCGGCCAGTGCGGACTGCGCTCCAGCAGCAACATTACAGCCGCAGGCGTTGCGGGAACGAACTCGGCTCCGCTGCCGAATGCAAGATGCCCTTGATTCGTGGGATGCGTACCGTCGACGTCTTTGTGCATCGGAATCGCATCCGCAATCGTGCGAATGGAAAGATGGGGCGGCAACGGCTGCTGCAGCATTACGCCGTGCACCGCGTCGTCGTCACGCAAACGTTCGAGCCGTTCGCGAATGATCGAAGCGGTCGACGCCTCAGGCAGTTCTTCGACGTGCACCGCAATTCCGACGCGTTCGCCGGTCTTCACTAAATTGCGGATGTAGGCCAGCGAGGATTCGTTCTCGCCGACGAGCACGACGACGAGCCGGGGATGTATCCCCGCGTCGCGAAGCGCAGTACTGCGAGCGAGCAGTTCGGCGCGCAGTTCGGTTGCCACCGCGCGACCGTCCAAAATCCGTGCCGGCACGGCTTCGCGCATTCGTCCGCCGGAGGACTGTTACCTGGAACACGTACGACGCGAAGTGCGGCTCGGCCGGCACTTTGGGCCAGCCGAATTCGAGCGCGCCTTCCGCAGCTTCCAACAGCTGTATCAAGTGCGGCCTTTGCGCGTGCTGTGTAGTCCGGACGTGCTGGACCGGTATTGCGAGATTTATCACGAGTCTGGCGACGCGCACCGTCGCGAAGTGCGATTCGACGGCGTGCGCGTTACGGCCTCAATTATGCCGCCCGGGACGGTTGCGTTCGAGGGTGAGGTCGATCAGGACCGAATGGGCGATTGGTGACGCAGCGAGGCAGAGGTTTATTTTGGATCGCGACGGCCGTAATCGTGGCGATCGTTCTAGCGGTGTACTTTCGCGGCGGCAACGCGCCGCCGGCCGGTCCTACAGGCCTCACGGGTCAACAAGCACCGAGTTTTACGGTGCCGCAACTTGGCGGCGGCGATTCAGATCTCGCGGCTCATCGCGGACGCGTGCTCGTCATGAATCTTTGGGCGACGTGGTGTCCGCCTTGCCGCGCCGAAATGCCGGATTTGCAACGCCTCTACGAGGCGTATAAGAATCGGAACGTCGACGTGCTGGGGGTCGATCAAGGTGAATCGGCATCGCGCGTTGCGGCGTTTGCAAAATCGCTCGGCATTCAGTATCCGATTCTGCTAGATCAAAACCAGCAATACGGACGCGTCTACGCGGCACTTGGCCTGCCCACGACGATCATCGTCGATCGACAGGGCACAGTGATGCGCGCTTTCGATGGACCGCTCTCCTACCCGCAAATGGTTGACGCGATTTCGCCACTGCTCGGCAGACATTCGTGATCCTTTTCTGGCTGCTCCTCGCGTGCAGCGTTGCAATGACGCTTGCGCAAGATGCCTTGCCCGGTCAACCACTGTATCATTACGGTTGGTACAATGCAATCGACGCTGCGTTGTTCGTCGTTGCCGCTATGCAACTGCGATCGTTGCGAAAAGCATACGGATCGCGCGTTCAGGGTCTCGCGCTGGCAGCGTTTGGTGCTGCGATCGTGGTATTTGCGGGCGTTGCTAGCGGTCTCATGGGGCCCGACACGCATACGGTGATCGGCGCGCCTGGGGCGAGCGTTCGCGATGACGATGCGGGCGGCGCGTTTGTTTTTCCGTTGCAAGGAACTGTAGTTCGCTTTGTGCGCGGACGATCGGCGATTGCCGTGAATGGCGGCCGCCGCTACACCGGCGGTTTTGTTTTTTGGCAGCAGCCGCGAACCGTTATGGCGGTGACTGCGGGCGATGCCAAAGGCGATCATCTTACGATCACGCAGCCGACGAATCCGTCGTTTCTTTCGCCGGTGCTGTTGATGCAGCAGTCCACTACCATTGCCGGCATGGACGTGCGTTTCGATTC
>CAZHGH010000080.1:0-14294 GCA_964531205.1 uncultured bacterium
ATAAAAAGCAACGTAACCTTTAATTTCGGCTACCGCATCATACGGCATTTCGTACGTCCAGACGGCGTTTTCCGAATAAGCACCGTCGACCCGTATGCTGTGGTACGTTGCGTCCCCTTTGTACGGACAATATGTGCTGTGCGTCGTGCGCTCGAGCAGGGACACGTCCACATCGCTGAGCGGGATGTAGTGAACGAGATCGTAATCGGATTCGCGGAGCGCCAGGGCTTTGCGCGTGTCGGCGATGACTCGCCCGCCGTGGCGCACGATCACGCGTGTTTTCGCCGGTTCGATGCTGATCGGATGGTCCGCTCCGGGGATTTTCTGCATACGTTTCAGCGTCTCCCTAGCGACGCCACCGTGCCGTACATCACCGCCGTAATAGCGAACGCGCCAATCTCGCGCCAAACGAAGCGGTTCCACTCGTTATGGCTCGGAGTTGGCTGCACCAGCCCGCTCGTTCCGATGTAATTTTCTGCAGCGGCCAACTGCAAATCGTGCCGCAGAATCAGCGCATTCGCGAGCGTCAATGCCAACAACAATATAATGGCGAGTAGCACTAAGCGCATACGTTATTCGTGAATCTTGCGCTTCTGCGTAAAGGAAGCCACAACGCCGTAGGCTATGAATGTAATGAAAATCGCGGCAATCTCCCGCCAAACGAATAAGTCCCAACCGTAATGACTTTCGCGCCTGATACCCAAATGTATCGGGGCATAGTTTGTATGGTGAAACGCCAACATGTCGTGCCGCAGCATCAGCGCATTCACCAGCGTCAATATCAGAAGGAAAATAAACGCCAGCAAAATGAGCCGCATCGCTACGTCGCCGGCAAAATCGTCCCGCTAACGCTGCCGAAACCGATGCGCGGCTTACCCGGCGCTTCGCAAACCCCGCGCAGTGTCACCGTGTCACCGTCCTCGAGAAACGAGCGTTCTTCTCCATCGGCCAAGCGCAGCGGCTTCGTTCCACGCCACGTCAATTCCAGTAAACTTCCGTAACTGCTCGGCTCGGCTCCGGAGATCGTCCCCGATGCATACAAATCGCCCGGACGAACCGCCGTACCATTCGCCGTTGCATGCGCGAGTTGCTGGGCGATATTCCAATACATGTACTTGAAATTGGAACGTGAGATCGTTTGCGCCGCTACGCCCGCCCCGCGCATCCGCTGCGTCTGCAGATCCACTTCCAATTGAACGTCGTAATTCCACGGCTCGCTGCAATGCAAATACGGCAGCGGCTCAGGCTCTTGACGCGGCCCCGGCACGCGGTATGGCTCGAGCGCATCGAGCGTCACTACCCATGCGGAGATCGATGTCGCAAACGATTTTCCAAGGAACGGCCCAAGCGGTTGATACTCCCAAGCTTGAATGTCGCGCGCGCTCCAATCGTTCACAAGCGCAAAGCCGAAGATATGCTCGCGCGCCGCTTCCACCGGAATGCGCGAACCCATGCGATTGCCGGGGCCGGTGATAAAGCCCATCTCGAGCTCGATGTCGAGCATGCGCGACGGACCGAATGTGGGGGCCGGCGCATCCGGCGGCTTGCGTTGCCCGCTCGGACGCACGATCGGCGTTCCGTCGACGACGATCGTACTAGAACGTCCATGATATCCGATCGGAATCCAACGCCAATTCGGAAGCAGCGGCTCGCCGTCAGGCCGGAACAGTTTTCCTAAGTTCGTTGCGTGCTCGATGGAGGAATAGAAATCGACGTAATCGCCGACGTGAAACGGCATCGCCATGCGCGCTTCTTGCCGCGGCACCAGAAATCGATCGCGATCCAAGTGTTCGAAGGCGGCCGTATCCGAACGAAGCAGTTCGCGCAAGCGGTTGCGCACGGCCGTCCAAGCGTCGCGTCCGGCGCCGAGCAACAAGTTGAGCGAATGCGATTCCAGCACGGCACGTGAAATCACTCCGTCAAAAAGATTCGCGCCGGCTGCCGCATACAGATCGAAAATGTACTCGCCGATCGCGACGCCTATGCGGCCGGCCGCGCCGTTTCGCGAAAACACGCCGTACGGTAAATTTTGAATCGGAAAGTCGGAGCGCGCCGCGCCTTCAACCCATGAGTCGAGTTCGACGTCGATCATAGCATGCCAAGTTTCTGGAGATCTTCAATCGGCTCCGCGAAACTGCAGCTGCCGTACGCTACGAAATTCTCTCTGCGCATCGCGTCGATCTCTGTAGGAGTTGCATCGAGCTGCAACTGTGCGGCATCCTCGCCGGCGATCACGGCCTCGAGTTGATCGGCGTTCCATCCCTGACGCGCGCGTAAAGCCGCGAGCAGAACATTCAAAAAGCCGTGCATTGTGAAACCGGCGGCCTCGTTGAAATGCCGGATCGGGTGGTGCAGCCCGGCCGTCGCCTTATATGGGACGCCTTCCTCGCGCGCAAGCGCAATAAACGAGGCGATTTCGGCCGGCGGCGGCACCGCATCCGCGGTCAATCCGCCGCAGCGCACTTTCGCGCCCAATCGATGCCGCGCGAGTGCATACATCGCACCCGGCAGCAACGCCTCGCGCCGGTTGTCGCGTGGAATCTCGATAAACGAAGGAACGTCACGCAAACCGGCTTGCTGCGCGGCCGCTGCAAATTGACCTACTGCGGCATCGTACGTTTCGCGAATCGTTTGCAAAGGCGGCAATGCTACTTCCAAAGCCTCGACCCGGACGCGTGTCTCGCGTTCTCGCAAATCGCGAATCCGCGCGAATGCGCCTTGCACGTTTTGCAGCCACGTACGCTGATCGCTGCCCGCGTCCAAAATGACACTCAGTGCGATGGGTTCGCGGTCGGAGCTTGCCTCGAGCAACTCGTTCACACGCGAGGCCGGAACGATAAACCGGCCAAGCATCCAGGCAAATGAACCGCCGCGCGCATCGCGATACTCCGCGATAGACGCGTCCATCGGCAGCTGCGCAGGCGGAAAAAGTCCGGCGTAATCGATTAAGCCCGTAAACGCGGCGCGCAGTGCCGGCGCTCCCGGCGCGTTGGTGTGCATTGCCCTACACTTGCGGCTCTGCCATCGCCGCATCCTCCGCAACAGGGCGCCCTTAGCCGCTTCGCCAAGTGGCCTCTCGTTATGAGCACGATGACATCGCCCCAAGTCAATCCCCTCGCCAAAATCGATTGGGATTACGTAGAGTTTTACGTCGGTAACGCAAAGCAAGCCGCGTACTTTTATTGCGCCGCGTTCGGCTTCGATCAAGTCGCTTACGCGGGTCCGGAAACCGGGGTGAAAGATCGCGCCTCGTACGTCCTCGTGCAAAACAAGCTGCGATTCGTGATCACGAGCAGTTTGAAGCCCGACGACGAGATCACGCGTCACGTCGCGGCGCACGGCGACGGCGTCAAAGACATCGCAATTCTCGTGCAAGACGCCAAAGCCGCGTTCGATTTTGCAATTGCCGGCGGCGCAACCGCGGTTCTTCCTCCGACGGAATTCAAAGACGAACACGGGCGCATCATCAAAGCGACGATCCGTTCGTACGGCGACACCGTCCACAGCTTCATTCAGCGCGACGGTTACGGCGGCGTGTTTATGCCTGGATTCGTCCCGCAGCAGAAATCGCTTTCGTTCGTGCAAAAGCCGGAACTGCAATTCATCGATCACTGCGTCGGCAACGTCGGGTGGGGCGAGATGGACACGTGGGGCGATTTTTACGCGAAAGTCTTCGGCTTCTCGCAGCTGGTATCGTTCGATGACAAAGACATCTCCACCGAATACACGGCGCTCAAATCAAAAGTCATGAGCGACCCGGATCATCGCGTGAAGTTCCCCATAAACGAGCCGGCCGAAGGTAAGAAGAAATCGCAGATCGAGGAGTATCTCGACTTTTACGGCGGCCCGGGCGTACAGCACATTGCGATCCGCACGGACGACATCATCTCGACCATTCGCGCGCTCAAAGCGAACGGCGTCGAATTCCTCGACACGCCGGACACGTATTACGATGATTTGGAAGCGCGCGTCGGCCGCATCGATGAGGCGACCCAGACCCTGCGCGATCTGCGCATCCTTGTCGACCGCGACGATCTGGGCTACATGCTGCAGATCTTCACGAAGCCGCTGCAAGACCGCCCGACGGTGTTCTTTGAGATCATTCAGCGTAAGGGCAGCCTCAGCTTCGGTAAGGGTAATTTCAAAGCGCTTTTCGTCTCCATCGAAAAGGAACAGGAAAGGCGCGGCACCCTGTAAGCTAACAGGCGGCCGGCCGCCTGCGACGAAAGTAGGAGGCATCAGAGAGGGGGAGACGATTCTGATGCCTGATACCGACGTTTACGAACGCCTCGCTGCCCGCATTGAGGCGCTCGAGCGGCAAAGCCGCCGCTTAAAACGCCAGCTCTTTGCAGCGCTGGTCGGCTTACTATGCCTCGGAACGATTTCTGCAACGACCGCACAACAACACGCGATCTCGTTTTCCGGTCCCAAGGGAACTCTTCGAATCGATGCACTGGGGGTGCATCTCCTGACATCGGGCGGTAAAGAGCGCGCGCTCTTCGGCTACACGAAGGCAGCTACCTTACCCGCCGTGCGTTTTATGGATTCGGCCGGTAACAATCGGATGACCGTCGGACTCGATACGGCATCGAACGGACTGGTACGCATGTACAGCAGCCGCAATAACGAGAGCGTCGGCCTAGACGGAAACGGGTCGTTGTGGTTCTACGATGAAAGCGGCACGAAACGGCTTTTCGCCGGAACGACGACCGTAAGCACGGGCGCGGTGATCATGTATAACTCGTCAGGGAAGTTGCAAAGCGAACTCCAGGACAATTATCTGCGCTTGGGTGACGACACCGGTACGGAGCGCGAATACATCGGCGTAACGACGACGGACGACGCGGTTGTAAAATTGTGGGACCGCACGCACACGGAACGCAATTTCATGGGTGCCTACACGGACGGCCGTGCGGGTTTTACGTCATACAATTCCGATGGCAGCTCTACGTGGAGTAGTCCTTAAGACTTAGAGCGAATAAGCGGCGTCGATGACCGCGACCATTGACGCCGTTATGCTTGAGGCCCGCGCGAGCGCGCTCTCCAAACGTTCGATCAAGACGACCGCGAAAATGGCGGGCATTCGTCTTGCCATCGAATGCATGGACCTCACGACGCTGGAAGGGCGCGACTCCGAAGGCCGCGTGCGTTCGCTTTGCGCGAAGGCCATCAAACCGGCGCCGCATTTGCCGGACGTGCCGAGCGTTGCTGCGGTCTGCGTTTATCCGAACTTCGTCGCGATTGCTAAAGACGCGCTCAAAGGTTCGAGCGTGAAAGTAGCCTCCGTGGCAACCGCATTTCCGAGCGGTCAATCTTCGCTTGAAGTCAAGCTCGCGGACACGCAAGCCGCGCTCGACGCCGGCGCCGATGAAATCGACATGGTGATCGATCGCGGCGCGTTTTTGGAGGGCCGCTTCCAAGACGTTTTCGACGAAATTGTGGCAGTGAAGCGCGTTTGCGCCGATGTCCATTTGAAGGTCATCCTGGAAACGGGCGAACTCGGATCCTACGATAACGTTCGCCGCGCCAGCGATCTCGCGCTCGACGCCGGCGCCGACGTCATCAAAACGTCCACCGGCAAAGTTGGAACGAATGCAACGTTCCCCGTCGCACTCGCCATGTGCGAGGCAATTCGCGAGCACGCGCGACGCACCGGCCGCCGCGCCGGCTTAAAAGTCGCGGGCGGTTGCCGCACGACGAAACAAGCGTTGACCTATCTCGTCATCGTGAAAGAAACGCTGGGCGAAGCTTGGCTCCATCCGGATCTCTTTAGAATCGGTGCAAGCGCGCTGCTCGACGATCTGCTGATGCAATACGAAAAAGAACTGACGGGCCACTACGCCGGCCCGGACTATTTCCCGAAAGATTAACCATGGCGATCTTTGAGTACGCACCCGCGCCGGAAACGACAAAACCGCCGATTCGCGAGCAGTACGGTCTCTTCATCGACGGCAAATGGACCACGCCCGAAAGCGGCCGCTATTTCGAGACGATCAATCCCGCCAACGAAGAAGTGCTCGCGCACGTTGCGTACGCCGGCGAACGTGACGTTGAGCGTGCGGTGCGCGCCGCACGGCGTGCTTACGACAAATACTGGCGGAAAATGAAACCCGCCGATCGCGCGAAGTACATCTATCGTATCGCGCGTACGATTACGGAGCGCTCGCGCGAACTTGCCGTGCTCGAAACGCTCGATGGCGGCAAACCAATCAAAGAATCGCGCGATTTCGACATCCCAACGTCTGCCGCGCACTTCTTCTATTACGCGGGCTGGGCCGACAAACTCGAATGGGCCATGCGCGCGGGCGAAGAGCCGCGGCCCATCGGCGTCGCGGGACAGATCGTGCCGTGGAATTTCCCCCTGCTCATGGCCGCTTGGAAAATCGCGCCCGCCCTCGCTTGCGGTAACACCGTCGTCCTCAAACCTGCAGAGACGACGCCGCTTACTGCCCTCGCGCTCGCGCAAATCATTCAGGAAGCCGATCTTCCGCCGGGCGTCGTGAACGTCGTAACCGGCGACGGCGCGACCGGCGCCGCGCTAGTTGCAAACGACGGCATCGACAAGATCGCCTTTACCGGATCCACCGAAGTCGGCAAAGCGATTCAACGTTCGTTGGCCGGCAAAGGCAAACGTCTTACCCTTGAACTCGGCGGCAAAGCCGCTCACATTGTCTTCAGTGACGCGCCAATCGATCAAGCGATAGAGGGTATCGTCAACGGTATCTACTTCAATCAGGGACACGTGTGCTGTGCCGGTTCACGATTGCTCGTTGAAGAAAGGATCCACGACGAAGTGGTCGTCCGCCTTACCGAGCGTTTGCAAACGCTTCGGCTCGGCGATCCAATCGACAAGAATACAGACGTTGGCGCAATTAATTCGCGCGCGCAGCTCGAGCGAATCGAAGAACTCGTGCGCAGCGGCGTCGACCAAGGTGCCGTTCTCGTGCAGCAGTCTTGTACGCTGCCTGAGCGGGGATACTATTTTCCAGCATCGTTCTTCACGAACGTGCAGATGTCGCATCGCATTGCGCGAGAAGAAATTTTCGGGCCGGTGCTTTCCATCTTGACCTTCCGCACGCCAGACGAAGCGATCGAAAAAGCAAACAACACGCCGTACGGTCTCTCCGCAGGCATTTGGACGGACAAGGGTAGCAAGAACATGTACGTCGCGCAGCAACTACGCGCCGGAGTGGTGTGGTGCAATACGTTCAATCAGTTCGATCCGAGTTCGCCCTTCGGGGGGTACAGGGAATCCGGCTTTGGCCGCGAGGGTGGCGTCCACGGATTGTATGAGTACCTGGCTCACTAGCGGCAGCGACTCCGAGTCACTCTTCCGTGCGCTCTTCGAGCACAACCCTTCTGTGGTGCTCGGTATCGACACGCAACAGCGCATCGCCGACGTCAATCCGGCCGGCGTGCGCATTAGCGGGTACGCGCGCGAAGAACTCGTCGGCAATCCGGTTACGGATTTTGTTCCGCCGAGCCAGCGCGATCGCGTACGCGGTTTTCTCAATCAGGCGCTCCGCGGCGAAACGCTGACGTTCCACGTCTCCGCCTATGCGGCGGACGGCAGCGCGATCGAATACGATGCGACGCTTCTGCCGGTGCTCTCAAATAACACAGTCGCCGGCGCGTATGCACTCTTAGAGAACATCACGGAGCGCATGCACGCGCAGCGCACGGTCGCGGCTCAGCGTGAGGAACTACTCGATCTCGAGCACGATTTTCGTTCGCTCTTCGAACGCAACCCTGACGGCATCATCTTCCTCACGACCGACGGCGTCATCGTCGACGTCAATAATGCGACATTGGAATTCGGCGGACGCAAGCGCGAAGAAGTCGTCGGACAAAACTTTCGCGCCTTTCTTCAGGGCGGCGACCTGGAACGCGGATGGACGTACTTCCGGCGCGCCGTCGGCGGCGAATCCGTACGCTTCGAGATAACTTCGACGCGCGCGGACGGGACCGAAATCATTTTTGACGTCACGCTTTTCCCGAAGTACGCGCAAGGGTTGGTCGTCGGCGTTTACTGCGTTTTGCAAAACATCACGGATCGCAAAATCGCGCAGCGCAGACTCGAAATGCAGACGCAGCGCGTTCGTGATTTGTACTTAATCGCCACCACACCCGAATACTCGGACGCGCAGGTCATGACGACACTGCAAACCGGGTGCAGGCTTTTAGGTATGGAGAGCGGCGCGATCGTCGACGTCACCGAGGAGCCGAGCGTCGATCTGCGCTACGATTCACTCGAGCTTTTCTCAGGCGACGACGGCAAAGTGCTGGAAATAGGCCAAGTCGTGCTTGCGCGCCGCGAACCCGTCGTATCGCACGTTTCAGATGAACCCGCAGAGGGCGGCTGCCGTTCGTGGATCGGTTCGCGTCTAGTGGTTGGCGGCGTGCTTCACGGCGCCTTGCTCTTCTTCTCGACGACGCGACGCGAACACGATTTCGAAGAGATCGATCACGATACGCTCGCTCTCATGGCGGCACTCGTCGGCACCGCGCTAGAGCGCCGCCGCACGCGATCGCGCTTGCGCACGCTAGCGTATTATGACTCATTGACCGGACTGCCGAACCGTCTGTTTTTTCAAGAGCGTTTACGGGACGCGCTCGTCGATCCGCAAGGAACCGCCGAACCACTCGCGGTGCTCTTCTTTGATCTCGATCGCTTCAAAGACATCAACGACACGCTCGGGCACGCTATGGGCGATCGGTTTCTACAGATGGTCGCGCACCGTTTGGTGGATGCGGTCGGCAAGGATGGCATGGTTGCGCGCATGGGCGGCGACGAATTCATCGTGCTCGCTCGGGGATGCAGCAACACAGACCGCGCCGCATCCCTCGCTCAGTCGCTTCTGCAAGCGATTGAAGAACCGTATCGCCTCGACGGTTACGAGCAGTTCATGACGAGCAGTGTCGGCGTTTCGCTCTACCCCGACAATGGCCGCGACGATCAGACGCTGATCAAGAATGCCGACATGGCGATGTATCAAGCGAAGGATCGCGGCGGTAATGGCTACTTCTTCTATGACGAGTCGCTCGAAGCGCCGATGCGCACGCGTCTCGCGCAAGAAAAAGATCTGCGGCGCGCGATTCAGCGCAAACAATTCATCTTACATTATCAACCGCTCGTCGACGTGGCCTCGGATCGTATCGTCGCTGTCGAAGCCCTCGTGCGCTGGAACGATCCGCGCCGCCGCACCCTCACGTTTCCGGACGAATTCATTCCGACCGCTGAGGCTACCGGCCTTATCATGCAGCTCGGTGAATGGATCGTCGCATCCGCAGCAGCCCAGACACACGCGTGGCACAAACGCTTCGGCGACCTTACGCTTGCGATCAACGTTTCCGCACGCCAATTCCATCAGCCCAATCTGGCAGATCGCCTGCTCGAGATCTTACGCAGCAATGGCCTGCCGCCCAGCTCCGTTGAAATCGAAATCACGGAGAGCATGGCAGTCTCCGATGTGTCGCACGCCATCGAAACGTTGAAGCACCTTAAGCGAATCGGCGTAAAGATCGCGGTCGATGATTTTGGAACGGGTCATTCATCGCTGAATTATCTGCGCCGTTTCGACGTCGATTACATTAAGATCGATCGCTCGTTCGTCGCGGGTATCGGTACTGAAAGCAGTGACGAAACGATTATCAAAGCCATCATTGCAATGGGTCACAGCCTAGGACTGACGGTTGTCGCCGAAGGCGTTGAAACGCCGGCTCAATATGAATTCCTGCGCACGCATGGATGCGACCGCGTGCAAGGGTATCTCATTTCGCGCCCCGTCGATGCCGCCGCGCTCGAAGCGCTGCTCGAAGCGCGAGGATCGCGAGCCGTGCCGGGGTAAGGTGCAGGCATGACTACGCTCGCTTCGAGCGGCCCGCAGTTGGACCGCGAATACCTGGCGGACTGGTACCGGCGCAATCGCGAGCGCTCCGCGCAATTGTTCGCCTTGATCGATCCGCAAACATATTACTCGCGTCCCATTCCGCTGCGTCACCCGTTTGCGTTTTACGAAGGGCATCTGCCCGCGTTTAGTTTTCTCACTGTAAACGAACGCGCATTGCGCGAAGAGCCCGTCGACCCGAAGTACGAGAAGCTTTTCGAACGCGGCATCGATCCGGGAAGCGCCGACGCGGCCCGCGCGCACGAGCGTCACGATTGGCCCACAAAGCAAGAGATCGAAGCATTCGGCCGCAAATGCGACGCGCGCCTATACGACGCGATCGCAAATGCACGGTTGGCGAATCCAGACGTTCCGCGGTTGGTCCGCGGACAAGCGATCTACACGGCACTCGAACATGAGCCGATGCATCATGAAACCCTGATGTACATCATCCACCGCCTTGCGCCCGAGTTGAAGGGACGTATCGCTCAAGCACATCACGATGCCGCGCCGCCGCAAAACGAGTTCGTGGATATTCCGGCCGGCATTGCAACGCTCGGTGCGAATCGTGAGAAGGTGCAATTCGGCTGGGACAACGAGTTCGACGAACACGAGGAACGCGTGCCCGCGTTTTCGGTTCAGCGTTATCCCGTCACGAACGGCGACTATTTGGAATTCGTGCGATCCGGCGCGAAATTGCCGCCCTTCTGGGTTGAACGCGACGGCGAATTCCGTTTGCTCGGCGTCTTTGAAGAACTTCCGATGCCGTTGTCATGGCCGGTGTATGTCTCCAACGACGAAGCGCGCGCGTATGCCGAATGGAAAGGCTGCCGGTTGATGACCGAGGCCGAGTATCATCGCGCCGCATTCGGCACGCCGTCCGGGCACGAACGTCAATTTCCGTGGGGCGACTCGGAGCCCAACACGCTACATGGCAACTTTGATTTTGCGCGTTTCGATGCGGAGCCCGTCGACGCACATCCCGCGGGCGCAAGCGCGTGGGACGTTCACGATTTGATCGGCAACGGCTGGGAGTGGACGGGTACGAAGTTTGCGCCGTTCGAAGGCTTTACGCCCATGGCGAGCTATCCGCAGTACAGCACCGACTTCTTCGACGGCAAGCATTACGTCATGAAAGGCGCCTCGCCGGTTACCTCGCGCGACTTAATTCGGCGTTCGTTCCGCAACTGGTTCTACGGCGATTACCCGTACATGTACGCCAAGTTCCGGCTCGTCTCGTCATCCTGAGCCTGTCGTTGTCATCCTGAGCCTGTCGAAGGACGCCGAGTAAAGCGAACGGCGTCGCCGTTCGCGCAGTCGAGGTGCGAGCGCGAAGCGCTCGAAACCCCTCCTGTATGCGTACGCAAAAACTATGTGCCCTACTCGTAGGCCTCTCGTTTCTCGTTACCGCCTGCAGTAAACCAGGCGCTACCGGCGGCCCAACTGGTACGGCTCCGTCAGGCGGCGTCCTGCGCGTAGACAATTATGCAGAACCGACCTCGCTCAATCCGCTGCTGCCGACGAATACGGCGGAGAATTTCCTTGCCTCGCTAGCCTTCGATCTGCTCGTGACCGTCGATGACAAAGGCAACGAAGTCCCGGATTTAGCGGCCGTCGTGCCGACCCTCCAAAACGGCGGCATTAGCAAAGACGGCCTTACCGTCACGTATCACTTGCGCCATAACGTGAAATGGCAAGACGGCGCGCCCTTCACCAGCGCAGACGTGAAGTTTTCCTGGCAAGCGGTGATGAACCCGAACAACAACGTCGTCGAGCGCCGCGGCTACGATCAAGTGAAAACCGTCGACACGCCGGATGCGTACACCGTCGTCTTTCATTTAAAACAGGCCTTCGCGCCGTTCGTCGACACGGTATTCGGCGAGTCCGACGATCCGTTCCGCGTTGTTCCGCAGCACATCCTCGCAAAATATCCGAACATCAATCAAGTGCCATTTAACGAGCTGCCCGTTGGAACCGGTCCCTTCAAAGTCGCGCGCTGGATTCACGGCGATCATATCGAGTATGTCGCCAATCCGTCGTATTTCCGCGGTTCGCCTAAGCTCAAAGGTGTGAATGTCTACATCGTTCCGGATAATAATACGCAAGAGGCGCAGTTGCGTGCGCACGATGTGGATCTCGCCATTGACATTGCTACGCAGAACCTCAACAATCTGCGGGCGCGTCCGGCGTCAAACGTAACGACGCTGCTGGCAAAGGCTCCCGCCTACAACTCGGTCCAACTGAACCTTTCGCATTCGCCTCTCGATGACGTTCGCGTCCGCAAAGCGATTCTGTACGCCATAGACAACAAGCGCGTCATCGACACGCTCACGTACGGAACTGCGGTACCGGCCGCCGCCGATCTCTCCGATTTTTATTGGGCCTACGATCCAAACGTTACGAAATATTCGCACGATGTCGCGAAAGCGCAATCACTTCTCAGCGCCGCCGGCTGGATGCCCGGAGCCAACGGCATACGGGAGAAAAACGGACGGCCGCTGTCCCTCCAATTGGTTTACGGACAGGGAAATGCGACGTCGCGCCAACTCGGGGTGCAGGTGCAGTCTTACCTTCGTGCCGCCGGCGTCGACGTACAGATCAAAACGTATCCATATACGCTGCTCTATGCCACCAAAGCCCTCGGCGGCATTCTCAACAGCGGCAAATTCGATCTTGCGCTTTATTCATGGATTTCGGGCGCCGATCCTGATGACTCGTCGCAATGGATGTGCGATATGACACCTCCGAACGGTAACAACATTTCAAACTACTGCAATCCCAAACTCGATGCTGCCGAACGCGACGCGCTGAGCACGTTCGATCGCAATCGTCGAAAGAAAGATTACGCGACGACCCAATCCATGCTTGCGGATGAAGCTGTCGCGGACTTTCAGTACTACCAGCGGCGCCGGTATGCTTTGAGCACGAACTTGCAAAGCTTCACGCCGAACGGCGTTTCCGAAGGCTGGAACGCTTACCAGTGGTCGATATAGCCGCGCTCGCAACATAGGAGGTAACAAATTGAAGACGGATCTCATACCATGGCTGTTCATCGCTGCCTTCGCAGTATACGGAGCGCTGCAAGGCCCTAAAACCGCGCCGTACACCGTCTAGTTTGGCTTTGGTTCGCGCTCTCGTTAACGCTAGTCGAAGTGCTCGATCTTCGCGGCGGCCATCCCGCGTGGGTGAAGTGGCCGTTGATCGCCGTCGCAGTTTTTCTTAGTTCGATGTCGTATGTGCGCAACGAATTGGGCCAGCGTACGCGGTATGCTGCTGCGTGGCGCTCGATGTGGCATAAACGCGGAAATAGTGGTGGGCGATCCTAGGCGTGTCGATTGGAAGCGAGCTGCCGTTACGTTTTTATGAGTCTGGGCGACCGGGTAAAACCCCGGCGTATGAGTATTCGAAGCCTACTCCCAATCTGCGCCATTGCTGCGGCGACGCTCTTGCCCGCCGCCGCACTTGCGCAGCCGTTCCAAATCAACGTCAACGGCGCTCAGCGGGTCATTCCGTATTCAACGAACGGCGATAACTGCAACGTGCTGCCCTATGCCGGCGCGCCTACGGCTGTTACGTGCCCCGATGGCTCGAGAGGCACGATTACGTTGTACGGAAACTCCCCCGACTCACCAGCCTGCGAAGTCGATTTTTGGTTCGACACGGGCCGTTGGCACGCGATTCTTTCGCATCAAAACGCAAGCGGTGCATGTACCATGAACTGGAACGGCGCCGCAACGCTCAACCTCTCGATACACTAGCTTATACGTAATCGCGAAGCGTTAGGCTAACCGTTCGTCCCTTGCCATCCTTGCTCGTTACGCCGAGTTTGAGTACGGTGCCGGCGGGCTGGTAGAAGTAATTGCGCAGTGTTGCGAGCGCCATCGTGCTGGTCGGCACGCCGTTAACCGAAGTAATGACATCGCCTTTTGCTATGCCTGCGGCGGCTGCAGGAGTGCCGGGACGTGCGTCCACCACTGTCATCTTCCCGCCCACGTTGACGACAAACAAACCGCTGCGCTCGTATGTATCGCGATCCGCGAAGGTGGCGTTCGGCACGAGTGCTATCGTTTGACGGCCGTAATCGAACGTCACGCTAAAGCGCCGCAGTAACTGGCCGCCGAGATTGGCCGCGACAAAGGGACTTGCGAATGCGCCCTTCGTGGAGCTCGAGTAATCGGCAATCAAATCGTTCAACGTTAAATCGCCAATCGTTAAACTCTGCAACCGTCCGAGCTGGCCAAGCGACGCACCGCCGACGCCGAACCCTGTAACGCCGTTAGCCGTGAGCGTCGCTGGGCGCACCTGCGGATGCGCCGCTAGGTAGGGCGCGTAGAACGTCATCGTGTCACGAGCGCCGGTGTCGATCGTGCATTCCGATGGAATGCCGTCGATGCCGC
The DNA here is from genome assembly GCA_964531205.1 of uncultured bacterium. Classification (GTDB taxonomy): domain Bacteria; phylum Vulcanimicrobiota; class Vulcanimicrobiia; order Vulcanimicrobiales; family Vulcanimicrobiaceae; genus JAICWY01. Next base: position 14,285 of record CAZHGH010000080.1, read on the forward strand.
ACGGGATTTG
>CAZHGH010000081.1:0-8022 GCA_964531205.1 uncultured bacterium
TGCTTGCGCCGCAGCGGAAGAAGCGTACGCGAAATCGCGGCGCATCCGTGGAGACATGCAAGCGCAACATGCCGCCTGCATCGACCGCCGGTGAATCGGGATACGCGCGAGTCATGTAAATAAGCGGTTGTCGACTGCTTGGACGCGCTGCTCCAATTCAAACGGTATCGGCTTGCGCTCGCGCAGGATCCACGGCAATGCCGCAATCGCTTCGCGCAATGCCGCGCGCGCGGTACGGTCGTGGTACGCGAGCCGCACATATTTTGCGACGGTATGCAACGCACTCGCTGCCGAACGCCGAAGCAGCATCGTCCATAAGCGGTTACGCAAAACCAACTGCCGGCGCAACTCCGGATCGCGATTGAGCGGTGAGGCGTAGTGCCGCACGATAAGATCGTCGCAGTACCAGATTTGCCAACCGCGCGCCGCAAGATCGAGTGCAAGCAGAGACTCCTCCGCGCCGATAAAGTATCGCGCGTTATAGCCGCCCGCGTCCAAGAAGGGCGCGCGCCGCATCACGCTTGCGCCCGCCATGAAATACACAATCGGAACGCCGGGCAAACCTTCAATGCTTTGGCCGGCACGCATCTCCTGACACGCGGGATCCGCCCGATCGGATTCGCCGATGAGGACGCGGCCGTTCAAGACTGCGACGTCGGAATGCTTTTCGAAACACTCCACCGCGCTTTGCAGCGATCCCGGCATCCACGCGCAATCGTCATCGCAAAAAGCAACGTACGGCGATGCCGCTTCGCGAGCGCCGATCGTTCGCGCCGCGGCACCGATGTTTCGCCGCAATTTGAAAAAGCGCACCCTGCTTCCAAAAGGTTTGCAGATGCGCTCTGTATCGTCGGTAGAGCCGTTATCGAGTACGAGTAGCGGCGGCCGTTCGGGAAGGTCGTGTAAACGTTCTAGTGTTTGCCGGAGGGTACGGGCGCGATTGTACGTGACGATCACGATCGGACACTCATCAAGCATCAGGGCGTTTCTCCAAAAGGTCTAGGCGATACGTCGGGCGTGAGAACCCGTGAAGCCGGCGCAGTTGCGGAGCGTTGCAAAAGGCTTCATGCACGTCTTTGGCGGTGCTGGCGTGACCGCGGACCGGCGGCGTCCAATGGACCAGCATGATATGCGCGCCTGGTGTGCTGTGCTCGATGACGTTGCTTATCAGCACGGCGAGGTCGTGCGCGTCGAGATAGAAGCCGACTTCGCAAACGGTCGTTAGATCGAACATACCTTCGGGATAGTCGTACGGCATCGTGCGGCGCTCAAAGCGCACGTTTTGCCGGCCTGCGCAGCGGCGTCGCGCTCGCTCCAGCGCATCCGGCGAGACGTCGATCGCGAGCAGCGAACGCGTGCGTTCGGAGAGCAATCGTGTAAATACGCCAACCGAGCAGGCAATTTCCAGCGCATTCGTATAGCGCTCTCGAGGAAGAGCACCGAGCGTCGCTTTATACTTCGCGCGCTCGTAGTCGCTCGTTTCGAAGTGCCAAGGATCGGGTTCCCGCCGGTAGAGGTCGATGAAATATTGCGCCGGCACCGAGTCACTCACCGCTTTATCGATACCCGCATCGGCGAGAAGCGTCTAAACGGCCAAGCCGCCCTCGCTTGCCCGATAAACGAGTTTGCCGGCACGTATCGTGTAACGGATGCGTCTCAACGCGAGCACATCTTCCGTGGGATCGCCATCGATTACCGCAAGGTCGGCCTGAAAACCCGGTGCAAGGCGGCCCAGCCGGTGCGCACCAAAGCGTTCCGCCGGTGCAGTCGTTAACGACGCAAGAATCTCCGCAAAGGTCATTCCCGCCAGCGCCATGTGCACGTACTCTTCACGCGGATCGGCGTCGACGGCACCGTAGTCCGTTCCAAAGAGCACCTCACCACCATGCCGCCGCCACGCGCGCAGCTGGTCGACCGCAGTGGTGACGTACGTCTTTTGCATCGAGAGTCGATCGTGCCGCATCGCGTGCTTCCACAGCGTCAATGTCGGCGTAAGTGCGACACCCGCTTCACGCATTGCGCGCAGCAGTTCGTCGTCCCAAGGACCGGAACCGGGGGTTGTGTGAGCGATAACGTCCACACCCGCGCGTACCGCGGACGCAATATCCGCTGCACTGCTCGGATGCACGAATACCGGCTTACCGTCGCGATGCGCTCGATCGACTGCCGCGCGCATCGTGCTTTCGGCGAGCGGATCGCTGCGCTGTGACGAGACGAACATTTTAATGCCGTCGGCACCGCGTTCCAGCAATTTGCTTGTTGCCGTCATCGCCGAACCGGGATCCGTGACTTCCGGCAGCGGCGTCTTCACCGCGCCTAAGACCGCCAGCACGACATCGGGCGGAAGCGCGTCAGGCGGGATTAGCCCTTCGCCCGTCGTGCGAATGTGCGGTCCTCTCACTTCGCCGGATTCGATACGTGCGCGAATCTGCTGCGTGTTCTCCCAGAGCGATGAGAGATCGAAGACGCTCGTAAAACCGTACCGGGTAAAATCTTCGAGCTGTTGCGTAAGTTCGTCCGCGGGAATAGCGGCCGCATTCGTCCACTTGCGTTCGAAAAAGTGTACGTGACTGTTCCAAAAGCCTGCCGTTACGGTTAAGCCGCTGCAATCGAGAACGTGCGCGTCATGCGGAACGGCGACCTCACCACGCTTTCCTATAGCGGAAATGGCGTCGCCCTCGATCGCGACGACGCCGTCGTCGATGCGTGCGTCCGACGGACTGGGATAGATTGTTGCGCCGGTGAGGGCTATTCCCATAGAGCGTTGAGTTCCGCATGCGGGATGCGGTCCCGTGCGAACTCGAAGCTGCCCGTTTCCTTCACGCTGCGTGCGGCGTTGCGAAACTGTGCGAGCATATGTCCCATCGCTGAGCCGCCTACGCTGATTCTCGCAACGCCGAGCTCGGCAAGCCGCGCAACCGGTGGCGAACCGGCGCCCGCCAGAATATTCAAGGGTCCCGCGATCTCTTTGACGAGAGTCGCGATCAGCTGTTCGTCGCTTACGCCGGGAACGAAGACGCTGTACGCTCCGGCTTCTAAATAGCGATTACCGCGCTTAATCGATTCCTGGAGACGCCATTGGTCGTTATCGCCGAGGTCTGCGAGAAACGCATCCGTTCGCGCGTTGATCGCGAGCGGAACGCCGAGTTCATCGGCGGCGTTTTTCATCGCACGAACGCGATCCGCTTGTTGCTCGACGTCCAGCGCGACCTCGCGTTCGATATCCATGTCCTCGAAATTGAGACCCACTGCGCCGGCTTCGATTGCATCGCGTGCCGTAAGGACGGCATCCTCTATCGTTGTGCCATAGGCAGCTTCGCAGTCGGCCGTTACCGGGATGTCAACGGCTTCGGCGATCCGGCGCACGCGCGCGAGCATCTCGGTGCGAGAGATGCGTTCTCCATCGGGATAGCCTTCGGACCATGCGATGCCCGCGCTGGTCGTCGCTATTGCGGGGAAGCCTAGTTCCTCGATGATGCGCGCGCTCACGGCATCCCATACGTTGAACAGCACGAGCGGATCGCCGGGACGGTGCAATGCACGTAGAGCCTCGGCCTTTTCACGTTGTGTCGGCATGCCGTCAAAGACCCAAACTTGCTCGCTTCCGTTGCAGAGCCCGCCTGTGGTATGCTGCCTTGGCCAAAGGGAGGTTCCACTCATGACAACGGCTGCGCAACCTTTTGTATCCGATATCGCGGAATTACGCCGGCGCGCGAAAGAACAGCTCGAGCGCGGTCCCATAACGCAGAATTACGAAGGCGAAGTCAAGCAGGCCATCGATCTGCTTCAAACCGCATTGGCGACGGAGATTGTCTGCGTTCTCCGTTATACGATGCATTATGTCGCCGCTGTGGGAATCGACAGTGAGAGCGTCAAGCAGGAATTCATCGAGCACGCCAAAGACGAACGCGAGCACATGGAGAAAATCGCGGATCGCATCAATCAGCTGGGCGGCGTGCCGAATATGAATCCGGAAGGTTTGCACATGCGTTCCGCGACGGAATACGGACATGCCGAAAAGCTCATCGACATGATTAAGGAAAATCTTGTCGCGGAGCGTATCGCGGTCGAGCATTATCGCGAACTCGTCCGCTATTTCGGCGACAAAGATCCAACGACACGGATTATGTTGGAGGGTATTCTAGCTCAAGAGGAAGACCACGCCAACGACATGCACGATCTCCTTGTCGCGCACGAAGGAACGCCTTTCCTGAAACAATAGGATTGAATAATGCCGTCGAAAAAAGCTCACGCCCTACTGAAGCTCGGTGACAGAGTCTCCATTCCCGGTGAGGGATTGCACGGGACGGTTACCGCCGTTCATCCGCACGAAATCCAAGTGAAATTGGATTCCGGCGAACACCGCAAGTACGCGCATGAAGCGCTTCACCGCGAACCGACGTTCGAGGAAACCTCAGACTTCGTCGATCACTGAGATCGTTCCGGAGCCGGGCGGCGCGCGTTTGTCTTGAGGACCTCGTCGATGAGGCCGTACTCGCGCGCCTCCTCGGCGGTCATGTGATAGTCGCGCTCCAAATCTTGCAGCACTTTTTCAATCGGTTGTCCGGTGCGCTGCGCATACAAGTGCGCGAGCGTGCGCCGCGTTTCGATCAATTCGCGCGCGTGTATTTCGATATCCGTGGCTTGACCGCCAATTTGGCCTACCCACGGCTGGTGGATCAGAATCTTGCTATACGGAAGTGAAAAACGCTTGCCTTTCGCGCCGCCGGTCAGCAGCACGGAAGCGGCTGATGCCGCAAAACCCGCGCAAATCGTGGCGACTTCGGGTTTGACGAACTGCATCGTATCGTAAATTGCCAGTCCCGCAGTGACGCTGCCGCCCGGACTGTTGATATACATGTCGATGTCTTTTTCCGGATCTTCCTTTTCCAGAAAAAGCAACTGCGCGATAACGATGCTCGCCATGTCGTCGTCGATTTCGCCTCCGACGAAGACGATGCGATCTTTTAGCAGACGCGAATAGATATCGTACGCGCGTTCGCCGTAAGATGAGCTTTCTACAACCGTAGGAACCAGATGACCCATAACTGCCTTATAACACGTGTGCTTGCGCTAGTCCATTAACGCATCCGCGATTGCCGTGCGCGCGTAGAGAACGGCGCGCCCGTCGCGGTGCGCATCTACAAAGCCGGCCGCTTGCAGTGCCGAGAGATGTTGGGAAACGCCGCCCGCGGTGAGGCCGGTAAGCTCTGCCAATTGTGTGGTCGACTTCGGCGCATCGAGCTCGCTCAGCAGCGACGCGCGCGAACGGCCGATGACGCGTGCCAGGCCGTCGCAGGTTTTGCGGCGGCGCGGCGTCTCCCAAAGCGTAAATAGGCCGCGCGCGGGGTACAGCAGCGTCGGTTGCCATGGACCTTCGACAACCGAAAAGATGTCGGGCCACGCAAACACCGACGGGGTAAGGACAAGGCCGCGCCCATCCAACTGCACCTCGCCGCTCAGCGTTTTATGTGTCACGTACAATGTGTCTTCGTCCCAATGGACGTTCGGATTCAGATCCGCAAATAACCGTTGCGCGCCGCCTTCCACAAGCCGTCGGCTTCGATAGAGCACTTCACCGTCGAGCAAATGCAGGATGCGATCCCAATACGGTGCCAGCGCAACGTCCCAATACGATTGCATCGCGGCCGTGAGTTTCGCGAGCTCGCGCTGCGGATCGCGATAGAGTGCATCGACCGCAGCGGTTCTCGGATGCGTAAGCCGCTCGATGTCGCCGCGCACGAGATCCGGCGGCGTGTTGCGAACGCTTTGCAGCTCAGCACCGAGATCGGGAATCGGCCGATCCGGCGAGGGCGAGATAAAATCGGGAATGTACGAACAAACGGGCGGAATCAGATCGAAGAGCAGCGTTGTATCGATGCGCGCGTGGGCCAGCCGTTTGCGCGCGTCGTTTCGCCACGGAAGGTGCAGCGCGACAGGTGACGGATCTTTCAATACGCGTGCGCTTACGACGATTTCCCAAAGCGGCGAAATGGCCATGCGCGTATTCGCAACATCGGCGGCGGAAAATTTTACTTCAAGCACCGTCCAACCATCGCTCCGTTTTAGTTCCTTCTAAATGTTTTGCGGCGGCGTCGCGCACGCGTTACGCTATCACCGAAATGAACACTCGTTCTTACAAATCTGCTCCTGCTGTAGTCACGCCGCTCGTTCGCTCGTGGCACGAGTACGCGTGGGTTCAGCTTCGATGACCGCCGTCGAATAGCGATGGTTGCAGAGGGCACCGGGGCGACCCGGTGCCCTTCTCGAAGTTTGGGGGATGAACGCCATGAGCGCGGCACAGGAGTTCTTCGCCGCCTACAGCGCCCACGACATCGAACGCATGCTTTCGCTTTGCAGCAACATCGCGCAAATACGCTACGTGCCTATGGGCGCGATCGGAACCGGTCCCGCGCACACGACCGGACGAAAAATCTGGTCGGGCATTATCACCGCCTTGCCCGACCTCACGGTGAGCGTCAAGTCGGCATTCTCCGACGACCGCCACGTCGGCGCAGAGGTCGTTATCGCCGACGCAAAACGCGGTTACGAATTGCCGCATGCATTTTTTATTACGGTCGACGAGAGCTACCGCATTACCGAAGTTACCGCGTACTGGGACAACGTGAACTTCGGTTTTCAGTTCACGAAAGCCGGGGTCGTTCGTCTCGTCGACGCCATCACGAACATGCGCAAACGCTAACCTTCAGTCTTGTGCGCGTACGAGTGCAGGAATGAGATTCGCGACATCCGGAGAGCCCAGACCCGTCGGCATGTCGTAACCGGGCTGCGCCATTTCAGCGGCGTTGCCGAAAAAGCCGTCGTTGCCGACCGTAATATCGTGAAACGCCGAATGATACTCCGCATTCTTCGCGATGTTGTACAGCCTTTGATTGATGAAGCCCAAATGCCGGCCGGCGGCTTGATTTGCGAGCGCGACGATCGCCGCCCATTGCGGCGCGCCGCAACTCGTACCTCCTGTGAAATATAACCCCGCGGCGGCAGGACCGTTGAAACTCATGTACGTCAGTACCGCCGTGTAGATGCCGGCGTTGTAACTTACGTCGGCCACTTCGCGTGTCGGCGCACCAACGACGTTGTGCTGGTATGACGGCGTTTTAAACACCGAACTCGGTGCCCCGCCCGTTGCGTACGGCATGAGGCCCACACTGCAGCTGAACGGACACAGGCTCGAGACGCTGTCATTCCACACGGTCTCGCGTTCGTATGCACCGGTGTCGCTGATATACAGCGACGTTCCACCCACCGCCGTTACGAGCGGATCGGACGCCGGGAAGGCGGCCTGCGGCGGTCCATACGTTCCATTCGTTGAGCCCCCATCGCCGGTGCTTGCAACGAGCGTAATGTTTGACGATTTTGCACGCTGAAAAATGGAATCGGCGTGCTGGAGCAACGCGTTGTGTTTGCCTCCGGGTATAGCCGGTTCACCTTCGCCGAAACTCATCGACACGATGGAGCCGAGCTGGTTGTCGACCGCGTATGCTAATGCGGTGTGCATGTCGGTGCTTTGATTGGTCGGGGCAACGACGAGATCTATCTGCGCGCCGGGAGCGATAGCATGCGCCCACTCGACGTCCAGCGAGGTCTCCTCGGCCCATCCCGAGTCGAACGACGACGGCTGCCCTTGCGGATAGAAGATGCGGAAACCCGGATCGGGCAAATTCATGATCGCATCGAACGTTTGCAGATCGCCCTGGATCGTCGGACTGCCGAACGCGTCCACAATGACGATCGTTTGACCGCTGCCGTCTAAGGCCGGCGGCATATTATAAGCTTTTCGCATCTCTGCGGGCGTGTAACACGCGAAGTGGAAGTTCGCGACACAAAACGAGGGCGCCGGCACATCGTGCGCTTTCGTGCCGACCTCGAACTTACGGACGAACGGAGTTACGTGGTACGCGAAGTTTGCACCGCCGCCAAAAAACTCCGACTTGCTGGATTCGGTCGTTGTGGCCTGCGGCACCATCGCCGCTCCGCCATGCGCTGCACAAGCAGCGAGAA
>CAZHGH010000081.1:8122-14280 GCA_964531205.1 uncultured bacterium
GTTGTGGCCTGCGGCACCATCGCCGCTCCGCCATGCGCTGCACAAGCAGCGAGAAATGAACCTATTGTGAAAAGGAACGCGGCTTTTATGGACCCGTGCATGTAGAGCCTTCCAAGGACGTTGAGCGTGGGCCGCACCTTCAGCGATGCGACTTTTGTCCCTACGGGCCTCGCGCCTGGTCGGCCGCTCTACATTAAGGAATTCTTCGCACGAATTCACTTTTTGTCGTAAGAGTTATTATTAAATCCATACGCTGCGATAAGAATAACGCCGCGCGAGCATATGGGGAGGGCTGCTCGCGCGGCTTTTTTTACGCGCGGGTTTCGAGCGTAAAAACTCGGCTCAATCCGGTCACTTCCATGACCCGCCGCAGTTGGCGCGTCGCGTGAAGGATGCGGACCGACGAACGCTCACCTTTATTCGGCTGCTGACGCACGCGCAACAAAAATCGCAAGAACGCCGTATCCACATACCGCATATTCTCGACGTCGATAACGACGTTCGGTGTTGCCTCAAGTTCCCGTTCGAGTTGCTTAAGCGCGTCTTCACTGAAGACGTCTACGTCGCCGGAAATGCGAACGACGGGCGTCTCAATCGCAGACGTAACTACGCTGTTCATGTTCCGATGATAGAGCGCCGTTCTTGGAAGATACTTGGACCGCTAACAGAATCGTGCAAATCAATCCGCCGCCGGGACGCGATTGCAGCGTAATGCTTCCGCCGGCGCGCTCCACGCTTTTGCGTACGATGGGAAGACCCAACCCCGTTCCCTCCGTGCCTTCGGAAGCCGAACCGCGATAGAAGCGATCGAAGGCATTACGCATATCGAGCTCAGACATGCCGGGGCCGCGGTCCGCAACGGAAATAACAGCGCGCCCGTCAAGCACGTTTACGGAGATCTCGACGTCGCCCTCGGGTGCGTATTTGAGCGCATTGTCGACCAGAGCGCAGAGCGCGAAGGAAAGGTCGGTTTCGTTTGCATCGACGATCGCGGGCATCGCAGCGGGTGAGACGCGGATACGGCGCCGTGCGTTCTCGTCGAATTGTTCCGGCAACTCGGCGCAAATATCGTTGAGGTCAAAGGGTCGCGTCGATGGTGCGTCGGGATGCTCGAGCCGCGCCAGCATGATCAGTTCGTCGATGAGCGACTTCATGCGCCGGCTTTGCTGCAGAAGGTTTGTAAATGCGATCGCATCGCGAACGGAGTGGGGACGATTCAACATTCCGCTGACGTACGCCATGATGACGGTAAGCGGCGTGCGCAGTTGATGCCCGGCGTCGGCGACGAACTGCCGCATCTCCGCCGCGGCCTTATCCCGCTCGTCGAAGGCGCGCGTTATCTGTTCTACGGCGCGATTGTACGCGCGCGCGAGTTCGCCGAGTTCGGTACGATCTTCGGTGTTGACTCCCTCGGGCGTAAAATCGCCGCTGCCGAAGCGGTTGAGCGCATGCGTCGTGCGCACGAGCGGATCCAAAGTGTTTCGTGACATCACGATCGCCAGACGCCACGCACTAAGAAGCACGACGACCGCAAGTGCAAAGACGAACATACCAAGGTTCGAGAACAGGCCTTCCAGGCTCGCCGGATCGACGAGATACACGACTTCGCCGCCGGGAAAACTCGCGGTCATCGGCTTTATCTTCATCGCGAGCAGCATTGCCAGCGACGGCGACTTCGCACGAACTACGCGAATTTGTCCTCCACGAACTTGTGCTCCGCGAATTTCTCCCCCACGTTGCAGGCCGCGATCGAAGAATGCGTTCGCAGCTGGAAGTGGCGGCGGCGCGCCGATCACGTGTGCGATAACGCCCGAACCGGCAAAGCGATCGTGGAGAAATTGCTCCAGGCCGTCCAGCGAACGATGCGTCGTACGGTATTGCGCGACGAGCGCCGGCGTTTCACGCACCGCCGTCGACATCGCTTGGCGGGCGGTGTACGAGCCCACTTCGGCGAGCGCGATTGCCGCAAGCAATCCAATGCACAGCACGACAAGCGCGCCGGCACACAAGTACCACGCGATCAAGCGTGCGCGCAAGGATTTCATTCTCTTAACGCTCTGGTAGGCGCAGTGAATATCCGACGCCGCGAATCGTCGCAATCAGCGACGGCATGCCCGGCATGTCGATCTTCGTGCGAAGGTACGAGACGTACGTTTCAACCGCGTTCGTCGAGACCTCGGCGTACTCTCCCCAGACCAGAGAAATTAATTGCTCTTTCGTAAACACCCGGCGCGGCTGACGCATGAATGTTTCAAGCAAATCGAATTCGCGCGCCGTGAGTGCAACTTCGTGTCCCGCGCGTCGAACGGAACGGTGGCGCAGATCGAGGACAAGATCTTGGAACGTCAGGAGCTCCGGCTTATCCAACCGCGGGCGCCGCAAGGCCGATTTCAATCGCGCGATCAATTCGGGAATTTCAAACGGCTTGGGAATGTATTGATCTGCACCGCGCTCGAGGCCGAGCACCTTATCATCGGTGCCGCCTTTCGCGCTGAGGACCACTATCGGCGCTTGCGTGAGGCTGCGGAACGCGGGAAGAGCGGAGATGCCGTCGATTTTCGGCATCATGACATCGAGAAGAATAAGGTCGGGTTCCCATTCGCGGACGAGTTGCAGGCCCGTCGGTGCGTCGCGAGCGGCGCGCACCTCGAAGCCGGCTTCGCGGAGTTCGGATTCCAACACGAGTCGAATGGCGGTCTCGTCGTCGATGACGGCAACACGTGCGGTGGCTTCCATGCTTCCACGGTATAACGCGATACTGGGACGAAAATGAGAAGACCGCCCTCATGGCGGTCATTTCTCATTTAGCCTTAAGGTTTGGGCTTGTGCTTCTTCGAGCCTCTGAGGGCGCGCATCTGCGCCTGAATGAGCTGCAGCTGTTGCTGTACCTCGAGTTGCTGAATCGTAAGATATTCGTTGTTGATGTTATTTCGCGTCTCGTACTGTAGCTGGCGCTGCTGCGTTTGCAATGCAGACTGTTGCTGCTGCAGCTGGCTTTGCAGGCTGCTTTGGATTTGCTGCTGGACCATCTGCTGGTTTATCGCAGACTGAATCTGATTGTTCACGGCGCCTTGATAGATGCTCGGAACTTGCGCGAGGGCCGTTACAGGCGCAAGCGGCAGCAAAAGTGTTAGGACAAGGGCGGCAATTTTACCGTTCATTGAGTTCGACTCCTAAGGGCGCGAACGACCCCGAGGAGAACGAAGCAGCGGAGTGCGGCAAGCTCAAGCGAAGGCGCCGGTTACGGTAATCCACCGACCGCACCGTCACTTCCACCGCTTCTCCAATTTCGTAATCTTCCGGGTTCGCATCGCGCTCTCCGATCGTACCCGTTATGCCGTCGGCAAGTTGTACTTCCAGACGGGGTTCTTTTGCAATAACCTTGCCTTCGACGACTTTACCTTGGCGAAGCAGGTCGGCATGATCGCGCCACGGATCCGGAAGTGCACCTTTGCGCGAAACGGCGATCTTTTTGCCGCCCTCTTCGATGCGCAAAACGCGCACTTTCAGCTTCTCGCCGACGCTGACGACGTCGGAGGGTTTGTTCACGCGCTCGAAGGCAAGCTCGCTCGCCGGAATAAGCGCATCGACACCGCCGAGATCGACGAATGCGCCGAAGTCCGCCAGTCGCGCCACCGTCGCTTCGCGCTCTTCGCCAACCTTTAAGGATCGCACGAGCGCTGCACGTGACGCGCGGCGTTCTTCTTGCTGCGCGCGACGATGGGAGACGACGACGCGCTTGCGCTGTTGATCGACGTCGATCACTTTGAGCGCAACGTTCGAATTCACCAGGCTCTCGAGTGCGGTGCCTTTCGGAACACCGGCTTGCGAGGCAGGCAAAAAGCCGCGATATCCCTCGATTTCAACGAGCAATCCGCCCTTGACGGGAGACTTCACGAGGCCTTGAACTGATTGCCCGGACGCTTTAGCGTCGACGAGGCGTTGCCACGCCGCCTGTGCGCGTTCGCGACCTTCGGAAGCTTTCTGCTGGGGCGTCGCCTGCGCCGGCTCTTCGGCCGCGGGCTCTTGCGCCGCCGGCTCTTGCGCGGCCGCTTCTTGCGCGACGGGCTCTTGCGCGACGGGCTCTTGCGCCACGTCAGGCGCTTCGGAGACTTCAGAGACTTCCGGGATGTTGGTGGGCTGCTCGTTCATGCTCTCTCACGATTCGTGCTGCGGGCGCGCCGGCACTTGCAATTCAAGCGCATTATACCGCCTGAGACTAAAGTCACGCTGTGCCGAAGTTTCGACCCTCAGATGCTGTAGAAGCGTATTCTACCATCCGATACAGGTGGAAGAGTGCTATCTGAATTGCTGACCTGGTTTGCAGGCAAGCCGGAAAACCGGCGCCGGTATCCTCGGCGAGCAGGTGGTTTTCGCGCGTGGTTCGCTGCGCAGTCCGGGTGGGTGCCGCTCACGGGCGTGGACATCTCCGCCAGTGGTATGGGCTTGATTTCACCGACGAAGTTCGACAAAGACGAACTGAATTTTCGCATCCTCGTTGAGGAGCGCGCGATTTTGTTGCGGGCTAAGCACGTATGGTGCGTGCAGGGCACGCTGCAGGGCCGGCCGGTGTACCGCTACGGCGTACATTATACGGGCATCGCGGCGGACGACTGGGACGCGCTCGTGCGTTTTTGCGCCAATGAGTCCGTAACGGTCGAGAATAAAATGCAAAAAGAGCTCGAGCTCGTGCGCATGCAGGCCGACGACGTTGCGCGGCTCATTCCGCAGCGGCTTCAGCAGCGGTTACTGGAGATGCTCGTTCAATCGCGACGCCTTGCGCCGCTGGAGAAAGACAAGACCCCGCTGGTCCAATACTTTTACGGCGGAACGATAAAACATAACGGCCGCCAGATGCACCGCTTGAGCATACATTCGCGCCTCAACGACGAGTTGACGGGCGAGGCGCTTTCATACGACACGCGTTTTATGTTCGACCACACCGGCAACGACATCGAAATGGAGAACCGGTAGCGTATACTAGTCCCATGAAACACGACGTCGTCCCTGAAGTTTCCAAAACAGAAGAAGAGTGGAAGGCCGAACTCGGCCCGGAGCGCTATTACATTTTACGGCAAGCCGGAACGGAGCGCCCGTACACGGGCAGTTTGCTTGAAGAACGCGGTGAAGGCACGTTTGTTTGCGGCGCCTGTGGTAACGAACTGTTTGAATCCGATTCGAAGTTCGATTCGCATTGCGGTTGGCCGAGTTTCACGCATCCCGAGCAACAGCAAAATGTGCGGCTGCTCGAGGATTTCAGCCACGGGATGGTGCGCACGGAAGTGCGCTGCAAACGCTGCGACTCACACCTCGGTCATGTGTTCGATGACGGGCCCGGTCCGCGCGGCACGCGTTATTGCATCAACTCACTATCGCTAAAATTCGAACCGAAATCGAAGTCGTAGCCGGCGGACACCGGCTCGAAGCGCGTTATCAGCCTCCATCGCGCGAAGATCGCCCTGTGCTCGTCTTTTTGCACGAGGGTTTAGGTTCGATCGCGCTTTGGAAAGACGTGCCGGATCGTTTAGCAGAGCAAACGGGATGCGGTGTCTTGGTGTATTCGCGCTACGGCAACGGATTCTCCGACGCGCTCGAGGGTGCGCGCCCCGTTTCGTACATGCACGATGAAGCGCACATCGTGTTGCCCGAAGTGCTCGATGCGTTCGATGTACGCGATGCAGTGCTTGTGGGACACAGCGACGGCGCGTCAATTGCACTGATTTATGCCGGGGATATCGGCGACCGCGTACGCGGCGTTGTTGCGGAAGCGCCGCACGTTTTCGTTGAGGACATTTCGGTAGAGAGCATCGCGCTCGCGAAGGTTGCATTTGAAACGTCGGATCTTGCGCAACGGCTCGCGCGCTATCATGAGGACGTGAAACGCACGTTTTACGGTTGGAACGATATTTGGCTGCATCCCGATTTTCGCAGCTGGAACATTCGCGAGTCGGTGCGGCAGATCGACGTGCCTATGCTTTTAATCCAAGGTGTGAACGACGAATACGGAACGCCTGCGCAATTGGAAGCGATTCGAGAAGATGTGTCGCTGTCTCGCGTCGACACACTTTTGCTCGCAAATTGCGGGCATTCACCTCACCGGGACCGTCCTGAGGCTACGCTTAGCGCTATTGCGACTTTCATTTTGTCATCGTGAGGTA
>CAZHGH010000082.1:0-14236 GCA_964531205.1 uncultured bacterium
ATTTGGTGCGAGTGAAGCGTCAATCTCCGTCTCGAACGTACGGTTCCAAGGCAGCGTAATGTTTATTGCCGCGATGTGATAACCCGGCGCGAATTGCGGAAGAATGCCCGCGGCGAGATTCCACAACTGCGTGCGGTTCAATTCTGCAATCGGCGCGGCTTGTTCCGGTAAAAGATACGTGTGGTCGGGGATGCCTTCCGCTGTCAACGCCGTATTGAGCGCCGGACGAACGTAATCGTGAAACGCATAATCGTCGACGATGCGATTGAACGTAAACTCTTTATGGGCGAGCGCGTTATAGGTGTGGGAGCGTCGCCCGACGTTCGCGGCCACTGCCTCGGCAATCGCCGTACCGACCGTATTCGCGTTCGTATTCCAGGACGAGTACGCGTCTAATTTCGAGGCGAGCCCGTTCTGCAGCAGCGTACTTGCAAAGGTCGCCTGATGATCGAAGCGGTCTTCCAAGAACGTCAGATCGGCAAACGCCACCGATTTGCCGGCGGCCTCGTCCGCCGAGATAGCCGATGTCAGTTCAGCATCATGCGATGCGTCGGTCTTTGGGACGCGCACGTACAGCGTAATGTCGGGCGACGCATCGTCGAGCACGCCGCCGCAAAGGCGCACGAGCGAATCGATGGCAACGCTAATCGGCGCAAACTCCAACGGGTCGTTGTACGAACCACCGTCCGGCATCGAATATCGCACCGCAACGTGCGGCGTCCAACCGATGCCCCGCGCAAGCGCTTGCGAGACCATTGCCATGCCGAGTTCGTCGGCGCCCGGTTCGATCGCGACGCGATCCGTAAGCGCGCGCTGCTGCACTGCGGCTTGCAGTGCGTGTACTTCTTTCACGTGCAATCCGACCGGGCCGGCATCATCTTGCCCAAGGACGAGCGTATTGATGACGTTGTTTGCGGTGAGTTCGATCGCCCACACATCGACCGCGTAATTACGCGCACGCGTATTTAGGTACGCTGACAAGATGCCTTCGCCAATCAGTTGGCGTAAGTGCGCGGCGGTCGCGGCTTCGCCCGGAAGCGGCGGGTCGTGCAGATTTGCGTACTGCTGCAGATAATCCCAGATTGGATACGCAGCAAAGAACGACTTTGCGGGACCGATTGCGGGAACGCCAGTCGGCGCAAGCCGCATGACCGTTCCGAACGCACCTACCCATGCGTGCGGATGCGACGCTCGCAATTGCTGCAACGCACGCAGACGAAAATACGCGTCGTCATAATTTACGCCGGGCACTCGTGAAGCAACGAGGCCTCCGTACGCCAGCATGTCTGTCGAAACGACGAAGTCGCTTGCACGGCGAGCGGCTTTCGAATTGAGCCAGGCGATGATCGCGTCGGGCTTGCCGAAGTCCAGATAGTTTCCGAGTAAAGCGCGCGGCGGCTCGATCACCGCACGCCCGGCAATCTCGCCGAGCATCAGCGGCAGTTGCCGTGTAACCGGGCGGTCGTCGAGCGGGACGAACGCAATGGGCGGTGCTGCTTCAGCAAGCGCCGGAGCAGCAAAGAGCGTCAGGGCAAAAAAAAGCGCCGCGACCTTCATACAGTCACGGCGCTTTTCGCGTCTTTAGACGGTCGCGCCTCGTCCCGTCAGCAGGTTGACGAAGAGCAACACGATTGCTATTGCAAACACTATCCAGATCAGACTGCCCATGAAATGCAGGATCAAGCCTGCAAGCCATATGGCGAAGAGTATCACGATTACGGTCCACAGGATCCCAGCCAAGCCAGCCATGTCTTTTCTGCCTCCTTCTGCGCTAGTGCGTAGAATCGGACTAAGATATACCCACGGCGGAATTATTGCGACCTAGGTAAGGGCTGCTCGCAAGGATCCGTTCCGCTCTTGCAACAGCGCACGCGCTTGCTCGGCATCAAGATGCTTGCGCGCCATTACGACAGCTAGTTTTACGCTGCCTCGTGCAGCTTGTAGGAGTTCTTGTGCTTGCTGCTCGTCGACGCCGGCCAGCCTCATCACCAGACGCAACGCGCGATTGCGCAGCTTTTTATTCGTCGCGACGACGTCCACCATCAAGTTGTCGTAGACTTTGCCGAGCCGCACCATCACGGCCGTCGAAAGTGTATTGAGTAAAATCTTTTGCGAGGTCCCGGCCTTCAAGCGCGTCGAGCCGGTGAGCGGTTCGGCGCCCGTTTGGAGTACGATACCGAGATCCGCTTCTGCCACGATCGGCGCGCCCGGGCTGTTCGCGACGCCCAGAGTCCAGGCACCGATCGAACGCGCTGCGCGCAACGCACCGGCGACATACGGCGCACCGCCGCTCGCACTTATGCCGACGACCGCATCGCCGGAGCGTACGTGCTCGCGTATTTCGCGCTCACCTGCGTCGGCGTCGTCTTCAGCGCCTTCGACCGCGCGCGTGAGCGCCCCGATGCCACCCGCAATGTGCGCGCATACGAGCTGCGGATCCGTGCCGAACGTCGGCGGCATCTCGGATGCATCCAAAAACCCGAGACGCCCGCTCGTCCCGGCGCCCACGTAATGCAATCGTCCGCCCGCGCGTAATCTCGCGCTGATTTCATCTACGGCTTTTGCGATCGCATCGCTGTTGGCCGCGACCGCCTCAACGGCGGCGGCCTGCTCCTCTGCAAGAACTCGCACGAGCTCGGGAACCGGCAGTTCGTCGAGACCTGCGGTGCGCGGATTGATTTCTTCGGTTTGCGGCAGTTGTGTCGGATTCATGAAAGTAAACGTTCGGCTTCGGCAAGTGCGCCGACGCACGGTTCGGGATTGTCCTTACGAATCGGCATGGTAGTGAATTCGTTGAGCACGCGCATCTCTAAAAGGTACGTGAGCAAACTGTTGGCGCTAAGCAATCCGCCGGCAAAGGCGATCGGTGCCTCCGAACCGGTGAGCCCGGCGAGTTTGATTACGCTTTTGAGGAGATCGAAGAGCTCCAGCGCAGCGGTTTGCACGATTTTTGTTGCAACCCGCTCGCTGCTTTGCGCCATCTGCAAAACCAGCGGCGCGACGCCCGCGATCGTTCCAACCGGCGTTGCAGATCGATAGACGCGTTCGAGAACGTCCGTGAGCGTTTGAACGGATAGATGCGATTCGACTGCTTCTACAAAGGCGTCGCGCGGGACCCTGCCGTCGTATGCTTTCAACAGATGCTTAACCGCCGCAGCTCCGATTGCAAATCCCGACCCGTCATCGCCGATTAAATAGCCGTAGCCGCCGCAGCGATAGCCGTCGGCGCCTTTTTGCGCGTAGGTAATCGAACCGGTGCCCGCGATAAGCACGACGCCGTCACCTTCGGGGATCGCTGCGCGTAGCGCGATGTAGGCGTCGTCGCGTACGTCGACTTTTGCGCTGCCGAACCGGGACTGCAGTGCGCTGCGAATCCCGTCCGCAACATCCTCGCGTCCCGCACCCGCTGCGCCGACGAAAATTGCATGCGGGATTGCGCCGTCCGTCGTCGATTCAATCGCGGTCGCGATTGCATTCGCCGCGGCTTCGGTTCCTTTAACCGAAGCGTGCACCGCCTCGTGCGTGTCGACGCGAACCGTTTCGCCGTCGACGGAATAGACGACCGCCGTTTTTGTGCCGCCCGCATCGACACCCACGGCTATGCGCGGCATTCCGCCTCCATTTTCCGCAGAAGCGATGCCAAGCCGAGCGGTGCAACCGCACCTAAAACAACGGATCGCGACGCGCCCGTAACGCGCGGCACGTTTGCCCCGCGCTCGCGCAGCGTTTCATATCCGAGCAGGGCAAACGCCACGGCTTCCTTCGCATCGGCAGAAAGATTCATAGCGTCGCTGCGTTCGACGCGAAAGCCCGCAAGCCGT
This sequence comes from uncultured bacterium, assembly GCA_964531205.1. GTDB lineage: Bacteria > Vulcanimicrobiota > Vulcanimicrobiia > Vulcanimicrobiales > Vulcanimicrobiaceae > JAICWY01. The sequence goes on from CAZHGH010000082.1 coordinate 3,822, forward strand.
TCCTTCAAGCCCTGGACGATCGCTTCGTTATGTGCGCCGCCGCCGCTGAGCAGCACGCGTGCTCCGGGCGAAGAGACCGAGCGTACCGCATCTGCGAGTGTCGTCGCAGTCAGCGCTGCGAGTGTGGCAGCGCCGTCTTCATCCGAGAGGGCGTCCAAGAATTCAGCGTGCTCGCGCAAAAACTGCGCACCGAAACGCTCGCGACCGGTGGTCTTCGGCGGCGGCTGTGTAAAGTACGGATCTGCAAGCATGCGTTCCAGCGCGGTGGCATCAGCGCGCCCGTGCAATGCAAGTTCGCCGCCGCGATCGTAGCTCATCGCGCCTTTGGTGCGAGCGCGCACGAATGCATCGATAAGCATGTTCCCAGGTCCGCTGTCGAAGGCGACGACATCCGAAGGCGCGCAGCCGCGCGGAATTGCGGTGAGATTTGCGATACCGCCGATATTGATAGCGACGCGATCTTCTTCCGCGCTTGCAAGCAGTAACGCATCAACGTATGGCACGAGCGGCGCCCCGTGCCCGCCGGCGGCGCAGTCCGCGGAGCGGAAATCGTAGCATACTGTAGCATTTGCCCGTTCGCGAATGACGAACGGATCGGCGATTTGCAAGGTAACGTGCGCGTCGCCGTCATGCCATATCGTTTGTCCGTGCGATGCAACGTAATCGAGGGGAGTGTCTGCGGCTGCCAGCACCGCGGCTTCACCAAATGCTTCGCCTAGTGCATGGTGCAGGTGTGCGACATCTTCAACCGTGCCGGTGTTCGGCGGCAGAGCCGCACGCAAACGTTGCGCGAGGCGATCCTCAAACGGAACGGTCACGAAGTTGAGCAGATCGACCCGATAGCTCGCACCTCGTGGAAGAATGCGCACCAGCGCGGCGTCGATGCCGTCCAGCGACGTTCCGCTCATCAAACCGACTGCGATCATCGCAGTCCTAAATCGTCGATAAGCGCTTCGTAAAAGGCTGCACGGAGATCGCGCGTATCGTTCCGGCCGAAATAGACGCTGTTTGTGAGCAGTACTCCGCTGCAGTCTCGGACAGGATCCGCCCAGACGCACGTGCCGACGAAGCCGGTATGACCGAACGATTCGGGCGAGAACCAACGTCCGCATGAATTTTCATCGCTGGTTTTGAGCGCCCAGCCTAAGCCACGGCGTAGAACAGGATCGAAGGCCTGTTGCGAAATTGCTTCGCGCGCGAGATCGCTATCGATTACGCCATCCGTCGGGCGCCCGCAAACTGCAGATAAATATTGCTCGGCGAGCCACGCAACATCTTGCGCCGTTCCGAACAATCCCGCGTGCCCCGCGACCCCGCCCATGAGGTACGCCTTCTCGTCGTGCACGTATCCTTGTACGCGTCCGCGCCAGTTGTCGCACTCGGTGGCCGGAATTGCAGACCATTGCGTAGACGGCGGCCGATACTTCGGCGACGTGCGCATCCGCAACATAAGGCTCGAAAGAGACGCGCCATAAATACGGGAGAGCAATTCGCCGATTGCGATGAAACCGAGGTCGCTGTAGATCACACGCTCGCCGGGCGCTGCGACGAGTTCGCGCTCTATCGTGTATTCAACGACGTTAAAGCCGAGGAGTTGGCGGTAATCGGCGCCGGAATTCATACCGGAGTCGTGTGCGAGCAGCATCCGGAGCGTAATCGGCTCGTGGTCGCTTCGGTGCCATTCCGTTAAATAGCGTGCGACCGGCTCGTCCAACGCGATGCGTCGTTCTTGCACCGCACGTAACGCCAGCGTCGAGACGAATAACTTCGTAATCGATGCAAGATCGAATGCGCTATCGACAAACACGGGGCGCCCGAGTTCGTCCGCGCGCGTCAGGCCATAGGCACGTTCGAAGCACAGCTCTCCGCGATGTTCGATCCGCGCGACTGCACCAGTGAACTGTTTGCCGCATGCGTCTTGTAATACGGCATGCACGCGGTCGAACGATCGGCTAAGCGTGAGCAATCGCTTCTCCATGCAGGGGATAGCGTCCGGAAGCCGGTGCGCCGTTAAAAATCACTTCGGCTAAGCCGCTCATACTCGGCTTATCGTCGCCATACGTGCAAAGCACATTCTGAGCGCCGGAGATATCGAAGGCATCGAACGGCTCTCGCGTTGAGACGACGAGTGCGTTCGGGAACGTATCGACGATGCGTTGCACGGCCGCATGCTGTCGCGTGTACACATGCGCGCGGCGCATCAAGACGATCGGCCGTTTTCCGCTTCCGCGAACGTTCGTAAGCATCGCTTCGACGTCGCCCGGTTCGGGGTCGAGCGGCAAGCGGATTTGCGGTACATCGTGGGCGAGCGCTGCATGCTCGGTATGCATGCCCTGCACGCCTTCAACCGTCGTGCCTTCGAATGTAACGACGATGCTTGCATCCGTGGCGGCATGCGACGATCCGCGAATCAGCGTCACGGCGCGCCGGCCGATCTCTTTCCCGACGCCCGGATGCGGCGGCGCCGCATCCAGCGGCAACGGCGGGCGCAATTTGAGCCGTAGCGTTTGCACGCGCTGGAATGCTTCTTGCAAGCGTTCGGATGCGAGCCGTCCCTCTGCAACCGCCTCCACGATGAGGCCGATGCTTTCTTTCGCGATGGTATAGTCGTGACTGATGAGCACGCAATCGGCGCCCGCGATGAGCGCTTCCACCGCACCCTGTGCGCTTCCGACACTCTTTGCGATTGCGTCCATTTGCATGCAATCCGTAAAGCACACGCCCGGAAAACCGAGTTCGACCCGTAAAAGCTCCGTCAGAATTTTGTGTGAAAGCGTCGCGGGTTGATCCGGATCGAATGACCGCACAACGATATGCGCGGTCATCACGGCCTCCGCATCGGGCAGCAACGCCGCAAAAGGCGCGAGGTCGCGAGAACGCAGCGTCGCTTCGTCGAGATCGATGACCGGCAGATCTAAATGCGAATCCACCGCAGTCGAACCGTGGCCGGGGAAGTGTTTGAACGTCGGCACGATGCCCTGAGCGCGTAAACCGCGCGCGAACGCAGCGGCAAACTGCACGACTTGCTGCGGATCGTCGCCGAACGAACGCGCCCCGATAACGGTGTTCATTTTGTAGAGCGCTAAATCGAGCACCGGAGCGTAGTCGACATTGACGCCGGCGCGGCGCAAATCGAAGCCCATCTGCGCTCCTGCGCGTTCGGCGAGCTGCACATCGCCGGTTGCTGCGAGTGCAAGCATTGCAGGAAGCTCCTCGACGCCATCGCGCAGGCGCGCGACGCGGCCGCCTTCTTGATCGATTGCGATGATGGGATCCGGAAGAATCTCGCGGATGGTGTCGGTGAGGGCCCGCGTTTGCGCGAGAGATTCGATGTTTCGCGCAAACAAAATAAGTCCGGCGAGCGGCGTCTCTCGCAGTTTCGCTTCGAATTCCGGTTCGATGCGCGTGGCATCAAAGCCGACGCAAAGAACCCCTGCGGCAAGCGCGCGCAGATCGGTCATGTCAAAAGCTCTCCAGTTGTGGGATTAAAGCGACGAACGAACGCCTCGGGCAGATGTATGCCGGCGTCCACTCCAATTGCCGGCAGTGTATCATCGCCGGAACAACGCACTAGCAGTTCGCCGCGCGGCGTTGCAAGACGAACGAACGTATCGGCACCGTTGTACTCGTGCGCGAGAACGCGTCCGCGAAACGCAGCACCATCCTGGAATTGAACGTGTTCGGGTCGTATGCCGGCGATCTCCATCTCTCCGTCCAGCAGATTCATTGCCGGCGATCCGAAAAACCTTGCAACGCGAACATTTGCGGGGAAATCATACACTTCACGCGGCGTCCCGTGCTGAACGAACTCTCCGTCTATCATGATCGCCAAGCGATCCGCAATGGCAAGCGCTTCGACGTGATCGTGTGTCACGTGTATGGCAGCGCCGGAAAACTGCCGCCGGAATTCCGCGAATTGCCGGCGCACATGCTCGCGCAGTTGCGGATCCAAATGCGCAAACGGCTCGTCGAGCAAGAGCACGCGAGGATCGCTGAGCACCGCTCGCGCGAGCGCGGCACGTTGCCGTTCGCCGCCGGAGAGACGCGCCGGACGTTCGTTTAAATGAGCATCGATATCGAGCGCACGCGCGACGCGCTCCACGCGATCGCGCGGCGCGCCCGCAAACGCAAGGTTTTCGCGGATCGTCAGATGCGGGAAGAGCGCATCGTCTTGGAACACCATCGCGATGCGGCGTTTTTGCGGCGGCAGCGCCGTGATATCTCGCCCGTCTAACGAAATAGTCCCCTCGTCGGGAACGTCGAGACCGGCGAGAATGCGCAGCAGCGTCGTCTTTCCTGCGCCGCTCGGACCCAGAACGACGAGCGTCTCGCCGTCGCCGACCGAAAATGAAACGCCGCCGAGCGCAGCTCGACGGCCTCGTGCATCGCGATAATACTTTGTGAGATCAGCGAATGCGAATGATTTGGGCAATGAGCCGCCCATCGACTTGACTGACGTCGACGCTGACGCGTGCTCCTCGTCCGAGATCGGAAAACGCTGCGAATGTCGAACCACGAAAGATGCTCGTCGTCGGCGTTACCGCGACCGGTACCAGACCGCGCGGCGTTGCAATGAGGATGCTCGCGTTGAGGTAGTCGATGCCGGCAATCGTACCGCTGACTGTCGCATGCGATCGCGGGGTGGCTTCGCCTTCTTCGGATTTGTGCCCGTGAGCATGCGCCCAGGGCGGGGGGTCCGCGATGGCAATGGCAACGCCTGCGCCAGCCGCAAGGGCTGCGGCCAGCGTCGCCGCCGTAATAGTACGAAACAAAGCCATCTCGCTAGAGTCAACGCGAATGCCCAACAGAGGCGTTCCATTCTACGTTTGGGTTTGGTGAGCATCCCGTAAAATGTTGGCCGCAACCTACTCCCCGTCGAAGTAGTCCAGCAAAGGCACCGACCGGACTAGGCGCCGCGTGCCGTTCTCGGCGACCGCAAGCAGTTTTTCCGAATCGGGATAATGGCACATTTCGGCGGTTATTTCCATACCGGCGAGCAGTACCAAGCACGAAGCGTCGCTTTCGTTGAGCACTTGGTGCGCGCCCCGCTCGCCCGTCGGGAACGCGATAAAATCGCCGGGCCGGCACCGGATCGTTCCACGAAGCGTGCGAATGCTCGGGTTCCCCTCCAAAACGAAAAAGAACTCTTCATTAATCTCATGCGAGTGCAAAGGACAAAACGCTTTGCCCGGCGCGAGGCGCGCCAGCCGGTAGCCGAGTTTGCGCGCGCCGATCAAGAGTCCCACTTCGGCGGCTTCGCACTCGAAGCGTGGGTGCTCCGTCTCCGGCTCGAAGATCACTTCATCGACGTTGATCCGGTTTATCTCGGCACCGGCGCGCATTTCCAAAAACATGCCGAGCACTGCGTCCGCATCGTGAAAGATCGGCGCACCATCGCACAGCAGCAAACTCTCGAGCTGCCGGCCCCAAAGATTGCGCAGCTCTAAAAGCAGTTTGTGCGAATCTTCGAGTTTCGCGTCGGGCAACAAACTGAGCGAGCCGGCAGGCGCGCCGATAAGCGCGTCACCGACTACAGCAGCACGTGCAGCCGGTAAATGCAACGCAATCTCGCCCGGCGTTTTGCCGTGCGGCAACGCGATGGCGTGGGCGCCTTCAAACACTTCTTCGCCGTTCGCAAACGTTTCATCGACGGGAATGCTGAACCGCTCGGCTTCCAGTTCATGTGTCAGCACGCGCGCGCCGAAGCGTTCGCGCAGCGCTTGTGCGCCCCGTTCGTGATCGCGATTGGTCAGAACGATGCTGCGAACGCCGCCGAGCGATGAAAGCCACTCCAGCGTCTCGCCGTCGAGCGGCAGCGGATCGACGGCCACCGCGCCGCCGTCGCGTTCGAAGAGGTAACTGTTGAACGCCATGCCGCGATCCGCTTGCCACGCCGACCACATCCAGGCTCGGGGTATCTCAAGGCGCGCGATCATTGGAGTTCCTTATAATACGCTTCGACGGCGCTCTGTGCGTCGATTCCCTTCGCGCGCGCACGTTCGACGATTTGCCGCATCCGAATGACCGTTGTGTCGTCCGCCTTTTTTCCGGCGAGCACTAAACGCAATGCGATGAGGGTGAGGTCCGGCGTTTTGGAACCGAGCATCTGGATGCCCTGGTAAAACGCGGCCGAACCCGGGACGTCGGCGCGCTCTTTAAGCAATTCTTTAACGACTTGCGCCTTCGGAGGCTTCTCTTCAAGAAGATAGCCGTCGAGGGAATCGAATTTCATGCTATGAGGTTCGCCGCGCGGCTTACGTTGCTCTGCGTGTTGGCGCCGTTCGCACTCGTAGGTGCGGCGCCGTTGCCGCCGGCGCCCGCAATTCTCGCACAGATGCGCGCTGCGGCCGGTCCGGTCTATTCGGCCCACATCGCCAGCACCTCGCCGCACATCGTCGACAGGCGCGAGACGTTGCTGCAAACCGAGGTCCAAGGATTTCGCTTCGAGCTGCGTCAGTGCACCGGCGAGGCGTGTGTCGCAAGCTACTTCGACGGACAGAGACTGTTCTCGGTCAACATCAACGGCACGGCACTTCCACGATCGCCGGTGCCGGATGCGTATCTGCGGATGTTGCGCATGATCGGAACGCTGCAGTTTCTCGCTCCCGACTTTACAGCGAACGGTGGAAGAGTTTACGACGGCGGCTACGCGATGTTTGGAGGGCGCCGTTGCGTTCGGCTCTACGTCTCGGATGCAATTGCACTGCCTGCGGTTGTGTTCGTCGATCCGCAAACGTGGCTTGTTGCCGGTGCGCGCGACGTCAACGGCAACGCAACGTTTACGATGCACGATTACCGGCGCATCGGTCCGTACGAGTTGCCGTTTGAAATCGATCGCAACGGCACGCCGCTCGAACGCTACATCACGCGCGCCGTCGCTCCGGGTACGTTGGCTGCGCCGCACGGCTTAAGCCCAGAGATTGGCGAGACTCCGGCCGGCATGCCGATCGATCCGCTCAGCGCAACGCCCGTCGGTCAGTGTTCGATTGGCGGTGTAAGCGCGCGCTGTCTGATCGATACGGGCAACTCGAGTCTATCGATGAGCGTCGAGCTTGCCGAGCGCCTCGGGCTCAAACCGATTGGCATGGTGCCCGTTTCCGGTCTGGGGAATTATGCGACCGAAGTTGTCCGTACCGGCCCACTTCAGCTGGGCAACGTCCGGTTCGGGGACGCAAACTACATTGTGCTAAGCGACATTCACCGTTACGGTTACGATGTCGTGCTCGGCGCGGACGTTCTTGCAAGTACGGCGGTTACGATCGACTACTCCCGTCATGCGATGTACTTCGGCGGTCAAACGGAAGCCGATAAAAACGGCGCGACGGTACCATTGCAATTCGAAAACTTCGTGCCGGTCATTACCGTAACGCTCGGCGATCTCCCGACAGCGCTTGCGGTCGACACAGGCGATGAATCGAACATCAATCTCGCGTACGACTATTACGAGCAACATAGCGGACTGTTCGAGCCGACGACCAGCCAAAATGTCAGCGGTATCGGCGGCAATAGCATCGAGATGATCGGACGCATTCCGACGGTGCGCATCGGCAGCATTACCGCACAGAATCAAGAGATCGGTACGACACGCACGCTTAAAGGCACCGCCGATGGCCATCTCGGAGCGCGCTTTCTCTCGAACTATCGCGTCGTGCTCGACTACGCGCACGGCCAGCTCCGTCTCGTTCCGAAAAACGGCTAACGTGCAACTCAGCGTGACGGTAAAACCTGGTTCGAAACAGCCGGGCATCTTGGTTGATGGAGAACGTGTCGTCCTTCGGGTGCGCGAACGCGCCGTCGAAGGCGCCGCGAACGAAGCATGCATTCGTGCATTGGCGGACGCATTCGACTTGCCGAGGAGCCGCATTACGTTGCTGTACGGCGCTCGCAGCCGCGAGAAGCGGTTTACGATCGACGGCATCGAGGAAGCGGACGGTTGGCGTCAGTTGCGCACTCTCCAGGTATGATGTCGCCATGCACGTGCAAATGGAGCGGCCGCTCAACGTACCCGTAGTGCCGGCGCGCACGGCTGCGTCCGAGATTCTGCACGACATGGAGGCCGAAAAAGGACGATGGGGCGATTTCGCGCTCTATGCGAAACTTTCGGCGCTCGGTTTGCCGGACGTGGGATACGTCGCGATCCCGGTTGTCATCGATCGCATCGAAGAGTCGACGGAACCGCGTCATGAGATCCGTTTCCGAATGTGTGCGCGGCGAAGCAAAGACGCATTTCCGGTGTTCGAAGGCGCCATCGGCATCGATCCGAACGGACCATCGAGTTCGACTATGTGGCTTGCGGGTGACTACGAGCCGCCAATGAAAGCGCTGGGAGCGATGCTCGACAAGTTCCTCACCGGAGGCCTTGCGGAGCACACGCTGCAAAACATGTTGAACGAGTTGGCCGATGCGATCGAAGCCAAAGTACAGAAGCGGGAACTGAACGACGTGCGGTACCGGCTGATTTTTACAAGCGGTGACTGATTTAGCGCAGCGCGAGTGCGTGCCGTGCAAAGGCGGCGTACCGCCGATGGGACGTGACGAAGCCGGAGCGATGCTGGCGCAGCTCGCGAACGATTGGCAATTGCGCCACAACGATCACGATTATCTCGAGAAAACGTACCGTTTCAAAGATTTTCGGGAAGCGCTCGATTTCGTGAACCGCGTCGGTGCGCTTGCCGAAGAACAGCAGCATCATCCCGACGTGTACTTGGCGTGGGGCCGCGTCAAACTGACGATTTGGACGCACAAAATCAAAGGATTGACGGAGAGCGACTTCGTCTTCGCCGCGAAATGCGATAGGCTTTAACTTATTGCGTAGCCGCGACGCCGACCGCAGACGTAAGTTGCGTCGCCGCGCCGGTGATAAAGAGCGTCGGCGGAACGTTCCCCGTCGTCGGTAAGGGGAACGGCAATTGCGCGAACACTTCGATGGATCCGCTGCCGGTGCCGAAATTCGCTACGTCCAGCTCTTGGAATGAATCGAAACTTATCTGCTCCGGACGGTTGAGCTGCGTTGCACTGCCGGTGTACGTAAACACCGGCGAGACGTTGCCGGCCGCGCCCGGCGGGAAGACCTCAATCGTATTCGTTCCTTGATTGCCGACCCAGAGCCGTCCCACGGAATCGAACGTCAAACCGAACGGCGCGTTCAACCCAGTATTCGATCCCGAAATCGTGACAAAGGGCGCTTCATCTGCGGGAACGGTACTGGTGGAGACCGGTGCGTACGCCGTAATCGTGTTGTTCCCGGTATTCGCAACGTAAATATTGCCGTGAGTGTCCAGCGCAATGCCATTTGGCTGCGAGAGGTTCGTTGCGCCGCCTTGGATCCACAGCGATGGAAAGACGTTTGTATTTAAGCCGGCTGCAAACGCGACAATGCGATTGGTGCTCGGATTCGTCACATATATTGCACCCGATCTATCGAGCACGATCATCGACGGATCGCTGAGCTGCGTCACGTTGCCGCGAATAAAAAACGTCGGCGCGATGTTGCCGCCCGTAAATCCGGGATAGACTGTAATCGCACCGTTGCCCGTCGTCGAACGGTTTGCAACGTACAGAATGCCCGAACTGCTGAGTGTCAGTCCGGCGGGATTGTCGAGCTGCGTCAGGTTGCCGCTAAGCGTTTGCGCGGGTGCGGCATTGCCGCCGGTGTTGCCGTTGAATAAGAAAACCGCGTTCGTGCCGGCGTTGGTGGCATAGATGAAGCGCACCATCGGCGTCGGGAACACGGACGGCGAGGTACCCGCGCTTTTGCCTCCGCCGCAGCCGGACAACAATGCGATCGCGAGGAGGGATGCAAGCCGCAGCTTCACAGCACTGTAACGATACAGTATGCGCACGACAAGCAGCAAGGGCCGAAGGCTCGGGGCCACTCGACCGGGTAGTATTCCCCTAATGAGCAAACGCGCAGTTCCTTGGCTTTGTGCAGCTTTCTTATTGGCTGCCACTTCCGCTGCACATGCGGGAGATCCGGAAACTATAGCGCTCCTGAATCGTTTGAATCCATGCACCGTCGTTGCGGTGCAAACAATCGACGACGTTGATTCCTCGAATGCGCGCCCCGGCGATTTCTATCGGTTCGAAACGATCAACGCCGTTACCATGGGAAAAGACGTGGTCATTCCCGCGCGCACGATGGGTTACGGCATCGTTTCAATCGCGTCGGCGGCAGGACGCAACGGCACCGCGGGCACACTTGTGCTCGAGCCGCGCTATCTCGTGCTTCCCGGCGGAACGCATGTAGGCGTCGTGCTGGATCATAACGCGAGCAGTCTTTCGGCGAGCGGGTCGAGTGGCGGTGCGCCCGCATATTTAGGTGCAATACCCGTGCCCGGCGTCGGCGCGGCAGTCGGCATCTTCAATTACTTCCACCACGGCAGAAATATCGAGGTCAAACGCGGCACGATTTTCTC
>CAZHGH010000083.1:0-4110 GCA_964531205.1 uncultured bacterium
AGCGCGGATTTACGTTAGTAGAATTGGTGGTGGTCGTGGCGATCGTTATAACGGTCGCCACGATTGCTTTCGGGATGAGCCCCGGCGCCCGGCCTTTGGCTATGCGATCCGCGGTCACGCAATTCGACGCTGCTCTCGCCTACGCGAGAGCAATCGCTGCAACAAGCGGCAACGGCGCGACGCTGGTCCTTACACCGCGAGACCCCGTGGGGTTCACGATGTCGCTGTACTCGGGACGTCCGACTGCGCCTAATGCGCTTCAGGTTGCCGGCATGGCACCGATAGCGACGGATGCTGCGGTGACGGAGGCGACGCTCGGCCAGCCGCCGCTTGCGCTCTACGTGAACAGCGGCGGCCGCGTGAGTATTGGCCGCGTCGATGCCTCAGCGACCCCCGCGCCCCTGGCCGCGGAGCCGGCCTGCCCACCGGCAGGCGAGTGGGTGCTTACGTTCACGGACGGGCGCGCTCCAAGCGCCTCCGATGTACGCCGCCTTGAATGCAGCAGAGCGCTTCCCTGAGGTAAAAAGGACCAACCTCCCGGCAGGCTCTTCTTGGCCTTTTCCGCTATAATTGAGGTAATCACGAGGCGACCCACTGGGGCGCCTTTCCGCTCCTCAGGGGCTTTAAAATGCGAATCAAATACGAGGTTTCGGCTGGTGGACTTGTGCTACGCCGGCGTGAATCGACGTACGATGCTTTGCTCATCGGACGCGGTACGCCACGTGTTTGGACGTTGCCCAAAGGACACGTTGAAGCCAAAGAATCTCACGAGCAAGCTGCGCTTCGCGAAGTGCGCGAAGAGACCGGCTGCTGGGCCGAGATCATAACGAAGCTCAGCGACATCTCGTATTGGTTCTATTTGAACCGCGCCAAGCACAAGAAATCCGTAACCTTCTATTTGATGCGTTATCTGAGCGGCGACACAGCCAACCACGACCACGAGGTCGACGAGGCCCGCTGGTTCGAAGTCGGCGCAGCGAAGAAAGCCCTCAAGTACGTGAACGAGAAGCGTCTGATCGACCTGGGACTGGACTACCTGGTCGCAAATCCCACCGCATTCGGCGACGTACCGGTCGTCGCGAGGACGGCAGAACAGAGAACCTCTTGACTGATTCCGTAGCCACTTCCCTGATCCCGGAGCAACAACAACAACAAACTGACGAGCACAAGCTGCGCGTCAGTTTTGAAGTTTTTGACGGTCCGCTGGACCTCTTGCTAAGTCTCGTTAAAGAGCGCCAACTCGATATCGCAACGGTACCGCTTGCGACGGTTGCCGAACAGTATCTGGCGTACATCTCAATGATGGAAGCGCTCGACGTTGAGGTTGCGGCCGAGTATCTTGTCATTGCCGCGACGCTGGTATTTTTGAAGTCGAAAGCGCTGCTGCCGCCGATCCCTTCGGAATTTCAAGACGAGGAAGCGGAGACTCCCGAGCAAGTTGAAGAGCGGCTTCGTCAGCGGCTCATCGCTTACTCGAAATATCGCGAAGTGGGCGAGGAACTTCGTTCGCGGCAACTCGAGGCGTCGTCGTACTACTATCGCGACACCGGCGATCCGGTCAGCGAATTGCGGCAGCGCTATCGCATCGATCCGGAAAAGCTCACGCGCGCCTTCATCGCTATGCTTCGCACTGCACGGCCCGAGAAACGAACGATTGCGCGCGAACGGCTTTCCCTCATGGCGTCGATGGACTACATCATGCGCCGCGTACGCGAAGACGGCGAGGCGCTCTTTTCAAAACTTTGTCATGAACTCGGCATGACGCGCGAGTCGATCATCGTAACGTTCCTCGCGATTTTGGAACTTATCCGCCGCCACCGCGTCGAGTACGAACAGCCCGAATTGTTTGATGACATTCGCATTTTTCCAGCCACACACGCAACCGCACAGTAGACATACGTGAATACCACAGAAGAACATCTTGTAGAACAAACCACATCCGAAGATCTCGAGAACGAGATCGAGCTGCTGCGCCGTCCCATCGAAGCGCTGCTTTTTGTCGCGAGCGAATCGCTTACTATCAAGCAAATCGCGAAGCTGACGCATGGCACCGAAGTCGAGGTCGCCGCGGCGCTTCAGCGCATCGAGGCGGACTACGCGGATCGCGGCATCGTGCTGCGTGAAGTGGCGGGCGGCTACCGGTTTGCGAGCGCTCCGTCCGCGCGCGAAGTTGTTGAAGCGTATCTGTTGCCGCCGAAGAGCAGTCTCTCGACGCCGGCGCTCGAAACGCTTGCGATCGTCGCGTACATGCAGCCGGTGACGAAAAGCGAGATCGAAGCCATTCGCGGCGTGGCCTCCGACAGCGTCGTCTCGACATTGCTCGATCGCAACTTGGTTGCGGAGGCGGGACGCAAGGACGTCGTCGGAAGGCCGATGCTTTACAAAACGACGCCGGAATTTCTTGAGTCGTTCGGTCTGCGTTCCCTTGATGATCTGCCGCCTATGGAACTGGAGCAAGGGCAGCCGCTCGAACTGGATCTGTTGACGGCAAACCTCACGGCCAACGTTCCGCAGGCGGAAGAGAGCGCGCCACAACAAGAAGCATGACGACGGATCCGTGGACACAGGTGGCGGATGAATACGCCGCCTATTGGTTAGGATATTCTAACGAGCTTTACGACACGATCGCCGGCTTCGGCTTGCGCCGCGGCGCGACGATTCTCGATGTCGGATGCGGCACGGGAATTGCCGGCGGTCCGTTCGCGGTAAACGGCTTTCCGGTTACAGGCGTCGATCCGTCGGCCGCGATGCTCGCGAGAGCAAAAGAGCAGTACCCGAATGCCGTTTTCGTGGAGGGCACTGCTGAGGCGCTTCCGTTTCCGAACGAGCGCTTCGACGTTGTCATCAGCGCGCAGACGTATCATTACGTGGATCGCTGGCTTGCGCTCGAAGAAGCTGTGCGCGTGCTACGCGCCGGCGGAATAATTGCAATTTGGTGGAAGCAGCTCATGGCGCGCGATACGGTTACGGATTTGCGCGATCAGACGTTTCGCGATATGGGCATCGAACCGCCGGCGAGCGGCCTGACGAGCGGCTTCAGAGAATTTTACGCTGCGACGCAGTTGGCGGAGCAAACGCTTCGGGTGATTCCGTGGCGCACGGGTATGCCGCTCGATCGCTTTTTGGGATACGAGCGCACGAGGCCGAACACGCGTCAAGCGCTGGGCGCAAAAAGCGAGCAGTATGTAAGCCTACTCGAGCAGCGCTTGCGCGAACGCCTTGGCGACGGGAATCCAACCGTGCCGCTCGCATACATTCAATACTTATATCTCGCAAAGAGAGTTTAATGCGGCTCGGAGTTCACGTTCGCGTCGGCGCAGGCTACGCCGCGGCGCTGGAGTATGCAAAACGCGTCAAGTGCACGGCGGTTCAAATCTTTTCGAGCAATCCGCGCAGCTATCGAACGAGCCCGCCGAACCGGCCCGCGCTTGAAGCGTTTAAAAACGCGCGTAAGGAAGCCGGGATCGATCCCTGCGTCATTCATACGCCGTACCTGATCAACTTGGCAAGTGACGATCCGAAGATTACCGCGGGATCGATTGCGTTGTTAAAGGCCGATATTGCGTCCGCCGAAGCGGGCGGCATCCGCTACGTAAACACGCATTTGGGTTCGTACGGCAGGCGCGATCGCAAAGAAGGATTCGTGTCCGCGTGCCATTTGCTGGAAGAAGCGCTGACGGACATGCCCGAAGGCGTATATCTCGTCATGGAAAATTCGGCCGGAGCGGGTTCGCTATGCGGCGGCACGCTGGAAGAACTTGGGCATTTTGTCAAGGCGCTGGATCACCCGCGTCTCGGTGTCTGTCTCGACACGGCGCACGCATGGGCGGCGGGATACGAGATAAATTCGCAGCGCGGCGTCGATGATTTTCTATACGAAGCGGCGGAGCAAATCGGCCTCGATCGCGTGCACATGTTCCACTTCAACGATACGGAGGTTCCGCTCGGCGGTAATCGCGATCGTCATCATCACATCGGCGAAGGCAACATCGGCTTCGAAGGGTTTCGCGCGCTCGCTGCGCGCCCCGAACTGCGAGATAAAACGGCTATTCTCGAAACGCCCGGCGAAGAAGCGGACGATCTGCGAAACATGGAAACGATCCGCGCCAT
>CAZHGH010000083.1:4210-13797 GCA_964531205.1 uncultured bacterium
TGATCGCCCACTTCGACGTAGACGCGTTCTACGCGAACGTAGAGATTCGCGATAATCCCGGCCTGCGCGGCAAACCTGTCGCGGTCGCCGGATCGAGCCGACGCGCCGTTGTGCTGACCGCATCGTACGAAGCGCGTCCATTCGGCGTAAAATCCGCAGTGCCGCTGTGGAAGGCGCTGCAAGCGTGCCCGGGCCTCATCGTCGTGCCTCCGAATATGCAAAAATACCGCGATGTGTCGCGCGCCATCTTTGCGATATTCGAACGGCGCGGTCACCTCGTGCAGGGCTTATCGATGGATGAGGCATTCGTCGATCTCGGCGACATTTCGCTCGACGACGCCGTCGAACTCGCACAGACGATTCGCTGCGAAATTTTCGATGAGGTGCATCTTACAGTCAGCGCAGGTGTAGCGAGCGGCAAGATGGTCGCGAAGGTGCTCTCCGATTCGTGCAAGCCGAACGGCATTCAAGCGCTGAAACCTGGTGAGGAGGCGGCGTTTCTTGCGCCGATGCCCGTTGGACGTCTTTGGGGCGTTGGCCCGAAGACTCAAGCGCGTTTGATGGAGCGCGGGATAACGACAATCGGCGACGTGGCGGCGCTGAGCGACGAACAGGCGAAAGCGATTTTCGGCTCGTGGGGATTGGAACTGCGCGAGCTCGCGCGCGGAATCGATACGCGCGCCGTCGAGCCGGATCGCGAAACAAAATCCATTTCCACTGAGGAAACCTTCGAATACGACGTGCGCGACGAACGCCGCCTTCGTGAGGTGCTTCGCGAGCAGGCGATAGAACTCGCGCAAAAACTCGAACGCGAAGGTTTGTGCGCATGCACCATCGGCATCAAGGTCAAACGCGCCGACTTTAAAATCGTCGTCCGCCAAACGAATCTCGCCGAGCCGACGGCGGAAGCTCGGCGCATCTTCGTAGCTGCGGTGCATTGCCTGCGGCGCGCCGATCTCGGACAAACGCCGGTGCGTTTACTCGGAACGCGCGTTGCCTCGCTTGTGAACGGGGAGCCTAAGCAGACAAGTTTGTTTGCATAAGAGAAAAACTGCGAGCCCTGCGGGTTCGCCCTTCGACTCGCATCGACTATTACATCGATGCTGCGCTCAGGGTCGTTCGATACCTCACGATGACGAGTGGTTAAATATGATCTAAGGCCCAGATGCCGTCGGCGGATCCGGAGTTCTTCGCGCGTTCCAGAAAGTGACGGCCGTTCGTAGAGAGCGGCGCAATCATCCAAATCGCTTCAGCGCGGCGGCGCACCGACCCGCGTGGAAGCAGCGCACGCGCACCTTGCGGCGGCAGCCAACTCACGATGCGCCGCAAATCCCCGGCTGCGCTGCGCAAAAGCGGCGCAATGAGTTCCTTTGCACGATCGCTCGTGAACCCGAATTCATCGAAGACATAGGCATCATGTTTGGGTTCGCGCACGCCGATGACGTATGCGGCTACGGTGCGGCCTTTTCGCGCGACGAGATTGAACGGTTGCCCTCCGTTATGCCCTTCCCGTCCGCTCATGCGCATGCGCATCCAATCCCAAACGCTCGGCGGCCGTACCAAACCCCAATCACGTTGACCGTCGGTGACTTCGAAGCAGGCGCGCACGGCAGTCCAATCACGTTCGGACAGCGGCTCTACGGTTATGCGTTCGGGACTTAGCGAATCGGCGCGCACTGAAATCGTGCGCGACGGCAATTCGGTGAATCCGAGATCTTTATAAAACTGTGGATGAATATCGGAAAAGAGATATGCAAAGTCAAAGCCGGATTTGCGCGCATCGTCGAGCGCCATGCCGAGCATCGCGGTCGCATATCCATGACCGCGGTGTTCCTCCGGCGTAAACACCGCTCCGATTCCGATGCAGCGCAGGGCAATCGTTCCAATGCGCGCTTCGCGTTCGTAACGTTTGAACGTTGATAAAAACGGCGAATGCCCATCACTTAGCGCCAGCGTTCGAAACTGCTTGCGCCCGTAACGCGAGTTCGCAAGAGCCAGCGTTTGCGCGGCATAGGCGTCCATCGGCCGTCCATACGACCACAGCTCGAACGTGTGCGGTAGGACGAGGTCTGCGTATGCCGCAGCGGAAAGCTCGCGAAGCTCGAATGTCATCCGGCGTAAACGCTGCGCGCAGGGCGCCAACGATCCGACAGATCGACGGTTCCCGGTAACCGCGCAGCTTGCAATTCCGCCAAAAACTCCGGTGCCGTCACGCCGCGCGTAGCCCGCTCGCACGCCGTAACCAGCACACTCTTGCGCGCGCGCCGCATTGCGTAGACGAATGCGCGGCGTTCTTCACGGTTATATGCCTCGCGCGCTTTCGTCCGGAACATGTAATACGTAAATTTCGCAGTGCGGGCAGCGCGCGCCTCACCGACGTTCTCTTTGGCGATCATTCCGAGGCTCGGACTATACAAAAATGCGTCCGGCGCGTACCAGCGCGGAAACGCTCCTGCACGCGCACTCGGCACAACGACGTGATCGTATTCGCGTCCGCGTGCCGCATCGATGCTGACGATGCGAACGGCACCGGAATGTTCGGTGAGTTCCTGCGCCTCAAATTCGCTTTCCATGCGGCTTTGCGCATACTCCAGAAAATCGCCGAGCGCGCCTTCCGGTTGTTCGAGCGAAAACCGTACGATGCGATCGTAAAGACGCGAGAGCGTTTGCTGCTGATACGCTGCGACTGCACTGCCGGGCGTGCCGGCTGCCGCAAGTCCTTCGCTCCAAACACGGCGTACGAGTTGCGGAAGCGACATGCTCTTCATCGCTTCGAGCCAGCCGTTGCGCCTACGCCGCAAGCCGTTCAGCCGTTCCAGTGCGAGATCGCTCAACCGCGCGTCCTGATCGCCACGCAAGACGTTCCAACCCAAGCGCAGATCGCGTTTCGGATCCCAGCGGCCGCTGCGCGCTTGTTGTGCGGCTTCATCGTCTTCGGCAAAGAGCAGCCCTTGCGCGTCAGGAGGCTCGCTGCACAGCGTATAGATCGTTGCGTCCGAGAACGCAAGCACCGGACCGGCGAGCACGCGCAGCAGATACTCGTGCCGGAACGGGTCGTGCAGCGCCCACAGTATCGCAAGAGCGTCCAGCGCTTCGGGCTCGGTAAAGAGGTTGAGATCGCCGGTTACCTGGACGCGCACGTTGCGTTCGAGCAACGCATCGCGATACGGCCGGACGTTACGAACCGATCGGAACAGTATGGCAATGTCGTCGTGTGCGGTACCGTTCTGCAACAGTTCGATGACGTGTTCCGCGATAAACTGCGCTTCTGCGCGCCGAGTGGTTGCGCGAAACAGCGTAAGACCTATCTGCGGATCGAGACTTACCGGCGGCGCACCCGGTGTTCCAAGTAGATGCCGGGATGCGACGTCGACGGCAAACGGACTTCGCAGTTGGTCCGTCATTTGCACGCGTTCGCCGGCCACTGCAAAAACGCGGTCGGGACGCGCGCCGCGAAACGTGGACGTCGCCGAATCCTGATCGCCCGCGAGCGTTACGCCGTCGAGCGTTTCTCCGTAGATGGCTTGCAGAAACTGCAGTTCACCGAGCGTGAGTTCTTGCGCGTCGTCCACGAATACCGCGGCATAGCGTTCGCGCATGCCGCGCGCGATATCGGCATGCTCTTCCAAAAACTTCGACGCTTCAGCGATCGCGTCACGCGGCGTTAGGCAGCCGCTCCGTACGGGATGATCGAGATACGACCCGTACAGTTTCGCGAGGATTTTCGCGAGATCCAATTCCCGCCGGTACTGTCTTTGCAGTTCCGCCGCATCGATATCGAGCGAGTTGCGATGGCTATCCTTCGTATAGTAGAGAAGGTCCGGATGCGCGAAGTTCGGCGGCTTTGCGTAAAACTGGGCGGCGCCGCGCCGCGCTGTCTCCAAAAATTGTTCCGGCGAGATGCGCGCGTCTCGCAACTTCGAAAGCAGCCGGAACGCGGCATCGAGAAACCGTTCGGGCGCGCGCAGCCCCGGAACTTCCGGGTCGATATCGTCGAGAAATTCCGTCCATTCCAATCCGAGCAGCGGTTGTGCGGCCTGCTCGAAGAGCATGACGGCTCGCACGTCGTCGATGAGCTCCGGTCGGCGCGAGATCGCGAGTACCTCGACCGCGATGTCGTGCAGCTCGCGAAACGCGATCGCCGTCTCCGCAGCGCGCGAACGGAGCGCTTGTAATGAAGAGACCGAGGCGGATGTGACCAGGACCGAGCCCTGCCGCGCAGCGTCTTGTGCGCGTCGCAGAAGCTCCGTGCTTTTCCCGCAACCGGCGCCCCCAATAATGAAGGTGCTCACCGGGCGAAGCGCTCCTCGACCGGATACGGACGATCGGGGCACGCCGCAGTGTAGGCGCAAAACGTGCACGCCGACGGATCGTCCGTTACGGCAAATGAGGCGGTCGCACCGGATGTTAGCTCACTGCATATCTGGACCATTCGCTCGCGTGCGCGTTCCAATTCCACAATCGGAATGACGCCGGTAGCGCTTTGCGAACGCGCAACTTCCGCAGGGACGGCCACCACCTCGAGCGAGATGGGGCGCACGTCAAGCAGCGCGTCTTTCAACGGAATCAGCGCGAGCCGCGATACGCGGTCTCCGGCTTCGGTGCGTGCCCAATAGTAGAAGGGCAATTGGAAGTCCTTGAATTGCCGGACTTTTTCGCGATATTCCGCCGCACTCATCGCGATGGAACCGGTCTTGTAGTCGATGACGCTTACGCCGCCTGTCCGATCGTCCCGATCCAGGCGATCGATGTAGCCGATGAAATCGAAGCCGCCGATCTGAAGTTCGGCCGCAATCTCGCAACCGATGACCGTGAACGGCGCGCGCCGCGCCTCTGCGACGAGCCATTCGACGTATTTGTGGGCAGTACGCCGCGCGCGCCGGCGTTGCAATTCAAGCTCCACCGGCGTTTCGAACATATTGCGGAAACTGTCGAAGGCAACGTTGATGTACCCTTGCAGTTTGCGGTCCATTTCCGCTGCGTCCGCCTCGCGCGGATTCAGATACTCCTCATGCAGCGTTTCCAGCGCTGCGTGAAACGCCGTACCGTAATACGATGCCGATGAACCTTTATCTTCAACGGCCGCGCACAGATACCGGAAATACCATTTGCGCGCGCATTCGACGTACGTATTGAGTTGCGAAGCACTAAAGCGCGGATTATGTGTCGCGACACCCGTCCCCGGTTCGCGCGACATTGGTTGCGCGAGTTCAAACACGGACGACTCCGCAACAGCCGTTTCCGGTTGCGCCGGCAATTCGATACGCAAATTAAATCGTTCGAAAATGTACTTGGCGCGTTCCGCGTCCGCCGTTTCATTGGGAAGCCGGCTCAGATCGCGTAGTGCGGCGGTGAACGTCAATAGCGCTTCGCGCGCTTCCCCACCCACGGCTAAGCGTTCGCGTGCGATTAAATCCAAAAGCGAACCCTCGCGCTGTGATAGCGCGATGTATGCCGCTCCGAGTTCTTGAGGAACTCCGCATAGCGGCGACCGCAACATCCTGGCGGCTTGGTGTTCGTCGCCGGAACGGCTCCAAGCCGTCGCGGCCGCGAGAAAAGCACGATGCTCCGCAGACTGCACGTGGCCTCTTTGGGAAATGCTCGAAGGCGACCCTGCCGCCTCTGTGTAACCGCGCAAGCATGCGACGGATCGTCATCGGCGTCAGCGGTGCCAGCGGCAGTATTTATGCGTACCGTGCGTTACAGGCGCTTCGGAGCACTGATGTGGAGACGCATCTCGTGCTGAGCCGGCAAGCCGCACGAACGATTGAGTTGGAAACCGACAAGAGCGTGCGCGACTTTGAAGCGCTGGCGCACACGGTTTATAGCGACGACGATTTGGCAGCTTCCATCTCGAGCGGGTCGTTCGTCACCGAAGGCATGCTCGTGATACCGTGCTCGATCAAAAGCGCGGCTGCCATTGCATACTCGGTGAATGCGAATCTCTTAGTGCGCGCGGCGGATGTCTGTTTGAAAGAGCGGCGGAAACTCGTGCTGGTCGTTCGTGAAACGCCGCTGCATCTCGGGCATCTGCGGACGTTAACTCAGCTTGCGGAAATCGGAGCGGTGATTCTACCACCGATGCCCGCTATGTACGCGCAGCCGAAATCCATCGAAGACATCGTCGATCACACCGTGGGTAAAGCGCTCGACCAATTCGGCATCGAGCACGATCTGTTTAAGCGCTGGGAGTCGCCGCGCGGGTGACGAGTTTTTCGGCTAACGCAATATCGCTGACACGATCGACGTTTACGCCGATCTCTGCATAAGGCGAGATTACCGCGCGCACCGGCGCGCCCATAACCTGTGAGGCACGCCGCTCCGCATCACTGATGCTCAGGCGGCGTAACGCAAAACGCAACAAGACATCCCAGCCAAACAGCTTCGCCAGTTGCAGCGGATTTTTCCGGGCATGTCCGAGCTGCTCGATGAAGCGTTCCAGCGATGGGAATATGCGCGGCCGTATCGTGATGAAGCCGGTGCCGCAATACGTTCCATCGCGCAAACGCGCCCAGGTATGCGGAACTTCGGGAAATTTTGCGTCGTGTACGCGCTTCTCGAGACAGCCGTACGTAAGATCCGCGTTTTTTTCTGAGGCGCGAAAGACGAAATCGTCGACGGACTCCGGCGTGAGCACCGGAAGGTCCGACGTGCTGACTAAAACATCGGCGCTGGGCGGTAAACCCGCAAGACCGCTGCGCAGACTGTCGCGAATGCGCTCGCCGTCCGGACGGCATTCGTTTGCGAGCGAAAGCGCCGGATGCCCGTGCACGCGTTCAGGGGCCACGACGATGATTCGCCCGATGGATGATGAGGAACGCAATGCGCGTAGCGTGCGTTCCACCAGCGCAACGCCGTTAATGGCGACGAACGCTTTATTCGGTGCGCCGGGAGTCTTCGCCGCAAGTTCGTCGTGCGGTCCGCCGGCGAGTACGACCGCAGTTATGCCGATTACGCCGCGCGCCGCCACGCCTCACCGTTCCACAACGATGCGGTATACATTCGGTAACCTTCGGGCAGTTGAACGGCCGCCGCAATCGCGTCGCGCTGCTCTCGCGTCTGCGTCAATGCGAAAACGCACGATCCGGATCCGGTCATAAGCGGATGAGCCGCGCCTGCATTACGAAGCAACTCGAGAGCATGCGCGATCTCCGGCGTTGCGGGAGCGATGACATCTTCGAAATCGTTCTGCAACAGCGAGACAACCGCGTCGAAGTCTGCCCGCTGCAGCGCTTCTGCCATCCGCAAACTCACTGACTCGCTACGCGGACGGCTTGGCCGCGAAGCGGCATCGATGCGTTCGTATGCCCATGCCGTTGAGACGGCGACGGGTGGCCTTACGATCGCAACGTGCCACGGCGGCACGGGGCCGAGCGCGGTGACGCGTTCGCCCGTTCCTTCGACGAGCGCCGCGGTTTCGACTAAAAAAAACGGCACGTCCGAACCGAGCGACCGCGCTATAGAAAGATACTCCGCCGAGGTTGCCGCTCCGAATACTCCGCGCTGTGCTGCCAGCAATATGGCCGCCGCATCGCTCGAGCCGCCGCCCATGCCGGCGCCGGTTGGAATTTGTTTGTGCAGTGAGACTCGAAAATTTGAATTGGGTAACGAAAGCGCGTGCGCCGCACGTTCAACGATATTATGCTCTTGCAATTCAACGGCATCGCACTCGAACGCGAAGCATTCGGCGGGTTCGATGCGCAACTCGTCGCAGAGATCGACCGGCACCATCACGCTGCGGATTCCATGGTATCCGTCGGGACGGCGGCTGAGCACTTCGAGCGTGAGATTCAATTTTGCGGGCGCGCGCAGCGTCTCGCTTGCTTTCATGGGTCCCTGACCTTGCGTTTGCGAGCGGGACATCCCTCCGGGAGGTCGTAGTCCAAGCGCATGCGACCGAGCTATGACGCACAGCACAACGAATATTGCGCGTACGTCCTATCGGAGGCGCAGACACCGTATGGCCTGTTGCTTGGAAATTTTAAGTCCTTCGCGCAATCGACTGCGAAGGGCGGCATACGTGGCCTTTGGGATGCGGACACCGATCAGATTATCTTCGGTACGCACCAAATCGCATATCGCATGCGGGATCTGCAGCAAACGGTGTTTCCTCAGCAGATTACGCGCGAGTTCACATTTTTGCCGTATGCGCAGATCTCCGAATTCACGCTCGCCGATCGGCTGCATGTAACCGAAGCGTTCTACGTTCCGCACGGACCCAAGCACGACCGCTCGGTAAGTTTCGTCGTCGACCTCACGCTGTATAATCCGGGTGCAACTCCGCTCGACGTCGGAGTCTTCCCGTGGGCGTTGCTCGTCGGACAGCGCTTCTACGGCGAACCCGAACACGAAGTGCGCGCGTGGGTCGAAGATGATTTCATCTGTTCGAAGAATCAGCAGACCGGCGCGGAGCGTTGGTGGGGCGGATCGCGCAAACCGCATGCATCGATCGTCGGGCTGCGCGAGCAAGTGATGCTCCATCACATGCGCGAGGGCTCTCTGCGTTCCGAGGGCCATCTCGATGAAGTCACGCCGCAGCTTGCGGAATGTGTGAGCCGCCGCATCTTCGGAGCATTCGAGTACCGCATCGTCGTGCAACCGGGTGCGCGGGAATCGCTGCGGCTTGCCGTCGTGTTTCACAAAGACGGCAAAGAGAAATCGCGGCCGGTGCTCGAGCAGTTGCTGCACGATCCCAAAGCACTGCACGAAACGCAGCGGTATTTCGCATCGAAACTGCAGGATGCTCGCTTTATGGCTCCCTCGCCCGCAATCAGCCGCGGCATCGTTTGGGCGAAAGCCAACATGCTGCGCGTGATCAAAGAGTATCCGAACGGTTGGGGATCCACGAATTCGCCGCCGTCGGAC
Source organism: uncultured bacterium (assembly GCA_964531205.1). Classification (GTDB taxonomy): domain Bacteria; phylum Vulcanimicrobiota; class Vulcanimicrobiia; order Vulcanimicrobiales; family Vulcanimicrobiaceae; genus JAICWY01. Next base: position 13,076 of record CAZHGH010000083.1, read on the forward strand.
ATTCTGGTGTCGCGCGATACGTCGTGGTTCGTGCACGGGTTCGATTATTTCTTACCGCAGTTCAGCCGCGACGCGATCGAGGTGTTCAATAACTTCGTCGACGAGAGCGGCGAGATGATCGAGTACGTGCGGGGCGTAAGCGGATTTAAGACGTCGTACGATCTGAACATCAACGACGACACGCCGCTGCATCTTATTGCGATGCTGCACCACTACAACGCAACGCTCGACGATCAATGGGTCCGTAACTGGTTTCCGCTGATATCCAAGATTGCGGATTACATGCTCACGCAGCGCGATAGTAACGGGCTCTTGTTCTGCCGTGCCAGCGGCGTCGACATGTTCGGCATCAGCTCGTGGCGCAACATCATTCCATACTATACGCTGGATGGCGCCGTCACCGAGATCAATGCAGAAGGCGTTTTCGCGCTGGAAGCGGCGGCGATGCTTTCAGCGGTTGTCGGCGATCACGAACGCTGGCAGCGCTATTCAAACGAAGCGCAAGCGCTGCGTCAGGCGATGATGCAGTACATGTTCAACGACGACACTGGCGCGTTCGTATTGAATTACGACCAAGAGCAGAATTACCAAGACAACTTTACCGCCGATGAAGTCTTTCCCGTGCTGTTTAACGTTGCCGAAGCGGATCAGCGGCGGAAAATTCTCGAGCGGCTCAGTGAGCCCGATTTCATCACGCCGGTCGGACTGCGCACGATATCGAC
>CAZHGH010000084.1:0-13670 GCA_964531205.1 uncultured bacterium
GCCGCTAAATGATGCTGTGAACGTGAAATAGCCAGAAGAAGAGCGCGACCGACACCACGGCGAGCGCTGCACCTGCAACGACTTGTCCGACCGTATGCGCTTTCAGATACACGCGGGCCCAGCAGACCGCGGGAATGAGAGGTAAAAACGGCAGCGGCTGTTCGCCGTACAGTAGACTCAAGACGACGAGCGGTGCGGTAATGCCGAGTGCGTGCGTGCTAATCTTCCAATAGCGCGTGATGTACTGCACGATGATGGTCGCGAGCGTATATCCGGCCATCGTCGCAATGAGCAGGCGCGGCGAATGCGTGAGCCACAGCGTCACCGTGCCGAGCAGATAGAAGACGACGAAGACGCCGAACACTTTCTCGCGTTCTTCGCGGATCGACATGTCCAAATCCGAGATGCGATCCGTTGCGTACAGCCAGAAGATAAAGAGCATCGGCCCGATCGACGTGAAGAAGGTCGAGAGAAAGAGCAGCCACCAAAACTCTTCGGTCGTGCGGGCGCGGATGTGCGAGAGAATGAGGAAGAGCGCGATCGCGGTCAGGAATGGGTTGAAGATCGTCGAGAGAATCCGCGCCAGGTCGCGCCAAACGCGCCGGTTCTTGATTGGGACCGGCGTGAGATGCGGCGGATGCAGTTCCATCACGCGGGCGCCTTTCTACTCAAAAGTGGGGAGAGCCTAGCCTGCCTGCCCCGGCTACCCTAGAGGCTAGGAGGGTATTCGAATGTTCTTTCCCGGACGCGGACAATCTCGCGGTCTTTTCGCGTTAGCCGGCGCGGCGGCGTTGGCTGCACTCATCAGCGGCTGCAGTGGAGGAGGGCCCACTTCGTCTCTGCCGGCGACCGGCGCCTCAAGCCAAACTTCAACTTCGCAACCGATTCTTAGCGTCGATCGTGCCAATGCTCGGGCGGTCATGCAAAAGGTCAGCAATTCCGTGGCTTACTACATGCCGATGGTCGGACATCAGCCTCGATTGCTCGATCTGCATCTGCGCACGCCGATGACCAGCGCCGCAGGCAACGATCTCAGTTACTTCGGCGGCCCGGTGCAAACCGGCGCCAAGGAATACAACATCCTCGTAAATTCGACGACCGAAACGCCGTGGGGCGGCAAGATCAGCAAATTCCAAAACGATCTGTTCGCGAGCACGATGCTCACGATTGTGAATCAGTACAACGCCGGCGGCACGTACAGCGTGGGCGGCGATTATCCGGTTTCGTATAGCACGCTGCTGCCGTTGCAAGACTCCGATATCTTCAATATCATTCACACCGTGATCACGGCAAATCACTTGCCTACCGGTTACGGTGCGGAGTATCACGTGTTTCTACAGAGCGGCGTGCAGCAATGCAGCACCTCCGCGGGCGGCTGCTACGGTGTAATCTATTGCGCGTATCACGGCAGCAACGATTACAGCGACATCGGTCACGTGCTCTATTCGGTCGAACCGTATCAGAACATCAACGGCTGCCAAGTCTCAGTGCAACCTTCGCCGAACGGTGTCCTTTCGGATTCCACCGCATCGACGCTTTCACACGAGACATTTGAAACGATTACCGATCCCGACGTCGCCGCGAACAACCTCGCCTGGTACAACAATTCTAAAGGGGAAATCGGCGATATCTGTGCGCCGGCGAACGGCATTTCCACGGGCAACGTTGTCCTCAACACCGACACTTGGGAAATCCAGCCCGAATACTCAAACCACGTTCACGACTGCAGCTATACGCCTTAGCCCGGCGTGAGCTAAGAAGGGAGCGCGTTGTAGATCGGCGCGCTCCCTTCACATGTATAGCTACACGGCGACGGCCCTCACGCGCGAGGCGTCGAGCGCAAAGGCGAGATCTTCGATGAGATCCGGTGCGTCTTCGATTCCAACCGATAGCCGGATAAGATCGTCGGTGACGCCAAGTGCCAGGCGCTCCTGCACGGTCAGAGAGGCGTGCGTCATCACTGCGGGGCTGCAGATCAGCGATTCGACGCCGCCCAGCGATGTCGCGAGATTAAAAATCTGTGTCGAGCGCGCCAATGCTCGAGCGCGATCCGCGCCTCCGCGTACGCGGAGCGAGACGATGCCGCCGAATCCGCTCATCTGGCGTTTGGCCAGTTCGTGCTGGGGATGCGACGGCAGCCCGGGATAAAAGACTTCCGCAACCTCGTCGTGAGCGCTTAGAAATTCCGCGACAGCGAATGCATTCTGCTCGTGCGCGCGCATGCGCAGCGCAAGCGTTTTCGCCCCACGCAGCGTCAAGTATGCGTCCCACGGGCCTGGAATCGCGCCAACCGCGTTTTGGTGAAACGCGACCTCTTGATGCAGCTCCGGATTATCCGTGATGACGATTCCGCCCACGACGTCACTGTGCCCGCAAAGATACTTCGTCGTCGAATGCATCACAACGTCTGCGCCGAGTGCAAGCGGTTTCTGAAAGAACGGTGACGCAAACGTATTATCTACGGCGACGATTTGCCCGGCTTCTCGAAGGCCGGCAATCGCTCGAATATCTACAATGCGCAGCAGGGGATTCGTGGGCGTCTCGATCCAGAACATCTTTGTATTCGATTGAATCGCCGCACGGACGGCGTCCAAATCGCTCATGTCAACGAACGTCGTCGTGATGCCGTAGCGCGGCAGAACCTTTGTGAAAAGGCGATGCGTGCCGCCGTAGATGTCGAGCGTGGCGAGAATGTGATCGCCGCTGCGCAGCAACGCCGTAACGCCCGCTACCGCGGCCATGCCGGATCCGAATGCGCTTGCAAAGCGCGCATCCTCAAGATCCGCGAGCTGCGTTTCCAAGGCCTTGCGCGTCGGATTCGCGGTGCGCGAGTAGTCGAAGCCTTTGGTTACGCCGACGTCCGGCAGCGTAAACGTCGCGGTCTGGTAAACGGGAACGATCGTGGCGCCGGTCGTGCTACAGGGATCCTGGCCGCTGCGGATCGCGCGCGTAGTGAAGCCGCGCGGTTCTGCAGAGTGGCCAAATGACTGATTTGGCATGAGTATCACTCCGTAATAAAAACGGCCCCACCGGTACCGGTGGGGCCGCGACTGCTATCTCTGTTCGACCAGAGCTATGCCAACGCAAACCTCAACCGGCACCCTTCGGCGCGGCGCATAGTCATTCGCATTGCGTACATGTTCCAGCGAGACATTAACGGCACGGTAACACAGCGTACGGCCGATGTCAATTACTCAGCGTATTACGCAGCCCATGAGAGCACAGCCTTGCCCGGAATCTGCGAGGCCAGCAGCTGCCGCGCGACCGCGTCGAATTCCGGCACAGCGCCGTGATACGTGACTGGAACTTGCAACGCGCCCGATTCGACGAGCGAAAGCAAACGCGCCAACCCATGCGACGCCGGTTTGTCGGCAACTTCGTCAAAGATGTTGAATCCATAAATCTGCGCGCGTCCGACGTTGAAAAATTCGCGGATATCGAAGCGCGCTTCCGTGCCGGCAGTCGCGCCTAATGTAACGAGCGTGCCGCCGGGCGCAATCGATCGTGCAGCCGCTGCGAAAACCTCACCGCCCACGCTCTCAATGATGAGATCGAAGCGCCGCTTCGAGAGCTCCGCGAGTCCTTCGGAGTCCGCGCGAAGGACGTTGAAGCCGCCCGCCGGGATATTGCGGTGCACGAGCGCCGTAACGTTCGCGCTCGACAGTAACGCAAGTTGTATTGCGAATTGTCCTAGGCCGCCGCTCGCACCCGTGACGAGCACCTCTTTGCCGGCGAGCACGCCGCCTTTCTGCAAAGCGTACAGTGCCGTCAAACCCGCTACGGGCAACGCCGATGCCGACTCAAATGTAACGCCGTCGGGCAGCATCGCAATTCGCGACGTCGCGGCGGCGATTCGTTCGGCCCACGCGCCGCCATCGAGCATTCCGACGACGCGCGCGCCGATGTCAGGACCGCTTCCGTCTGCAGCTTTTTGGACCACGGTGCCGGCGAAATCCCAGCCGGGCTCCCAACCATCTTCAGCGCGCTGCAACGCACGTGCCACTTCCCCGCGATTGAGCGAAACGCTGTGCACGGCGACGACTGCTTCGTTCGGTAACGGCTGCGGTTCGGGCGACTCAATGAGGCGCAGCGCGGCACTAATGCCGTCGTTCTTTACGATAATTCTTTGCATGTATGCTAGTATGGCATGGCAGGGGCGTTTGCGTAAGTACGCACATGGATGTACTGTAGTACTATTTTGTATACCGTGAGGGATTACCGATGAAGAAGTCGCGATTCGATGCAAGCCGGTGTTCCGTAAGCGTGGCAGCCGACGTCATCGGCGGCAAATGGAAAACAGTGGTATTGTTCTATTTGCTCGATGGAACGATGCGTTTCAACCAGCTCCGCCGCGAAATTCCCGGGGTAACGCAGCGCATGCTCACGCTTCAATTGCGAGAACTCGAGGAGAACGGCTTAGTGGAACGGATCGTGCACCCCGTCGTTCCGCCGCACGTCGATTATCGTCTAACGCCGTTCGGCCGTACGCTCGAGCCCGTGATCCGCGAGATGGCAGCGTGGGGCAAGCGGTACCGTAAGCGTTTCGAAGCGGCCTAGTACAACGGCACTCTCCTTGACATTTGCCGCGAACAGCTGTATATCGAAATGAGATATAGCGAGGTGCGATACAGTGATCAGCATGAGTGCCTTCCACATTCTGCTCGCGCTGGCCGACGGCGAGCGGCACGGCTACAGCATCACTAAAGAGGTCGAAGAAGAAACCGAAGGGGCGGTGCGGCTTGGACCCGGCACGCTGTATCGCATGCTCAAACAATTGCTCGACGACGAGTGGATCGTTGAAGTGGAGCGAGCGGATGACGGCGATCCGCGCCGGCGGTATTACCGTCTGACTCCGCGCGGGCGGCGCATCGCACAAGCCGAAGCCGCGCGTTTGGCAAACCTCGTAAAACTGGCGCGCTCCCGCCGTCTTCTGCCGGCAGGGGCGTAACACCCATCATGCATCCGATTTTGCGTTTTGCGTTGCTCGCTGCACCGCCGGAATTTCGCCGCCGTTTCGGCACCCAAATCGCCATCGATCAAAAGGAGTACGATGGTGCTGCGCTCCCGGGGGCTGCCGCGAACATCGTCTTCGCCGGGTTAGGAATGCGCGCGGAAAACCTGCTGCGCGATCTCGGATTTGCGTTGCGAAGCTTGGCCAAGGCCCGTTCCTATGCGCTAGTCGCAATTCTTGCGTTTGCATTGGCGATCGGCGCGAACCTCGCCGTTGCAAGCGTTCTCGATGCGGTGGTGGTGCGGCCGCTTCCGTATCCGCATAGCGATCGCCTCGTTTTTATATCGCAAGGTACAACACTTCAGACCCAAATCTCATATCGCAACGCAAGAGATATCGAAGCGCAGAATAGCACGCTCGAGGCTATCGGGCTGCTTCGTGAAAACGGTGCCACGCTCACGCGCAGCGCAAAGCCGGTGTTCCTACCGGGCTGGACCGTTGACGAATCGTACTTTTCCGTTGTGGGCGTGCGCCCACAGCTCGGACGCGTCCTCGGGCCGCGCGATTTGAGCACCTCGAACATCGTTATTTCCGATCGCGCATGGCGTATGTATTTCAGTGCTGCGCCCGACGTTGTCGGACAGACGCTGCGTATGGATGGCCATTCATACACGATTGTCGGCGTTATGCCGCGGAATTACCGCGATCCGGTTCCAACGGGTTTGGTGCAGCGGGATTTTTGGGTTCCCGTCGACCGGCATTCCATTCTTGCGGGGTCACGCGTATGGACGGGCTTCCACGGAATTGCACGGCTGAAACCCAATGCGAGCATTGAGAGTGCGACCGCAGATGTAAAACGCATTCTCGACGCGGACGCCGCAAAGGATCCGCACGACTTCATCGATGCGCGCGGTGCGACGTTGCAGCCGATGCTTGCGGGCATCGTCGGCAGCACCGGAACGCTGCTGTGGATGCTTTACGCGGCGGTCGGAATGGTCTTGCTGATTGCGTGCGTGAACATTGCGAACTTAACGATGGCTCGCATCGGCGCACGCGACCGGGAGCTGGTCGTGCGCAACGCTCTCGGTGCGGCGCGCGGGCGGATCGTCGCACAGCTGATGACGGAACTCGCCGTTCTTGCCACTGCGGGCGGCATTCTCGGCGCGGCTCTTGCATACGGAATGCTGAGCGGACTGCGTTCCATATTTTCGGAGGTCCTCCCACGCTGGGAGTCCGTCTCGTTCGATTTGCCGATGCTCGTCTATGCCGCGCTGCTCATACTGATTACCGCTGTCGTTACGGGATTGCTGCCGATCTTCATGCGTCGCGACGATATGACGGTAGCGCTGAAGGGTGCCGGGCGCGGCGCAGACCGCGGCGCAGGACGGCAAATGCGCGCAGGTTTGGTTGTTGCAGAAGTTGCGCTTGCGGTTGCGGTGATCGTCAGCGCCGGGCTCGTGCTGCGCAGTTTTGTAGCGCTAACGCACGTTGAACTCGGGTTCAATCCGCGTAACCTCTCCCTGTTAACGATCACGCTGCCGTACGACAAATACTATTCCGATCCCAACGCCGCATTCAAAGCATCGAACTCGGTGATGGTGTTTCAGCACCGGATGATCGATGCATTACGATCGACGCCCGGCGTCGCCGATGCAGCGGCGGCGATCATCGTGCCGTTCGGCTTCAATTCTTATCCGCGCGCCTTTACCATCCCCGGCCGGCCGGATCCGCATGCTACCGTTTCGACGGACGCAATAAGCTCCGGTTTCTTTAGCACGATGCAGATCCGGATGCTGCGAGGCCGCGGCTTCAACACACGCGACGCTTCCTCGACCGCATCGACTGCTATCGTGAACGCTGCATTTGCCCGGCGGTTTTTCGGGACGGTTGATGTGGTCGGAAAGCAGATTGCGCTCACGCCGTTTGTTCCGTCAGCCAAACCTGTGCCGCAAACGATCGTGGGTGTCGTGGCGGATACGCGCGCATCGTACTCGCAATTGCCGCAGCCGCAACTGTACATCCCCGAAGAGCAAATTCCGCTGGCGCTGTTTTACGTCGTACGAACGAACTCCGACATCCCGCTAGCCTCAACTGTTGCGGCGGAACTTTCGCGAATCGATCCTTTGGTCGCTCCGCCGCACGTTGAATCGTACAGCACGCTTCTGGCGCGCGACGCCGTGCGATCGCAGGCCGCGACGCTGCTCTTCGGCATCCTGGCCATACTCGCGCTCATTCTCGCCCTCGCCGGTATCTATGCCGTTACGGCGTACAGCGTGGAACAGCGAACGCAAGAGTTTGGTATCCGCCAAGCCGTGGGCGCCCGTACGCAAGATCTTATGAACGACGTGTTGCGCGGAGCGATTGCGCAAATGGGCATTGGGATTGCCGCAGGCCTGGTCATCGCGGCGATCTTTACAAGACTCCTAAGCGGCTTACTGTTCCAAGTTTCACCCCTCGACCCGCTCACGTACGCCGGCGTAATCGTGCTTATGCTGCTTGCCGTGCTTGCCGCCGCAGCGATTCCGGCGGTGCGTGCCGCACGCATTCAACCGGCTCTTGCGATTCGCTACGAATGATCTAACGTCGCGAGTAGCTGGTTTCGACGAGCCGTTCCGCGTCCTCGGCGCGCATCGGTTGCGCGTACAAATAGCCCTGCGCCAACGTAACGCAAAGGTTCTCGAGCGCACGCGCCTGTTCGTGTGTCGTCACGCCCTCCGCAATAACCTGTATGTCTAAACTCCATGCCAGATTCACGATCGCGTGCACGATTTGCTTGGCGCGCCCATCTTCCAGCATCGCCTCGACGAAACTGCGATCGATCTTCAGCGCGTCGACATGCAAACGCTGGAGATACGTAAACGAGGAATAGCCGGTGCCGAAATCATCGAGATGGAAGTGTATGCCCATTTCGTGCAGATCGCGAACCGCATCGATCGCCGCATCGGTAAGTCCTATGAGTGAGGATTCCGTTAGCTCGAGGTCGATCGTCTGCGGAGCTATTTGATAGCGCCGGAACACGTCGGTGAGTTGGTTGAGCGCGCCGGGCTGTTCGAAATGCAGCGCGGATGCATTGAGCTCCAGTCGAAGGTCCGGACGGATACGCTGCCACTGCGACGCCTGCCTACAGGCGACGTCCGCAACGTAGCGATCGATATCGCAGACGAGTCCCGATCGTTCTGCGAGCGGAATGAAATCCGCCGGACAGAGCTCCTGCCCGTCGCGAAGCCAGCGCGCGAGAGCCTCGAAGCCGGTGAGTTCACCATTGCGAATCAGGCAGATCGGCTGATACTCCACAAAGATCTCGCCGCGCCCGACTGCGCCGCGCAAAGCTGCTTGCAACTCGCGCTGTTTTGCCGCTCCTTCGCGCAAGAAAGGATTGAACTCTACGACGGCCGCGCGTTGTCCGACTTTCGATTGATAGAGTGCATAGTCGGCGTCGCGAATAACGTCTTCCGCAGCATTGTAGGTGCCCAGAATTTCGACGACGCCCATACCGGCGTCCATATACACGCGCTCGCTGTCGACGCTCAGCCCCGCCTTCATCCGCTGATGTACGCACTCGCCGATTTGGCGCGCAACGCGCATATCGTCGTGTACGAGCACTGCAAACTCATCGCCGCCCAGCCTTGCCGGCGCGTTCTCATCGCTAGCACATTCACGCAGCATTTCCGCGAAGTCCATCAGAATTTTATCGCCGGCGATATGCCCGTGTGTCGTGTTGATGCGCTCGAAACCGTTGAGATCGACGAACAGCAGCGAATCCGGTTTGCCGCCGGCGCGGGCTTTGTCGATGCTTTGATCGATCGCAGTTAGAATTGTTTTACGATTCAGCAATCCGGTAAGCGGATCGAACTCCGCGGCCTTGCGCAGCGCCTCCTCGGCGGTGACGCGCGCGTTGATTTCCAGCGAGAGTCGCGTGCGCTCGCGATGCAAATCGAGCGTCGCAATGCCGCGAGCGCGAGCACGCCTCATCGCCCAGATTGCGGCGAGCGTCAGAAGCCAAATAAGCACTGCGGTCATTGCCAGCATCATGATCGGCGGCTGCATCGCACCTAAGGCGGCGGCGTCGAGCGAATTGACGAGAATGACCGGAATGCGCGCGGCGTGCCGCTGTATGATGACACGCTGTCCCGGATAACGCCGCGCGATGAAGGCGCGCGCATCCGCGCCGGTCACGTCGAGGATGATCTTGGCCGGATGACGCGTGCGTGCAAAGGCGATCAATGCAGCGGGATTGGGAAACGCGACGACCCGGCCATTGTAGGTTGTAAGATAGGCTAAATTTTGCGGCCATGAGAGGCGCGATAGCAATAAATCGATTGAATCCGACGTCGTGTCGACGGAAACCACGCCAATCGGGTGACCGCGCACGACCATATCGTGCACGGCACTTATATAAACGTGATCGGTATCGAAATAGGGTGGCGTCACCACTGACTGCTTACGTGCCTTCAGACCTATCTGAAACCATGCGTGACGAATGTAATTGTAATTGACATGCGACCATGAGTACGTGAGAACGATTTTACCGTTCGTCGTTCGATGAGTGTACGGCCCGTAAAGCTTGAGCGTCGGCGAAAACTTAAACGGCGCGTACCAAATACCAATGCCGTAAATGACGTCACGCGGCGTTGCAGCCAACAACTTGATGAGAAAATTTTCGGTGGCCTTGCGATTGCCGCGGAAGGTTGGACCGATCGCCGCTGCGGTTCTGGCGAGTTGTGCTCCGCTTGCCACGTAGCGATCTAAAAGGTCGCTCGAACGATCCGACGCGATGCTCGCGTTCTCCATGATTCGTGCGTGATTGGCTCGTGCGAAGAAATAGCCGTACGCCGCGAGTGCGATGCACGCCAGGATTGCAACCGCAATCAATATCCACATCGTGCGCCGCTCGGCTCGGAGCGTATTCGTCAGCTCGCGCAGCTTCGCGTGGTTGGCACGGGCTATCGCGACGTATTGGCCGAAAGCTTCGAGCGTGTCAGCATCAATGTCGTAGAAACGCGAACGCCGCTTATCGTACGCGCTCAGTGCCACGACAACGGTATCGCCGTAAAAGATGGGGACCGCGACGGCTGCTCCGTCTTCCGTAGACGAGAAGCTGCGTTGCCGCAAGGAGATGGCTTTCTTCAGGAGCGGATTCGGATCGAACGCGCCTACATCGCTTCTGCACGACGCTACCGGTACGTCGGTCGCGTCTTTTCCGGCGACGCCGATGAAAACGCAATCGACGTCCAGCGTCTCGCGCGCGCGCTCGCATGCGCGCTGCTCCACGATCCGTAGCGGCGTGTCCGCATACAGCAATGCAATTAAATCCTGCACCGCTTGCCGCGATTGCTCCGGCAGGCTGCGAGCGGCCATAGGACTGTGGCTTTCCCTCCCGGAAGCGTATCCCTACTGCTATGGTGATCGAACGCATCGACTCGCCCGCCGACGTCAAAAAGCTCAGCCGCGCCGACGTCGATACGCTGGCTCAAGAGATCCGGGATTTACTTATTGCCGTCTGCGCGCAAAACGGCGGCCATCTCGCTCCGAATCTCGGCGTGGTGGAGCTGACGCTAGCCTTGCATCGCGTCCTCGACCTGCCCACGGACCGAATTGTTTGGGACGTAAGTCACCAAGCATACGTGCACAAGCTTCTCACGGGACGGCGCGAGCAGTTCCCGACGATCCGCAAAGGCGGCGGTCTTTCGGGCTTCGCGATGCGCACCGAATCGATCTATGACGTGTTCGGCGCAGGCCATGCCAGCACGAGCGTTTCCGCTGCACTGGGCATGGCGCACGCGCGCGATCTCGCAAAGCGCACTGAGACAATTGTCGCCGTGCTGGGCGATGGCGCGCTCACCGGCGGCCTCGCGTATGAAGCACTCAACAACGCCGGACAGATGCGCACGAACTTCATCGTTATTTTGAATGATAACGAGATGTCCATCGCGCCCAACGTTGGATCGATCGCATCGTATCTTTCGGTGCTGCGTCTCAAACCGTTTTCAAATTTTGCGCGTTCGACGGGCAAAGCCGTGCTCGATCACATTCCGCTCGGCGGTATGGCGAAGAAGGCCATTGAGTCGGCGGAGATCGGCGCGATGCGCTTCATTGCGCCCAGCGAAAAAGCCGCGGTCATTTTCGAAGAGCTGGGCTTCCGTTATATGGGACCGATCGACGGTCACAATTACGACGCCGTCGTCGACGCACTGAACACCGCAAAGCAGATTCCGCGTGCCGTACTGCTGCATGTTCGCACGGTGAAAGGCAAAGGCTACGAGCCGGCCGAGAAAGATTCGCGCACGTTCCACGGCTTGGGACAATTCGACAAAACGAACGGCCAGGTCATCAAGAAGCCCGATGCGCCGCCGACGTTCTCACAAGCCTTCGGCGAAGCGATGATCAAAGTCGCGCAAAAGGATCCGCGCATCATCGGCATCACCGCTGCCATGCCGGACGGCACCGGACTTGCGAAATTCGGAAAAGCGTTTCCGGAACGCTATTACGACGTCGGCATCGCCGAAGCGCATGCCGTATGCTTTGCCGCCGGCGCTGCAACGAGCGGCTATAAACCGGTCTGCGCGATCTACTCGACGTTCTTGCAGCGTGCGTACGATCAAATCGTGCACGACGTCTGCATTCAAAACTTGCCGGTCGTGTTCTGCATGGATCGTGCGGGCTTCGTCGGCGACGACGGTCCGACGCACATGGGGCTGTACGACATCGCGTACATGCGCACGCTGCCGAACATGGTGCTGATGGCGCCACGCAGTGAAGACGAACTGCTGCCGATGCTCGAGCACGCGCTCTCGCTGAATCAGCCGGTCGGCATCCGTTATCCGCGCGGTTCGACCAGCGGCAAGCACCGGGACCCGATCTCGCCGATCGTCCACGGACGCGCCGAAGTGCTGCGAAAGGGCTCGGGCGTCGCGATTCTGGCGTACGGGAACACCGTGGACGTCGCTTTGGACGCGTACGACATCCTCGCCAATGGTCATGGTGAGGCATCGGAGCTCCCCACCGTAGTCAACATGCGCTTCGTCAAACCCCTCGATGAGGCGCTTCTGATGGAACTCGCGGCCACCCATTCGCACGTTCTTACCTTAGAAGAACACTCACTCGCAGGCGGCTTCGGGTCGGCAGTCGTAGAGTTCGTGACGGATCACGGCCTTGGGCTGGTGGTCGAGCGCATCGGCGTTCCGAATAACGCCCTCGTGCAGCACGACGCCCAACCCAAGCAGCGCGCCCTCTTCGGGTTAACAGGCGAGCACGTGGCCGCGCGGGTGACGAGCGTTCTTGTAGCGCCCGTCCGGCCGTGATAGAATCGGTTGTTAATAAACGGGGGCCGATGGCCCCCGAAAACATGTAGGAGACTCCGCTTGATTTCTCTGCTGCTTGCCGCCGCGGCCCCGGCCGCCAAGGCGACGGCGGCGCCTGTGAGCCCGCCGCTCCAGGTTCCCGTCACGAATACCGCGCCCACGCAGCCGCTGCCGACGTGGTTCCAGGCGCATGCGAGCTGGCTGACCCACGGGCTTGCGGGACTTTTTGTCGTCGCTGCAATCCTACTCATCTTTCTGCTGGCGCTGCAGACGACGAAACAAGAAGGCCTCTCCGGCACGATCGGCGGCCGCGTCGAGTCCGCGTACGGACGCCCCGGCGCCGAAGAGCAAATCAAGCGCGTTACCGGCGTTGCCGCGGTTGCGTTCGTGGTCCTCGGCACGATACTCTCGCTCACCGGTATCTAACGCCAGCGCATGCCCCTACTCGAAGTCAAGAATCTCCGCACCACCTTTAAAACTGAAGACGGTCCAGTCACTGCGGTGAATGGCTTGTCGTACTCGCTGGAAGCCGGTTCGACGCTGGGCATTGTCGGCGAGTCGGGTTCCGGAAAATCCGTCAACGCGCTCTCGATCATGCGGCTGATCCAACGGCCGGGTTACATCGATCCATCGAGCCAAATTCTCTTCAACGGCGAGGACCTGCTGAAGAAGAGCGAAGCCGAGATGCGCAAGATCCGCGGTCACCGCATCGCGATGATCTTTCAAGACCCGATGACCTCGCTCAATCCCGTACTGACGGTCGGCGAGCAAATCTCCGAAGCGATCCAACTGCATCTGGGTTTCAACAAAAAAGACGCGATCGAAAAAACGATCGAGATGTTCAAAAAGGTGCGCATTCCTTCGCCTGAAAAGCGCATCCACGAATATCCGCATCAATTCTCCGGCGGTATGCGTCAACGCGTGATGATCGCGATGGCGCTCTCTTGCGATCCGCAGCTGCTCATCGCCGACGAGCCCACGACCGCGCTCGACGTGACGATTCAAGCGCAAATTCTCGAACTGATGAACGAGATGCAAGCCGAAACCGGAGCGGCGATCATTATGATCACGCACGACCTCGGCATCGTCGCGGAAGTCTGCAAAAACGTGCTGGTAATGTACGGCGGCAACATGGTGGAATACGGCACCGCCGAGCAAATCTTCGATTCGCCGAAAATGCCGTACACGCAAGGCCTGCTCGCATCGCTGCCGCGCCTGGACATCAGAGAACGCCACCGCCTCGAACCGATTCCGGGACAACCGCCGAACCTGCTGCGTTTACCGCCCGGATGCGCATTCGCACCGCGTTGCCGCTTCCGCATGCCGATTTGCGACGAACCCGTGCCCGTTTATGATTTTGGCGAAGGCCACGTTGCGCGCTGTTTCTTGTACGACGATCGCGCGAAAGATCAACGTCC
>CAZHGH010000085.1:0-13198 GCA_964531205.1 uncultured bacterium
ATTTACCAGATGTATAAAGGCGGGCTGCGCGGGCTGTGTAACCGTTCAGGCTAACCACCGCACGAAAAGGGGACGAACCGGACCATGGCAAGCGAACTGCGTGACTTTCTCATGCTCCCGTACGGCGAACTTGAGGAGATGAACCTGCGCGCGAAGCAGCAGCGTCAGGAGCGCGTGGCCGCGCACAAGATTCAGGAACAACGCCTCAAGTATTTGACCGACGAGAACCGCATCAAAGCGGTGACGGTGCTCTTCAGCGACTTGGAAGGGCGCCTTCAAATGCTCGACTACGACAAAAAGTTTTTATTGAAGTCGTACGACAACCTCACGTTCGACGGTTCGTCGATCCGCGGATTTACCGCGCAGCGCGAGAGCGATCTTCGGTTGACGCTCGATTGGAGTTCGTTTTATTGGGCTCCTGCGGATGTTTTCGGCCCTGGAAAAGTCTTGGTCTTCGGCGATGTTATGAACCGCGACGGCTCGCCGTTTTCGGCGGACATTCGCGGCGTGCTGAAGCGATTCTCGAATGCGTGTTACGAGAAAGACGGCTACACGCTCAACGCCGCCAATGAAATCGAGGGATTCCTCTTTAACGGCATAGATGCGGAGCAGCGTTTTCACGAAACCGGACGCTTCGAATACGTGAACACCGGCGGATACTATCACTCGCTGCCGGGCGATCCGCTCCGTACCTTTATCGATACTGTTGCGGAAGTGCAGCGGGCGATGGGTTTTCAGAACGAAAAGGATCATCCCGAAGTTGCTCCCTCGCAATTCGAGATCAACTATAGCTACGGCGAAGTCGTTTCTGCCGCAGACCAAATTCAACTGTACAAGTTGATTTGCCGGCAAGTTGCCACGCGCATGGGGATGACAGCCAGCTTCCTTCCCAAGCCCGTGGTTGGCGTCAACGGCAGCGGAATGCATACGAACGTGTCAGTGAGCAAAAACGGTAAGAATTTGTTCTGGGATCCGAGCGGCGAAGAAAGTCTGAGCCGGGAGGCGTGGCAGTTCGTCGATCGCATTCTCACGCATGGCAACGACATCTGCCTGATGTTGAATGCGAGCGTGAACGCGTACCGGCGTTTGGATCCGCACTTCGAAGCGCCGAATCAAATTAAAGCCTCAGCGGTCGATCGTGGTTCGATGGTCCGTATTCCTATCGGTAACGAACGCAGTGCCCGCGTCGAAGTGCGATCGGTCGGACCGGACGCAAATCCGTACATGGTCATGCTCTCGGTATTCAAAACGGGGTTGGACGGCACGATTAGTGGCGAGCAGAACCTGCGCCAAGCCGAGCACTACTTACCGGACAATATCGCGGACGCGATCGACAATTTCCGCGCAGCGAAGTGGACCGGCGATTTGTTAGGCGACGACGTGAAGACGCGCTACGCCGATCTCAAGCAAGCCAGCGCGGAGCGTTGCCCACGCTTGCTCGGGACGTTCGTAAAGGCGCAAGAAGTGCAATATCACCACGAAGTCTACAATCAGTATCTCTGGAACCTTTTCTAGATTCGATGCTATCGTAGTTCCCATGCAAAGACGAACACTTGGAAAATCGGGGCCGGACGTTTCCGCGATCGGCCTCGGTTGCATGGGAATGTCCGACTTCTACGGCGGACGCGATGACGCGGAATCGATCGCAACGATTCACCGCGCCATCGCACTCGGAATCGATTTTCTGGACACCGCGGATGTGTATGGTGTCGGTGCCAACGAAGAACTCGTTGGGCGAGCCATCGCGGATCGGCGCGATAAAGTTTTTCTGGCTACGAAATTCGGAAACGTACGAGGACCGAACGGCGAGTATTTAGGCGTAAACGGAAGGCCCGAATACGTTCGTTCCGCGTGCGAGGCGAGTCTTAAGCGGCTCGGCGTCGATACAATCGATCTGTACTATCAGCACCGTGTGGATCCAAACACGCCGATCGAAGAAACCGTCGGCGCGATGGCCGAGCTGATTCGCGCAGGGAAAGTGCGGTATTTGGGTTTGTCCGAAGCGGCGCCCCCAACGATACGCCGCGCTCATGCGACGCATCCCATTACCGCGCTTCAAACCGAATATTCGCTTTGGACCCGCGACCCCGAGAGTGAAATTCTGCCGACGGTGCGCGAGCTCGGGATCGGCTTTGTCGCATACAGTCCGTTAGGCAGAGGCTTTTTAACCGGACGGTTCCGCACGTTCGACGATTTGCCGGCAGACGATTGGCGGCGCGATAATCCACGCTTCCAAGGTGAAAATTTTGCGCGCAATTTAGAACTCGTTCGCGTCGTAGAGCAGATTGCGCGTGAGAAGGGCTGCACCGCTTCGCAGCTCGCGTTGGCATGGCTGCTTTCGCGCGGCGGCGACATCGTGCCCATTCCCGGAACGAAGCACCGCAAATATTTGGAAGAGAACGCCGGCGCGTTGGATGTGAAACTTACGCAGAACGATCTGGAGAAAATCGAGGCGGCGTTTCCGTTCGGAGCGACTGCCGGCGAGCGTTACGCGACTGCCGGTATGGCAACAGTAAACCGGTAGCGGCGACCATGATCATATGCCCGGCAAAGAAGGCGATCATCTCAATCGCAAATCCGATGTGCCAGATCCGCGCAGCGCGCACGTGGAAAAACAGCGCGGCCCCGGTCGCTACGATGAGCGGGGCGATAATCAGTAGCACGGTCGTATAAGCGAGCTTCTGAAGCGGATTGTATCCGCTGTATGCCGGCGGCGTCGATCGCAAACGCAAGTAGTACGCGATCATTGGAAAGACGCCGCCGGCATCGCCGGGGCCAAACTGGATGCGCCGGAAACCATCGGTTAGGAACTCGTATACGAAGTACGTTAAGCCGCTGATAATCATCAGCACGCCAAAGGCGTCGTGAACCAATGGTGTGTGCGGAATCCAATGCTTGTGAAAGTAGATAAGCGCTCCGCTTATCGCTAAGCCGAAAAAGGCTACGGCAAACGCTGCATGTGTGATGCGTGTGATGGCCCGTGTCATGCCGGCACGGTACCATCGATTTCTGACAAAACGCGGACAGCGGCGCGTTCTCATCGGTTTTTAAGGCGTTTCCACACGCTCTCCGAGAATTGTCAGCAAGCCGCACTATTCTGGCAGCAGCCATGATAGGAATACAAACACCTACTGCAGGCCGAGCTGTCTCGTTACCTCGCATCAAACCCTTGTGGGCCATCGTCGGACTCGTGTTGATCGCGGCGATACTCGCCGGGTTGGTCGTTTCCCGAGTGAATGTGCGCGTCACGTATACGACAACGCCGGTTTTGCAACAAGATCTCACTCAGACCGTAACGGCTTCCGGTACGGTGACTCCACAAAACACCATTAGCGTGGGCACGCAAGTCTCCGGTACGATTTCGGCGATCTACGTCGACTTCAACAGCCGCGTTAAAAAGGGCCAGGTTCTCGCCCGAATAGATCCGAGCCAGCTGCAGGCGCAACTCGATCAAGCGAAGGCTGCGCTCGCGCAGGCGCAGGCGCAAGCCGGTGCGCAGTCTGAAACAGCCAGTGGCGCTCAATCAGCTATTACGGCCGCGCAAGCGAACAGCGCTGCTCAAGCCGCTAACGCACAGGCTGCTCAGGCGGCAATCGCGACCGCCGACGCAAACGTGACAAAAGCGCACAGCGCTCTTACGGTCGCGAATCAAACGGTTGCACGCGATAAAGGCCTTCTCACGAACGGCTACATTTCACAGAGCCAATACGATACGGACGCGAGCAATGCAGTTGGTGCGCAGAGCGCGCTGAAATCGGCGCAAGCCGCGGCGACGCAGGCGCGCGCACAGGCAGCTGCCGGCGCAAGCCAAGCAGTGGCCAGCAGCGCGCAAAGCACGCAAAGCGTCGCGACAGCAGCGGGCTCGCAGTATAGCGCACAGGCGGCTTCGGCAGCGGTTCAATCTGCACAAGCCGTCGTCGCGCAGGATGAAGTCAACCTTCAACACAGCGTGATTACCTCGCCGGTTGACGGCACCGTGATCGCGCGCGACATCGACGTCGGTCAAACTGTTGCAGCAAGCTTGCAAACGCCGACGCTGTTCAGCATCGCGCAAGACCTTCATAAAATGGAAGTCGACATTGCGGTCGGCGAGCCGGATATCGGTAACGTGAAAACCGGAGATCCGGTGAGCTTCTCAGTCCTCGCGTATCCGAACGAAACGTTCAAAGGCGTCGTCACGCAAGTGCGCGAGAATCCCACGACGGTCAGCAACGTCGTAACATACACCGTCATAACGCTCGTTAACAATCCGAACAATCAGCTGTTGCCCGGTATGACCGCGAACGCAACAATCGGCGTGCAAACCGCAAAGAACGCGTTGGTCGTTCCGTCGGCTGCGCTCGCGTGGCGCCCCGCAAGCGGTACGTGGAAGAGCAATCACCGCCATCGTACCGGTACGCAAGCTTCAGCAAACGGGAGCAGCGCAACAAACGCTTCGCCGTGGGGTCAAACGTCCGCAAGCGCAGGCGGAGTACCGACCGCGGGCGGCACCGGAATGATCTTCGTGCAGCAGAACGGTAAGCCAACACCGGTTCGCGTGAAGATCGAACTCGTAAGTGGAACGCAAGTTGCGGTAACGCCGCTGCGCGGTTCGCTGAGCGCGGGCGACAGCGTCATCACCGCAGACTCCTCGCAGTCTTCGAGCACACGCACGCAGCGAAGCAGCAATTCCGCGATGGGCGGCCCGGGCGGCACCGGCGGCATCGGGAGGGCGCTCCGCTAATGGATCCCGTCGTTAAAGTGCAGAATCTGCAAAAGACGTACGAGCTCGGCGAGGATCGCGTGACCGCCCTCGCCGGCGTCGACCTCACCATCGAGCCGGGCGAGTTCGTCGCAGTGATGGGACCTTCCGGTTCGGGAAAATCAACGTTCATGCACATCGTGGGACTGCTCGACGAACCGAGTGCCGGCAGCTACCTTTTCGAAGGCCGTGACGCGGTGACACTGACGGCAGACGATCGCGCGGACATTCGCAGCCGTCGCTTGGGCTTCGTGTTCCAAGCGTACAATCTGCTGCCGCGCACGACGGCGCTCGAAAACGTTCAGCTGCCGATGGTCTACGCCGGCGTTGCGGAAGCGGAGCGGGAGCGCATCGCTCTTGAAAAAATGCAGCTCGTCGGCGTCGATCATTTGCGCGATCACATGTCGAATCAAATGTCCGGCGGTCAACAGCAGCGCGTGGCAATCGCACGTTCGCTGGTGAACGATCCGGGACTGATTCTCGCCGACGAGCCGACGGGCGCGCTCGATACAAAAACTTCCAAAGACGTCATGCAGCTGTTCACGCGGCTCAACGAAGAGCATGGCATTACGATTCTGCTGGTCACGCACGAGCCGGACGTGGCGGCGTACGCCAAGCGTGTCGTGACGTTCCGCGATGGACACATTGTCAGCGACACGAAACGCGCGGAGGTGGCGGCATGAATCTTCGTGCTACCTTAAAGCTCGCGCTCGACGCGTTGTTGCGCAATCGCGCGCGTTCGCTGTTGACCATGCTCGGCGTCATCATCGGCGTTGCGGCGGTCATCGTAACCGTCGCGATCGGAGCCGGCGCACGGCAATCCGTGCAGGCGCAGATCAACAGTTTGGGAAGCAACATGGTCGTCGTGTTGCCGGGAAGCGTGACGCAGAGCGGTGCGCGCACCGGTTTCGGCGGGGCATCGACGCTCACGCCGGACGACGGCATGGCGATTGCCAAACTGAGCGGCGTCGCGGCCGTATCGCCTTCGGTAACGGTCCGCTCGCAAGTGGTTTCCGGTGGCAACAACTGGCAAACCACAGTAACGGGCGTAGCGCCAACGTATACGTTCATTCGCAGCTGGCCGATGGCGTCGGGCACGTTCTTCTCGCAGAACGACGTTGCGTCGGCGGCGAAGGTCGCCGTGCTTGGACAAACCGTCGTTGAGAATCTCTTTCCGGACGGCAGCTCGCCGCTCGGAAAAACGGTGATCGTCAAAGGCGTCCCGTTCACGATTGTCGGAACGCTCTCGCCGCTCGGACAAAGCGGTATGGGGCAAGATCAGGACGACACGGTGCTCGTGCCGTACACCTCGGCGATGCAACGTCTCACCGGTCAAACGACGGTGAACACGCTGCTGATTTCGGCGAGCGACGCGCAAAACGTTGCAACGGTGCAAACCGAAGTGACGTCGCTGCTCGAACAGCGCCATCGCATCGTCCCCCCGCAGCAAGACGACTTCAACGTGCGCAACTTGCAGGACATCGCCGCAGCGGCATCGTCCACCGGTGCAGTGATGGAGTTCTTGTTGGCAGGCGTTGCGGCGGTCTCGCTTATCGTCGGCGGCATCGGGATCATGAACATCATGCTCGTTTCCGTGACGGAGCGTACGCGCGAGATCGGTCTGCGGATGGCGGTGGGTGCGCGCGCGAAGGTGATCCTGCGTCAATTCCTGAGCGAATCGATCGTTCTTGCAACGATCGGCGGCATCATCGGCGTGCTATGCGGTCTGGTTGGAACGCAGCTCGTCGCGATGCTCGCGCACTGGCCGATGCTCATTCCATTCGGGTGGATTGCGTTCTCGGTCGCGTTTTCAGCGATGGTCGGCGTATTCTTCGGATACTATCCGGCACGTAAAGCATCCACTTTGCGGCCAATCGAGGCACTGCGCTTCGAATGACACGCGTGGCGGTTGTCGACGACGAACGCCGCATCCGGGAGATGCTCGAGCTCACGCTTCGCCATCATGGCTACGAGGTGCGCTGTGCGCCCGACGGGCAAGCAGCGCTCGCCCTCGTTCGCGAATGGGAGCCCGATCTCATCATCCTGGACGTGATGATGCCGAAGATCGACGGCATAGCTTTGCTGCCGATGCTTCGGCGCATCACGGATGCGCCGGTGATCATGCTGAGCGCAAAAGGCGAAGTCGAGGACAAAGTCGAGGGACTCACGCACGGCGCGGACGACTACTTGAGTAAACCGTTTGAACTCTCGGAACTGCTTGCACACATGGAAGCGAAGTTGCGGCGGCCACGCCTGGAGCATCCCTCGACACTGCACTACGCGGATCTCACAGTCGATCCGGACACGCACATCGTCGAACGCGGCGGAAAGCGCATCGATCTTTCTCCCCTCGAATACAACTTGCTCGTGACGTTACTGCGCCGGCCGAAGCGCGTTTTCACGCGCGAAGAGCTCCTTGATTTGGTTTGGGGCGACGAATCCGACGTTACTCCGGCCGCGGTGGAACGCTACATTTCGTATCTGCGCGCGAAGGTCGACGACGGCTTCGACCGGCGTTTGATTCAAACGGTACGCGGTGTAGGCTACACGGTGCGCGAGGAGGCGTAGTGTTCGCTTCATTTCGCAACCGGATCACGCGCGGTTACGTGTTGCTTGCAGTACTGCTCATCGTCGCCGCCGTCGCCACACCGACCACACTCGCATTCATGTTGTACGCGCGCGAACTTGGAGCCTCGATTACCGGCGCGGCGCAGCGCGCCGCGGAAGAAGGCGCGCAATTTGCGGCTGCTCACCGTTCCCTCGCGCAATCCGCTCCGGCGATAGCGCATAGCATCGGCCGCGACCGCTTTCACGTGGTGGTCTTCGATTCGAATCATCATTTGCTTGCGCAAAACGAACGGAGAGAACCGCGCACACCGGGCCGCGAACTGTCGCAGGATATCGCTCGCGTGCTGGGACTGCCGCATGCGCGCGTTCCTATTCCGGGCGGCGTGGTTGTTATCGATCCGGATTTCGATCGCTTCGGCCAAACCCTGGTATGGTACTGGTCGATCATGCTGCCTGTCGGCATTTTTGCTTTGCTGGCGGCCTGGCTTATCGGGCGGCGCATCACTGCGCGCGCCGTTGGTCCGCTCGTCGACGTGACGCGCTCGCTGCAAACGATCGCAGCGGGCGATCTTGCACCGGAGCGTCTCATTACGGACTCCGGCGAGCTACGCGAACTCACCACCGCGTACAACGACGTCGTGTTGCGCTTGGCGGCAGCCACGGCCGAACGCAAGCAAACCGAAGCGCAGATGCGTCAATTCATTGCCGACGCGGGGCACGAACTGCGTACGCCGCTTACAACGATTATGGGCTATCTCGATCTGCTGCGCGCAGGCGGATTGCGCTCCGACGAAGCCGGCGCGCAACACGCATACGAAACAATGCTCGAGGAGAGCCGGCGTATGCGCGCGCTCATCCAACGCCTGATTCTGCTTGCAAAACTCGATCGTCCGGCCGGCAGCGGGCGTATCGTACCCATCGATTTGAGCGTCGTCGCGCAGCGCGCCGCAAAAGCCGTCTCCCCTGTTGCGCAAGAAGATCGCGTCGCACTGCGTGACGGCGTGCAGCAGCCGATCATTATGGGCGACGAGGGCGAGATCTACGAAGCGATCAAAAATGTGCTGGATAACGCAGTGAAATATGCGCCCGACGCACCGATCGAGATCGCGCTTTACGACGCGGGCCCAACGATTTGCTTGCGCGTCAGCGACGCCGGCCCGGGTATGGATCCGCAGGACGTTGCGCATGCCTTCGATCGTTTCTATCGCGGCAGCGGCAAGTTCGACGTCGAAGGCTCGGGATTAGGTCTCGCGATTGCAAAACGCGCTGCGGAGCGAGCCGGCGGCTCGATCGATTTGGAGAGCGCACCAGGCGAAGGCACGCGCATAACGATGTGCTTTCCGAAAATCTCCGAGGCTCTCTGAAAGTTGTCCGGTTTGCGGACTAGCATGGAGGCATGAACAAGAACATCGTGCGCTCCGCTCTCACCGCACTCGGGCTTGGCGCAACACTCGCAACGTCCATGGCCGCTCCGGCTATGGCCGACCAAACCAGCACGCGCAACATCATTCTCGGCGCCGCGGCGGCAATCGGCATCGCGACCGCAGTGAACGTGGAGCACAAACATCAACTCGCTACGACCGTGCAAGGATACTTGCCGGATGGCTCAACCGTCTATCAAGACGGCCACGTCGTTTCGCAAAACGGTCAAACCTGGTACCCCGGCAACTACGGACAAAACGTAGCTTGCAGCAATCAGTACTGCACGATCAGCGGCGGTAACGGTTACGGCTACGGCTACAACGGTTACGGCAACAACGGCTACAACGGTTACGGCTACAACGGCTACAACAGCTACGGCCGCAGCAGGTACAGCCGCAACGGGTACGGCTACAATTACAATGGCAACGGAACCCGCCGGGATGGCGACAGGGACGACAACGGCCACCGGCACCATGGGTAAGCAAGACCTTCCCTAGGAATCGAACACGCGTTCGCCCAATAAGGGGTAGTCACGGGGTCCGGGAGCCGCTATACTCTATCCTGTTTTCCCGGACCCAAACCCACGCATAAGCGTGGTAGTGGCGCGCGTTAGGCGCGTCACTTCGCTAGGGCCACGCCCGCCAAGGTGATGGCCATCAACCACCTAGTGAAAGGACAATAGAGTGGCGACCAAAACGAAGCGCGCCGTCAAAGACCGGCGCCCTAAGCGCAAGCCGTGCAATTTCTGTGCCGACAAAGCGCTCGATATCAATTATAAAGACGTCACACGTCTGAAGAAGTTCATTTCGGAACGCGGAAAGATTCTGCCGCGCCGCATCTCAGGCAATTGCGCCAAGCATCAACGCTTGCTGACCGTTGCCGTTAAGCGCGCGCGCGTGATTGCTTTCTTGCCATTTGTAACGGAGTAAAATGAAAGTTATTCTTCTTGACAACGTAAAGTCGTTGGGGAAGAAGGGCCAAGTCGTCGAGGTGGCCGAGGGATACGGCCGCAATTTTTTGCTGCCGCGTAAACTCGCCGCCGAGGCGAACAAAGGCGCCCTCACTATGCTCGACGAGCAAAACAAAGCCCAAGCCAAGCGCGAGGCGCAAGCGCTCGCCGAAACTCAAGAGCTCGCAAAACTGTTGGAGAGTAAACCTGTGGCCGTCCGCGCGAAAGCCGGCGGAAACGGTAAACTCTTCGGCACCGTGACGAACGCGGATATCGCAACGGCGATCACGGACGCGTTTTCGGTGTCGGTCGACAAACATAAGATCGAAGTGAAAAACAGCATTAAAGCTCTTGGTACGTATCCGATCGAGATCCGCCTCGGGAAGAACGTCGTAGCGAAGACGACCGTTAGCGTCGTCTCGGCGTAGCCATTATGGCAGCCGCCGGCGAGAATCCGTATGTCGCCCGTTTTCGCCGCAAGTTCAGCAGCGAAGACGAGACGAGCCGTTATGTTGCTGCCCTGTACGACGTACTAGCGGCTACCATCGGCGCGGACAAACTCGTCCTGCGCGCCGGAAAAATGAACGCGCTGAAAATGATGCGATCCGACGCATTGCCGGATCGCATCTGCGCGTTGCAGCGTCTCGTGTTCGAAGATCCGACGCTCGAGCGGGTGACGGGTCGCGCCAATTCGCGTCGCGTCATCGCTGAAATCGAAGAGCGCCTGGCCGATCTCATCGCACAGAGGAGCGTCGAAGACTCCATCGAGCGCCGCATCAACACGAAGATGATCGAGCGGCATCAGGACTACTTGAAGGACTTGAAGCTCGAGGCGCTGCGCGACGACGCGGGTCCAGAAACGCCCACGACTCAGAAGAAACTCGAAGAGCTCGAGCAACTAGGTGCGCGCGGCCTTGCCGCGTCGGCGCTGCAACTGTTGCGGCCGCAATCGCTCAAAGAGGTCGTCGGCCAGGAAGCGGCGATTCGATCGCTGCTCGCAAAGATTTCGTCACCGTATCCGCAGCACGTCATTCTCTACGGGCCGCCGGGCGTCGGCAAGACGACTGTCGCGCGTCTGGCGCTGGAAGTTGCCAAAGCCCGCGCGTACACGCCGTTTAAGAAAGACGCGCCGTTCGTGGAAGCGAGCGGCACGACGCTGCGTTGGGACCCGCGCGAGACGACAAATCCGCTGCTCGGCAGCGTGCACGATCCGATTTATCAGGGAAGCCGCCGCGAATTCGCGGACAGCGGCATTCCGGAGCCGAAGCTCGGTTTGGTGACGCGCGCGCACGGCGGCGTGCTGTTCATCGACGAGATCGGCGAGATGGATCCGCTGCTGCAGACCAAGTTGCTCAAGGTGCTCGAAGACAAGAAAGTGACGTTCGAGTCTTCGTACTACGACGAATCCGCGCCGAACGTGCCCGCTTATATCAAGCGTCTCTTCGCCGAAGGTGCGCCCGCCGATTTCATTCTCATCGGTGCGACCACGCGCGAGCCACAGGACATCGATCCCGCAATCCGTTCGCGCTGTGCGGAAGTCTTCTTTGAGCCGCTGACGCAGACGCAAATCGTCTCAATCGTCAACGGCGCGATCAAACGTCTGGGCGCGAAAGCCGCTCGCGGAGTTCCGCAGCTCATCGCTTCGTACACCATCGAAGGACGCAAAGCGGTACAGATTGTGGCCGACGCGTACGGTCACGCGCTCTATCGCAACCACAACAAGCCGGTCGTCATCAGCGAAGACGACGTTCGCGACGTCGTACAATCCGGGCGTCTCGTGCAGCATACGCTGGTGAAAGCGCGCGCGACGCGCGAAATCGGTAAAACGTTCGGTTTAGGCGTGTTGCACTATCTCGGCAGCATTATCGAGATTGAAGCAGTCGCTTTTGGTGCAAGTTCGGCCGGCAAAGGCAGCGTCCGTTTCAACGATGCTGCAGGCTCGATGGCAAAAGACAGTGTCTTTAACGCTGCGGCGGTATTGCGCGCCGTAACGGGCCTCGATACGGCGAACTACGATTTGCACATCAACGTGATCGGCGGTGGCAACATCGACGGACCGTCCGCCGGTTTGGCAATTTTTCTCGCGCTCTACTCTGCGTTGACGAAAACGCCGCTGCCGCAAGATGTTGCGATCACGGGCGAACTTTCGATTCAGGGCAAAGTGCGGCCGGTCGGCGGCATTGTCGAAAAACTGTATGCGGCACGACAGGCAGGCATGCGTGCGATTCTCGTGCCGAAGGAAAATATGCGCGAAATCGACCGCTCGTTGGCCGGAATTGATGTGATTCCGATAAGTTCTGTCGAACAAGCGTTTAAGGCTCTAACTCTCCACAAGAAATCCACAAGGCGTGTTAACCGCGGGCGGCGCAGTACTTCCGCCCGCACATGAGCATCGCAAACCTCGCTGTCGTCGACCGCATCCCGCCGCAAAACCTCGAGGCGGAGATGGCGCTCATCGGTTCTGTTCTCGTCGATCGCGAGATCATGGGTATCGTCAGCGAGATCGTGCGCCCCGATGATTTTTACGCGCACGTGCACGAGACAATCTTCTCGGTGCTCCAGCATCTGTACGATCGCGGCGAGCCGCTCGACAAGATCACCGTTGCGGAAGAACTGAAGCAGCGCAATCAACTCGACAACGTCGGCGGGCTTTCGTACCTCACGTCGTTGATGGATACCGTGCAAACGGCGGCTTCCGCGGCATATTACGCAAAGATCGTGCGCGAAAAATCGACGCTGCGTGGTTTGATCCACGCCGGCACGCGCATTACGCAGCTCGGTTTCGAGCATGAAGAAGACGTTGACGGTGCTCTGGACCAAAGCGAACAGCTGGTGTACAACCTCGGCAATCGTCAGTTGCACGGTGAGTTCACGCCGGTCGCGCGTCTGCTGAAGCCCGCGTTCGAGCACATCGACAAGCTGTTCCATAACCGCGGCGATCGTACGGGCTTGACAGCAGGCTTCCGCGACATCGACGAAATGACCACCGGCTTTCAGCCCGGCAACTTCATCATTCTCGCCGCGCGTCCGGGCATGGGCAAAACGTCGTTCGCGCTCAATATGGCCGTTGCAGCCGCACGCGAAGAATCGGAGCCGGTTGCGTTCTTTTCGCTTGAAATGTCCAACGACGAACTCGTGCAGCGCTTGATATGCGCGGAGGCGCACATCAGCATGCACGACATGCGGCGCGGCAACATCAAGCCGCACCATTGGGAGAAGATCTCCGATGCGATGGGCGTGCTCAACGAGATGCCGATCTACTTGGACGATGCTGGCGGTCTTTCAGTCTCTGAAGTGCGCAGCCGTTGTCGCCGCCTCAAATCATCGCAAGGGCTTTCGGCCGTGTTCATCGATTACTTGCAGCTGCTGCGCCCCGGCGTGCTCAGCAAAGGTGCCAACCGCAACGAAGAGCTTTCGGATATTTGCCGCACGCTGAAAACAACGGCGAAAGATTTAGGCGTTCCGATTATCGCGCTCGCGCAGCTTAACCGCGGCGTTGAAGCACGCACCGACAAACG
>CAZHGH010000086.1:0-9779 GCA_964531205.1 uncultured bacterium
TGCTTCAGGGCAACGCGGGTCATTATACGGCCGTGCATACGCCCCTGTCAAAGCGAGTAGTCGTAATTTTACGGCGGAATGATTTTGCCAATGATTCGCAAATTAGGCAGGCATGCGTACCGAGTACAGCACTCGCCCGCGCGAGCAAATCGCTGCGATTCTGCAGCGCGAGCAGCGCTATCTTTCTGCCGGTGACGTCTATGCGCTTCTAAAGAAAGCCCGCGCAAAGGTCTCGCTTTCTACGGTCTATCGCACGCTCGACTATCTTCAAGCCAAGGGAGATGCGAGTATGCGCGTGGACGAGCACGGGGAAGCGACATACGTCTCATGCGCTTCGACGCACCATCATCATGCGATCTGTCGCCAGTGCGGCAAGGTTGAAGAGATAGACTGCCAAGCGATTGAGGAACTCGTCGCAGAGCTGCGGTCGCACCACGGTTTCGAATTGGACGAGCACGAGATGGAATTCTTCGGGCGGTGTTCGTCATGCCGCTGAGGGTTTTTTGTGCGGTTGTTTGTGCGGCTTTGTTAGCGGGGTGTGGTAGGGCCTCGACAAGCTCGGCCGCCCTTCGACAGGCTCAGGGTGACAATCAGAAGATTCGCGTCGTGACCACGTTTTCGACGCTGAACTCGTTCGTGCAAGGCGTCGGCGGCGATCGCGTGCAGGTTCAGAATCTCGTTCCGGTCGGCGCATCGCCGGAAGACTATCAACCTGCACCGCAAGACATTGCGACGTTGAGCCAAGCGCAGTTGATCGTGGAAAATGGCGCCGGCATCGAGGCATGGCTCAACAATACGATTCGAAACGCCGGCGCATCGGCAAAGCGCATCATTGTGCTGTCCGACGGCCTGCCAAAAATCGATTCCAACCCGCACCATTGGATGGATCCTGTTCAGGCACGTGCGTACGTCGCAAAGATTCGCGACACGTTGGTGTCGATGGACCCCGCGCACAAAGCAGAGTATATGCGCAATGCGAGCGCCTACGACGCGCAACTCGTAGCGCTGCAGGGATGGATCGCCAAGCAAATTGCGACGCTTCCGCCGTCGCATCGCGCAATGATCATCTTTCACAACGCGTTCGACTATTACAATCGCCGGTTCGGCATTCAAACGATTGGCGTCATCGAGCTCTCTCCAGGACAAGACCCGAATCCGCAGTACATCGGTCGCCTCGTGGATTTGGCAAAAGCGCACGGCGTTCGCGCGGTCTTTTCGGAGCCCGAGTACAGTCCGAAACTTGCCGATACACTGGCCAGAAGCGCGAACATTCACATCGTAACGAATTTGTACGACGACTCAATCGGTGAAGATCCGCGCGTCAACAATTATCAAAATATGCTGCGCTACGACACCGGCGTGATTGTGCAAGCGCTGAAGTGAAGGAAGCTGTTGTTTTTCGAGACTTGGTCGTGCGCTACGAAAACGTCACGGCCCTGGACGGCGCTACGGCTACCGTGTGCTGCGGTGAAGCGCTCGGCATCGTTGGCCCGAACGGCTCGGGAAAATCAACGCTTTTAAAAACACTTGCCGGGCTCTTGCAGCCCTACTCCGGCACAGTTTCCGTCTTTGGTCAAACACCGCGAGCGCTCAAACCCGGCACGATTGCGTACGTTCCGCAGATCGAAGCCGTCGATTGGACGTTTCCGGCGACGGTGTGGGACGTCGTCTCGATGGGGCGTTTCCCGAGACTCGGGCTCTTCGGGCGTTTTGGAACACGCGATCGAGCCGCGGTCGAGCGGGCGCTGAACTTTGTGAAGATGACCAGTCTTGCGAACCGGCACATCTCGGCCTTATCGGGCGGACAGCAGCAGCGCGCGTTTGTCGCTCGCGCAATCGCGCAAGAGCCGGATTTGTTGCTTCTCGACGAACCGACAACCGGCGTGGACGCGATCACCGAAGAGGCGTTGCGCCAAGTCGTGCGCGAGCTCGTTCGCGAAGGTCTGCCGGTGGTTATGACAACGCACGATCTCGATCGCGCAGCAGACTGGTTCGATCGCTTGATGGTGCTGGACCGCCGCGTGCTGAGCGTCGGTTCACCCGCGCAAGTGCTGGAGTCCGGCGTATATGCCGGCATTCGCGAACACGCGCACGTTCACGGACATAAGCGAATCGACTGATGAACCATCTGTTCGATCCCTTTCAATACGCGTTCATGCAGCGCGCATTCGTCACCGCACTGCTCGTCGGCGTGCTGTGTTCGGCGATGGGCACGTATGTCGTTCTCCGGCGCCTTTCGTTCATTGGGGACGGTATCGCGCACGCTTCGTTCGCGGGTATCGTGCTGGCCTATCTGCGCGGCTTCGATTACTACCTCGGTGCAGGCGTAGTTGCGGTCATTACTGCGCTCGGCATCGGGTTCGTTCACCGCCGCGGACGCGTCGCGCTCGACACCGCCATCGGCGTGCTTTTTACAGGCGCATTTGCGCTCGGTATCTTTTTAATGAGCCGGCAGCGCACTTACGCGATCGACTTGCAAAGTTTTTTGTTCGGCGACATTCTTTCGGTCAGTCATCAGGACGTGCTGATGATCGTTGCACTCGGGCTGCTTGTCGTCGTCGTGACGGCGATCTTGTACCGCGCGCTTTTATACACCTCATTCGATCCCATCGTTGCGCAGGCCAGCGGCATCAATGCCCCGCGAGTCGAGTACATTTTGCTCGTCCTGCTCGCGCTGACGATCATCATCTCGCTGCAAGCGGTTGGAATTGTGCTTGTCGCCGCGTTGCTCGTCACGCCGGCTGCTGCGGCGTATCAGCTCACAACGCGGTTTGCGCCGATGATGGCGCTTTCATCCGTATTCGGTGCGCTATGCGCCGTGGGCGGTCTGTACGCGTCGTATTATTTGCGCAGTTCGAGCGGCGCGACGATCGTCTTGTTCGCGACCATTGTCTTTTTCATCGCTATCGGCGCAAAGCAACTTACGGGCTTCATCGCGCGACGAGCGTGAAGGGCGCCGCGAAGATCGCGCGGCCGTTATAGAACTCCAGCCATATGCGGTAAACCCCTTCGGTGAGCGGCGGAACGCGCAGCAGGATTCGATCGTCCACGTGCGGCGCGTCGGCGTGGACGTATTGCAGTGTCTGCACGTTGATGAATACGGTATGCGCCTGCGCGCCTCGAAATGGATACGTGCGAACCGGCGTTCCGTTGTCCGTCGTGACCTTTGCAACGACCGTTTGCGGTTTATTAACGGGGAGCCGCGCAGTGCTTAGCGTGATGCGGTAAGGCCCGGAATTTGTGCGCGCCGTCGGCACTTCGAACGCGGTCACGACGTGACGTGGCGCGGTGCCCGCTTTCAGTGAAAACCGGAACACCTGCCACGGATAACCCGTAGGTCGCGAGCCGACGAACGCATAGTAGCGGTGTCCCGCGTCGAGCGCAACGCGAACCCGAAACAAACCGTTGGATGGCTCGTGTGGATGCACGTGGACGAATGAGCGGAAATCGTCGCGCACCAGCACGACGTGCACCGGCTCGCCTTCAAGGTTACGGTAGCGTGTGATCGGTGTGCTTCCGTGCAGCGGATACTGAACGATCTGCAGCTCGTTGCTGTCAATGAGCCGTACCTCGGAACGAATCTCCGGCGTTCCGCGGTACAGCGCGAACTGACCGCTCTGCTCGCGTTGCGTCGCGAAGGCCCCGATACAGCTGAGAAATGTAAACGCAAGCGCTGTCGTTACGGCGCGCGTACTACTCGCCATGTTTCCTCACCCGTACGTTCTAAAAAGCCGCCCGCAGTAAGGGCTTCCAACGCTTCTGCGAGCGCGGCGCGCTCGTTTTTGTTCGGCATGCCGGCCCAACGCATTGCCGCATCGCTGAGCTGTACGTCGTTTCCGGGCCTAAGTAACTCCGCTAAAAACGCCTGCGGCAACTTCACGCGTTCCATTCTGCGTGCAACGGGCTCGAGCGCTCGTTCAAAATCGGATTGCGGTACTTCCGGCTCAGCAAGTGGTGTAGTGTGGATGATCTCAGGCACTGGCGGCCTCGTTGGTGGTTCACGCTGTGCGAGAACGAGATCCGCAAGGAACGGCAGCCACTCGCCCAGCATTGCACCAAACGTATGCAACGGAACCGCATTCACGCGTGACGGACGATTCCGCGTTGCCGCGAGGATACGTGCAGACACGCGTTTCGGATCTGCGCGCAGCGTTTCATTGGCTTGCGGCTTGATGCCCGCAACGCTCATGAACTCCGTTTGCACTGCGCCCGGATCGACGTATGTTACCGCAATGCCGTAACGGCGCAGCTCGCGACGTAATTGCGTGGCAACCGCGCGTATCGCCGCTTTCGCCGCGCTGTACGCACCGTAATACGGCGATGGTACGCGCGCTAAGCCCGAACCGATGAAGAACACCTGTCCTTTACGCTCGCGCAGAAGCGGGAGTGCGGCGCGTACGATTCGTAGCGGTGCGGCGACGTGTACGTTCCACTGCCCGTCGATCTGCGCATCGTTTTGGTCGAGCAGCGCGCCGCCCGTGGCGAAACCGGCGTTGTTCACGATAACGTCGAGCCGTGCGAAGCGCGTTCGCGCCGTTTCGACTATTCGCTGGGGCGTGTCGCGCTGCGTAACGTCGGCCACAATAGGAACGCAAACGCCGCCGTCGTTCACGATCTCCGCCGTCAGTTCGTCGAGCCGATCTTTGCGGCGCGCAACCGCAATAACCGAAAAGCCCTGACGGGCTGCTTGGCGCGCGATCTCACGGCCGATTCCGGAGCTGGCGCCGGTCACGACGAGGACGCGACGGTTAGACGTGAACGTTTCCATATGACGCTAAGTACTGTTCGTACGCAGCCTTGTGGTACGCCTTGTTCATGTTCGCGTACCATTCGTCTTCGCTAACGATCGGCGCCGGCGGCGCGGCGACGGGACGGTTCTCTTCCGCGAACTCCCGCAACACGGTAGCAACGGGTTTGTACGATCCGTCGTTGCGAATCATTCCGAAGCTCATCTCATGAGGCGCTCGATCGAAGGGCGGCGTATCTGCCAGCTCCTTCGCGTAATCGGCCCAATTCCACCAAAACGCTCCCAGGGCACCGCGGCGCTGCAAGCGATCGAGTACGGCATCGCAATATGCCGCCATCTCATCTTCCGTTAGACATGCATACGGCGCGGCGTTGCGCGGAAGATTTTTTGGATCGGGAATCGGATCGCCGGGAAGCGGCTGACGATCGTATGGCGAGACGGTGTTTGGCGGGCACGTCGGGTTTCCGAACTCGTTGAACAGCACCGCTTTACCCGCCATCGATTGCATCACTTGACAGAAGAACGGAACGACGTCCGGATCGGTGCGGCTGCGGGCGATATCGGCGTACACGGAATATCCGTGCATAACCGCGCATGGAAACGGCGCGCAAAACGAGGATGGCCGGATGCCGCGATCGTCGGTGAGATCTTCGCTGTGATTCCCGGCGGTGGTAGCGCCGCCGGAGACTTCGAAAAGATCGGCGGTAAGCACGCGCGACCAGTTCGCTGATTCCTGCGGAGAGTTTGCACTGCGCAGATTGCTGAATTCGTTTCCGAGATCCCACATGTACAGTGCGTCGTGATCTCGGCACCGTTCGCCGATGCGCCGCACGTGCAGCCGGCACGCGTCGAGAAGCGGTGGCGAATAAAAGTCTGCTGCGCCCCAGGGATATTCGCGCATCCCGCGTCCGAACGTTCGAAAGCGCAGCTGCGTGCGCGACTTATCGAGCATCCATTCCGGTAAAAAATTCACGCCGCTCATGTGACCGGTAAAAAACGCAGGCATACCCTTCAGTCCCGCGCCCGCGAGCGCATCCATCACTGAATCGAAGCGCCGAAGCATTACGTCGTCCATGCTGTCGGCCTGCGGCTGAAAATCGTCCCACATGATGAAAAAACGAACGATGCTCAGGCCGAGCGAGCGAATGCGCGCGAAGTCTTCGCGGATCTCGCCAAGATCGAATCGCTCCCACATGTACATCGCGCTGCGGCGGGGCCAATAGTTTACTCCGAGCGTGAAACGGCTCATACGCTGCCTTTTCCCCGTTTCAAGGCAGCCCATACGCCGCGGGCGAAAGACCCGCTCCGATGGCTAATTCGGACGCACCCCAGGTCGGCATCATCATGGGCAGCGTCTCCGACATGGAGACGATGGCCGCCGCGCGCGACATGCTCGAAGATTTGCACATCGCGTACGAGATGCACGTCATCTCCGCGCACCGCACGCCCGACGAGATGTTCGAATACGCTGAGAATGCGGCGCGGCGCGGGTTGAAAGTCATTATTGCCGGCGCGGGCGGTGCCGCCCATCTTCCCGGCATGACGGCATCGAAGACGCTGTTGCCGGTCATCGGTGTGCCGGTGCAGTCGAAAGCCCTGAGCGGAATCGATTCTTTGCTTTCGATCGCGCAGATGCCCAAAGGCGTTCCGGTAGCGACCGTTGCGATCGGCAACGCGGCCAATGCGGCACTGCTTGCAGCACGCATTCTTGCACTTTCGGATAGCGCGATAGAGGGTCGTTTGACCGCTTACGTGCAGCGCATGCACGATGACGTGCGCTCGATCAAATTGTAGGATAGTATGGTTGAAACGATCGGCGTAATCGGCGGCGGTCAACTCGGGCGCATGTTCGCACTCGACGCCAAGCGCATGGGCTACTACGTCATCACACTGGACCCGCAGCCGCATTCTCCATGCGGCCAAGTTGCGGACGAGCAGATTGTCGCGGCATACGACGACATGAATGCGATCGACGATCTCGGACGCCGGACGGACATCGTTACCTACGAATTTGAAAATATCGCAATCGAATCCGTCGTTCGGTTGGAGCACGAGGGTTATCCGGTAACACCCGGCAGCGACGTGTTGCGCATCACGCAAAACCGGTTGCTCGAGAAAACCTTCGTGAGCGATAGCGGTATCCCGGTCGCTGCCTTTGCCGCAATCGGATCGATTGACGACGTAACAGAGGCCGCCGAAAACATCGGTTTTCCGGCAATTCTCAAAACGGTTCGCGGCGGATACGATGGCAAAGGGCAATGGCGCGTCAACACATTGGAAGAGGCGCGGAGTGCACTCGCGCAGGCTAACGGCGCGCCCTTGATTTGGGAACAATACATTCCGTTTGCGTGCGAAATCAGCGTCATCTGCACGCGCGATGCAAACGATAACGTCATTACGTTTCCGCCGTCCGAAAATGTTCACGACAACGGCATCCTGTATATGTCGATCGTCCCCGCACGCGTTGACGCGGCGGTAGCCGAGCGGGCGACTAAGTATGCAAGGGAAATCGCGCACGCGCTGGAGATCGTCGGGACGTTTTGCGTTGAATATTTCGTGACGCATTCCGGCGAAGTGCTCGTCAACGAAATCGCGCCTCGTCCGCACAACAGCGGCCACTACACCATGGATGCGACGCCCTGCTCCCAGTACGAGCAGCACATTCGCGCGATCTGCGATCTGCCGCTTTCACCGCCGCAGCTCTTCCGCAACGCCATAATGGTAAATATCCTGGGCGACGGAATGGGCAATCATCTCGCCGGATTGGATCGGCTTTTGAGCGATTCGTCGATCGTGCTGCACCTCTACGGCAAAAAGCACGCAGTGAACCGGCGGAAGATGGGACACTTTACAATGCTCTTCGACGAACCGATCACGGAGGCGGCGATAGAGAAAGCAAGAGCTGCGCGCGCCTTGCTGCATTGGACTGAACACGCGCATATCTAGTACATGCGTTTGCTCGTCGTAGAGGATGACCCGCGTCTTTCCGACGTTTTACGGCGCGGGCTTGCAGAGCAAGGACACGTCGTCGACGTTGCAAATGATGGCGAGGCAGGCGAGCAATGGGCTACGGGCGGCGCGTATGACGCAATCGTGTTGGATGTGAACCTGCCCAAGCGTGACGGCTTGAGCGTGGTGCGGAACCTTCGAGCAAAACTTCTTCGCACGCCCGTGCTGATGCTGACGTCGCGCGATACGACGGAAGACGCGATTGAGGGCCTCGACGCGGGAGCCGACGATTATCTGCGCAAGCCGTTTATTTTCGGAGAGCTCGAGGCGCGACTGCGCACTATCGTGCGCCGGGCGTCGACGGCGACACTGGACGCGCGCCTGGAAGTTGACGACGTAACGTTCGACCTGGGATCGCGTCTGGTGCAACGTGCGGGCCGCAACATCGAGCTGACGGCGCGCGAAACAGCGTTCTTAGAGTACTTTATGCGAAATGCCGGACGGTTGATCACCAGGCCAATGATAGAAGACGCACTCTTCGAACGCGAGAGCGACACGACCTCAAATGTCGTGGACGTGTATGTAAGCCGGTTGCGAGCGAAGCTCACCGCTGCGGGAGAAAAGCAGATTCTGCATACCGTTCGCGGCGCGGGATACCGCTTCGGAGCACGATGAGAGACGCCGCGCATCAATCGCTACCCTCGCGCCTTACCGCATCATTCGTCGCGATGTTGCTCGTGGGCTTATTTCTCTTTGGCGCCGTTGCAGTCGTCGCGATGGATCGTACACTGCGCGGCTCTCTTGACGCGCGTCTCAGAACAGCGGCAAAGGCCGGTGCGAGTTTCGTCGACGTCAGCAAAGGCACCATTGCAATTGATGCGGACGATCGCGAGCAGTTTCTCGACGTCACGGGCGCCGATCTCGGCGGCGTCGTGCTCGACCAGAAAAATTCCGTTCTGCTCTCCACTGTCGCGCGTCCGCCGCGGGGCGTCGCGTCGTTAAATGCGCCGACGCCGCAGTTTGCGACGCTCGGCCGCGGGGAGAGCGTGGTACGTGCATTCGCGTATCCGCTCAAACGCGACGGTAAACGGTTGGGAACGGTCGTCGTGTGGCGCAGCAGCGATTGGATTCAGGAATCGGATCGCAACGCGATCGTTGCATTTGCAGCCGGCGCGTTGCTGATTGCCGGCCTCGCATTAATTGCGGGAAATGCCATAACGCGACGCGCGCTCGGAGACGCATTTGCGCGTCAACGCCGGTTCACGGCCGATGCGTCGCACGAATTGCGAGCGCCGCTTGCCGTGATCCGCGCAGAGGCGGATCTCGCTTTACGCAAAGAACGCGCGCCGGCGGATTACCAATCGGCAATCACTGCAATTGCGGCTGAGGCGGATCGCATGGAAGCACTTATCGGCGACTTGCTCTCCGCCGCGCGCGCTGAGAGCCGCGTGTTAAAACCCGAACGTGTGAATGTTGCCGATTTGATGCGTGAAGTGTCCGCGCGCTTGCGACCGGCGGCGGCGGCGAAGGGTGCCGACGTCGCGCTGGTAGCGGATGACGGCGCCTACGTTTGGGCGGATCGAACGTCGCTGGAACGTGCAATGCTCGCGATCGGGCACAACGCCGTAAAGCATGCGCCGCCGAGCGGCCAAGTGCGGCTGGCTGTTTCAACGGCTTCCGGCGCTGTGCAGATTTTGGTGCGTGACAATGGATCGGGCTTCAGTCTCGAGGCGCTCGAGCATGCCTTCGAGCGGTTTTGGCGGGACGAGGCCGGGCGCTCGCACGGCGGGACAGGTCTGGGACTAGCCATTGCAAAGGCAACGGTCGAGGCGTTCGGCGGCACCATCGCCCTCCTCAACGTCAACGGGGGCGGCGCCGAGGTCCGGATCCTCTTTCCAGCAGCCTAGCGAAGCGTTCAGGTTGCCGTCATGTTGGGGCATTAGACTCGCACTATGAAGCGTCGCATACTCATCGTTCCCGCCGTCATTACGCTTGCGTTTGCTGTCAGTTCGGTAGGCGCGTTTGCTTACACGGGACAGCAGTACGCAAGCCAGGCCAAGATTACTCTTCAGCGTGCTCGAGC
>CAZHGH010000086.1:9879-13114 GCA_964531205.1 uncultured bacterium
ACGCCCGCCAGCATTTTTCCAAACATGTCCTTCGCGCGCATCGATGTGGTCGCGGATGCCGGCGATTTGCCGCCGGATCAAGTGCGAACCGCGGTCGCGCTGCCATTGGAGCATGCGTTTCTCGGTCTTCCTTCCGTCACGCGCGTCACGTCGACGTCGTCTCAGGGCAGCGCAGAACTCCTCGTAACGTTCGATCCGAAAACCGACGTGCGGTTCGACTTGCAGTACGTCGATCAGGCGGTTTCACAAGTGCGCGGGTCGTTGCCGGCGCAAACCAACGTCGAAGCAGTTATTATCGATCCGAACAAAGAGCCTGTTGTATCATACTCAATCGTTGCATCGCATCTTTCGCAGACCGTTGTGCGGGAAGTCGCGCAGCAATCGATCGTGCCGCAGTTTTACGGAACGCCGGGTCTTGCACGCGTGCTCGTCGTCGGTGGTCCGCAACGGGAATTTCACGTAACGCTCGATCCCGCTGCGCTAGCGGCGAGAAACCTTACGGCCGACGCCGTTGCAAAAGCGATCGCCGATGCGAACACGATCAGCGCGGTCGGCATCTCGCAGCGCTACTACCAGCGCAATGTCATCGTGTTGGATGCGAACGTACGCAGTGCGGCGGCCATCGGGAATATCGTCGTTCCCACGAACGGCAGCGTCCCCGTGCACGTTGGCGACTTGGGATCGGTAACGCTCGGAGTAGCCCCGCTTACCACGCAGATGAGCTTTGACGCCGAGCATGCCGTTGCTCTCAACTTTTTTGCCTTGCCGGGAGCCGATCAAGTGAAAATGGCTACGGCCATCAAGTCAAAAATGGCGCAGATTGCCGCTCACACGCCGGCCGGAATGCAGATCGACCGTTATTGGGATCAGACCGATCTCGTCGTTGCGTCGCAGGCGAGTTTGCGTGATGCCATTTTAATCGGCGCGGTGCTGGCGATTCTCGTCATCTTCGTGTTCTTGCGCAATTTGCGGATGACGCTCGTCGCCGCGATCGTGATTCCGATTGCAATGGCGATCGCGGTGTTCCTGATGAACCGCCTCGGCCAAACGCTCAATTTAATGAGCGTGGGCGGCTTGGCGGTTGCAGTCGGTCTGATCATCGACGACGCAATCGTGGTGGTCGAAAACATCGCGCGCAACATGAAAGCGTATCCGGATCTCGGCAAGGCCGCGGTCATCGTCAAGTCGATGGGCGAGCTTGCCGCTCCGATGGCCGCCTCGACGTTCACGACCGTCGTCGTCTTCATTCCGCTGCTGCTGCTGACGGGGGTAAGCGGATTTTTCTTTCGCGCGCTCGCGTTTACGCTTTCAGCCGCGCTCATCGTTTCGCTCGCGCTCGCTCTCTTCGTTGCGCCTATACTCGCAAAGTGGCTTGTACGTGAAGAGCACGAACATGCGGAAGAGACTGGACTCATTGCACGACTGCTTTCGGGGTACGAGCCGCTTTTGCGCTGGGCGCTCGCGCATCGTGCCGTGATGTACGGGGCGTCAGCCGCAGTGCTTTTGATAACGGTGGTGTTGCTGACGCGTTTGCCGAGCGACTTTCTACCGCATTTGGACGAAGGACAGTTCGAAGTCAGCTATGCAATGCCGGTTGGCACGACGATTCAGGCCAGCGACGCGGCTGCAACGACGATGGAACGCATCGCCCTGCAGGATCCGGCGGTCATTTCCGTTGGCCGCTTCACCGGCATCGACACGAATGGTTTTTCTCCCACGCAAGTCCGCCAAGGCACGATCCGCATCCGCCTAAAACCGCAAAGCGAGCGGCCTTCGTACGATGAGGTGAGCGGCCGTTTGCGCGACCGGTTCTCCGCCGCGGTTCCCGCGGCGCAGCTCGACTTTCACCAGATTCTCGAAGACATGATCAACGACATGTCGGGAGCGCCCGCGCCGATTCAAATCACGCTCAGCGGACCGGATCAATCGCAGCTGATCGATTTCGCGACGAAGATCACGGACAAAATTTCGAAGGTTCACGGTCTCGCCGACGCGTTTTCCGGCGTGAATTACGACGATCCGACCCTACGCGTTTCGCCGAACGTTGCGCGGCTCGCGTCGCTGAACATGACGGCGAACGATCTGGCAAGTGCGCTCACGTCTGCATCGCAGGGCGACGTGGCGACGTCGTTACCGGGCAGTTTGAATCTCATCCCCGTGCGTGTCTCGCTGGCGTCCGCAGCGCCCGATATGCAATCGCTGTTGTTGCCGACGCCGAACGGCGCATCGTCCTTGGGAAGTCTAGCCGAGGTGCGTGCGAACCGGTTGTCCACCGATATCACTGAAATCAACGGCCAGCGCGCGATGATCGTGTCCGCGAACTACAACGGCGTCAGTCTTTCATCGGTCATTGCCGGCGTTCGCGCGCAGCTTGCGTCGGTTCCGTTACCGCCCGGGTACAATGCGAGCATCGGCGGCGCGTATCAGGCGCAGCAGCAATCGTTCCGTGAATTCGCGCAGGCGATCCTCATCGCAATCGCGCTTGTCTATGCGGTCATGCTCGGAGCCTTCGGCTCGTTCCGGCTCCCGCTGGTTATTCTTACTGCAATACCGTTGGCGCTTATCGGCGTTGCGCTTGGATTGTTCTTGACCGGCTCGGCGTTCAACGTCTCGTCCTTTATGGGCTTGCTGCTGCTCGTCGGCATCGTCGTGAAGAACGGCATATTGCTCATCGATGTGGCGAATCGCAGACGGCAGGATGGTGCAACGGTTGAAGAAGCGCTCGTCGCCGCAGGACGCACGCGTTTGCGCCCGATCGTTATGACGACGTTCGCCGCGATCGGCGGTTTGCTGCCGCTTGCGTTCGGCATCGGCGCAGGATCTGCGATGGAGCAGCCGCTGGCAATCGCCGTGATCGGAGGGTTATCGACGGCTACAGCGTTTACGCTTGTTGTGATTCCCGTACTCTACGCAGCGTTCGTCGGAAATCGAGCGGTGTCGTAATGCTTGCCGCGATCGTTCTTGCCGCCGTCACGACCCTGGCGCCGAAGCAGTTTTCGCAGATGCCGCTCGATAGCGCACTTCAAAAAGCGGTTACGATCTCGCCCGACGTCGCGCAGGCGCGCGAACGCGTGAATGAAAACGCGGCACTTCTTGCGGCCGCTCACGCGCTCGCCGCGCCGGCGATTACGGCAAATTACACGACGGCGCCGCAAGGGGGAAATACCAATAACACGATCACCCAGAGCCTCGTGACCGTCGGCGGCCAGATTATCTTGGGCGACTACTTTGCATC
>CAZHGH010000087.1:0-13086 GCA_964531205.1 uncultured bacterium
ACTAAATGCTTGATGTCGTCCGAAGGTTCGCAATCCAACTCCGCGAGCAGCGTTTCGCGGTATTGGCGGTACTGACGCATTGCTGCGCTTCGATCGCCGGTTGCGAGATGTGCGGTGATCGCGATGTGCCGCGCCGCTTCGTCGCAAGGATCGTAGCCGATCATTTCTTCCGCCAGCTCTAAAGCGCGCCGCGCGTTTCCGTGGCTGAGCGCATCGCTGGCCAACCGGTGCGCGACCTCCAAACGGAGCTCGCAGATGTGCCGTTCCGTAGATTCGAACCATTCCCAGTGCGCCATGCGGTCGGGGCGCCGCGCGCGCAATTTTTCGTACACCATCATCAGCCGGAGACGCTCGGTATCGCCCAGCGCGGGACGCGAGCGAAGCGCCGTCACGGTGCGTTCGATCTCCCAGAGGTCGACGCGCACGTCGTCGTTGAGGGCGTAGCCGTCCTTCGCGCGCATGATGCACTGCTCGTTGCCCAAATGGTGACGCAAGCGGTGCAAACAGACGCTCAGCGCATTGCGCGCGGCGTACTCGTCGAGTTCCGGCCAAAGGAAATCCGCCAAACGCGCGCGGGGAACGGTTTCCCGGCGCACCGAGAGCGCAATGAGCAGCGCCAATTCGCGATCCGAAAGCGAAATTTCACGCCCCGCGCACAGCACCGTTCCGCTCGTGAGCTGCACTTCCAGCATCGGCACGTGCTCGATGCGTTCGCGCTGCAAACGCGCCATCAATCCATT
The DNA here is from genome assembly GCA_964531205.1 of uncultured bacterium. GTDB lineage: Bacteria > Vulcanimicrobiota > Vulcanimicrobiia > Vulcanimicrobiales > Vulcanimicrobiaceae > JAICWY01. The sequence goes on from CAZHGH010000087.1 coordinate 741, forward strand.
GAGCATGCCGTACTCCGAACGGCGTTCGGCAATCGCGCGGACCGCTAGCTCGAGCGGCTGCGACTCGCAGCGCTGCGCGCGCGCTATCGCATTTTCCATGTGGTCGTCGAAACGCACGTCGTCGAACACTGCCAGTGTAACAAAGGCGAGACATTCGATAAATGGCGATCGATACTGCAGTGCCGCCGTAACAGCCGCCTTCGCGTTACGCAATGCAAGATTGCTATCTTGCGCGTTTGCAGCCGCGATCATTCGTCCGCACGCGACCCACTTGAGCAAATCCGCGTCTGCCGGTTCGGCGGCAACACCGCGAGCCGTCGCGCAAAAATATGCGAAGCCGCGAACGCCGTTGCGATGGACCGCGTCTTCGAGTTCTACCGCATAGCGCGCCATCGCGGCGTCCTCGCCGGTCATCCACGCGCCGAACGCGCCTTCTGCAAGATCCAAGGCAACGAAGTTGACAAGACCGGAACGGCGCGCGGCCTCGAGTGCGCGATCGATGAACTGCCGCGCAACCGTAAACTCGCCTCGTACGCGTGCAACATCAGCACCAAGACCGAGCAGCGTTCCCGAGGCCATGATGTCCATTCCGCCGACGAGCGGAAGCGCCATGGTCAGGTTCTTTTCGCCCGACTCGATGCGGCCGCCGCGCGCACGCAGCACGCCGATCAGATAGAACAGATAGCCTTCGAAATAGTTTTGCGGCTCGTTGCCAATCTCGTTATCGCGTGCGAACTCCTGAAGCAACTCTTCCGCTTCATCGCGTAACCCGATGTAGCTCATGAAGACGACGCGAAAGACCAGTACGTAATAGCGCTCGAGTCTCGAGACGTCGGGTGCAAGCGTGCGCCAAAGCGACTCGGCTTCGTCGAGCAGTTCCTCGGTATCGATGCAATACATGCGCAAAAGCGCCGTCATCGCCCAAAGGCGCGGGTACTTTTGGACGAGCGTACGATCCAACGACGCGAGTACCCGCGCGTATTCCATCGACGGCGCGTGGTCGCGAATCACTTCGTGCTGCCCGAGCGCATGCGCCGCCGCGGCCTGATCGTGGCGCGCAAGGTGCAACTCCGCGGCTCGTTGGTAATTCTTCGCCTCGTTATGCACTTCAGCCGTACGCAGCAAGACTTCGTTGCGCTGCTCTTCGTGGCGCTCGGCAAGCAGCGAAGCGAGCAGGGGATGCAAGATGAACGCGCCGCCGTTCGATCGCGAAAGAAACGGCGACTCTTTTGCGAATTCGGCGAGTGCCCGCACTGAATCGCTGTCCGGGAGCGCGGCCTGCAAATCAACAAGCGTTGCATGCGGGATGCACGCACACGCGAAGAGCGCGTCGACAAGGCCGGGCGCGAGTGAGGCCAGCACTTGATCGGCGAGATAGTCGTGCAGCTCTTCGAACGCAATATCGTCCAAGCTCTCGAGCAGCTGCTCGATGCGGCCCTCAGCGGCAAACCGCTTTAAAAGGAAGACTGCGATGGGCCACCCTTGCGAGAGCTGCATGATGCGCGAGATGAACGCCGGCTGCGCTTCGTAATTGGCGAACAATCGGGATAGCTCGGCACGATCGAACGCGAGATCTTCAGCACGAAGCGTCAGGATTTCATGCGGTGGTGCAAAACGGGTTAGGTGCACCCGCAGACTCTCGCGCGAACAAATAACTATCGTTCGTCCCGGCGGCCGCTGCGTCAGCAAACGCGCGAAGAAATCGCGAGCGGGCGTGTTGCGCGCTATGTGCTCGGCATTTTCGAAAACGAAGATCGTGTCGGCCGCCGGCTCTTTCCACGACTCCAGTGCGAGATTTACGCGTTCCGCAATGCTCGTACCGCCGTCACCGAGCATGAGTTCGCGCTGTGTGAGCGCTTGGGTACGTTGCGGGCTCTCAAGAGCCAAGGCGGGCACGACGCGCCGGGCGAGATCGAGATCGTCCACGATGCCCGCGGCATCGCAGACCGCCGTCCCGGTCCGTCCCGCAATGAGTTGGCGCGCAAAGGTGGTTTTCCCGAAGCCCGCGGGGGCGATGAGCGCCACGATTTTGGGCTGGACACGTTCAACTCGCTCCAGTAGTGAATCTCTACGGAGCTCGAGCAAGGCGCCGGGTAAAGCAGCCACCCTAAGTAAGTACGACGCTCGCCTGCCCTATGACTTCTGTCTGGGCCATTTGGGCTGTAAGCAATTTGTAATCAGGCCGTAGATAGGCCGTAAGGACTAGGAAAATTCGATACGGTAGTCTTCTTGCATTCGGCTCTGTGGTTTTGGGTTTTCCACAGGTCCGATAGAGCCGTGGACCAGCTCATTAGGGGAGACAATAGGGATGGCCCTTTCGCACGAATCTATCTCGGCGCGTGTTATCGTAGTCGGCAAGAATCCGCTTATCACCCGCGCCCTTACGAAGTTACTCGAACTCGACGAGGACATTAACGTCGTCGCCGAGGCACCGACGGTCGGCGCTGCGCCGATTGCGGAGCTGCGGCCGGACATTATTATCCTTGACGAAGCTGGACAGCCGGTGGAAACGGCACAAGTCGAGCAGTACGTCGACGATGCCGCGCCGGACGCCAAAATTTGCTTGCTTGACGTTCTCCGGGATCTTACGGTAAGCGAGATCCTCGAAACGGTGAAACATCTCGCGCCCGCGGACGGTCGCGGGTTGCGGTCACGCCACCTCCGCGCAGTTTCGGCGCCTCCGCAGCGCGACGCACTCGCGACGCTTTCGGAGCGCGAACTGGAGGTCGTGCGTCTGGTCGCGGAAGGCCTCTCGAACAAGGAGATCAGTTCGCGCCTCTCGCTGAGCGACAAGACCGTGAAGAACCACATCAGTCATATCCTTGCGAAGATGAATCTGACGGCGCGCACGCAGGTGGCGGTGTACGCAATCCGCGCGGGTCTCGTGTAGCGACTTTTATCCAGGGTGCAGCAGCAAAACGCCCGGCAGAAAAAAGAGCCGGGCGTTTTTGCGTGTCGAAAGTGGGAAACTTGCGCTATATGGACGACGCCCGACCCAACTGGCCGAACGGAATAGGCCTTCTTCTCATACATCTGGCAGCGCTGGCGGCATTTGTGCCGGCGTTCTTTTCGTGGTGGGCGGTGATCACCGCCGCGATTATTGCGTACGCGACGGGTGCCCTCGGCATTACGCTGTGCTATCACCGCACGCTCTCGCACCGCAGTGTGCGCTTGCGCAAACCAGTCGAGTATGCGACCGCGATTCTTGGTACGCTCGCCTTTCAGGGCGATCCCATTTCGTGGGTTTCAACGCATCGCGTTCATCACGCGAACTCGGATCGGAGAGGCGATCCGCATAGCACGCGGTTAGGTTTCAGTTGGGCACACATTGAGTGGCTGTTCAAACCGAATCCGAACATTCCGCACGATCCAGTCAGGTATAAAAAATACTGCCCGGATTTGTGGAGCGAACCGTTTTACCGCGTGCTGCATCATCTGCACTTGCCGCTGCAGATCGCGCTTGCGGGATTGCTCTTCGCAATCGGCGGCTGGCCGTTCATCGTGTGGGGCGTCTTCGCGCGGCTCGTGTTCGCCTATCATTCGACGTGGCTCGTAAATAGCGCGACGCATATGTTCGGATACCGCACGTATAAAACGAGCGATCGTTCTACAAACTCGTGGTGGGTTGCGCTACTTAGCTTCGGCGAAGGATGGCATAACAATCACCATGCCTTTCCGTACTCCGCGCGCCACGGCATGGCGTGGTACGAGATCGATCTCACGTGGTGGACCATCCGCTTGCTTTGGCTGCTGCGTTTGGCCGATAAGGTGCGCGTACCCAGTCAAGCACTTCAAGAGAAGTTAAGAATAGTCGGCCGCCGCGAACAACGCGTGTAGCGCTTTAACAACCGCGGGCATAACAAATGCATGCGGTTTTGGAGAAGCGGGCGCGCGCTCGCCGGAATTGTCGTCGTCTTCGTCGTCTGCGTCGCGGCGGTGCTCTTCGGATTTCGGACTGCGCTCGGCGCGTGGGCGATTCCAAAGATCGTCGGCGCGGCGACCGGCACGAGCGTTGCATTCGGCGGCATGCAGTTGCACGGCAGCAATGCGACCTTCACCAACGTTCGCGTAACATCGCATGCAGGCCAGAACATCGCCTACATCCCGCGTATTTACGTAACGTATAATCTGCGCGGCTTACTCCCGGGCAGCACGCATCGCTTCGGGCTCTATTCGCTACTGGTCGATCACCCGCAGATCTTCATCATCCACAACCGCGACGGCACGTATAACATTCCGAAGCAAAACGCGGCGCCTACCACGCAGCGTCAAGCCGCGCCGCTGAACTTTACCGCGCGCGTCATCGGCGGAACAATGACGATGATCGACTACACGCGCGTGGATCGCGATGCGCAGCGTCTCTACGTCGACAACGTGAATCTCGATGCTACCGTAAACACCGCCGCGCGCACGCGCTACGTTGCGTCGATGGATTACCGTGAAGGTTCGCGTCTCTATCCGATCGCCGGTAGAGGCGCGATGGACGCGTCCACAGGATTCAAACTGCATCGCTGGACGGCAGCACGCGTGCCGTTGCCGCGCCTAGTGAACTTCGGCATCAACAACGCAAACATTCATATGATGGGCGGCGCGCTCGAAAGCGTCGACCTGCGCTATTACGGAAAACTTGCAGCCAGCGCGTACATGAGCGGCGCGAAAGTGCGCATGAGCGGTGTTTCGCAACCGGTGCGAAACGGCCATGGCGAGCTCGATATTTTCGAAGGCGGACTGACGACGCCGGGACTGTTTGCAACAGTTGGAGCGATGCCGGTGCGCGTTACGGGCGGGATCGCCGATTTGAAGCACCCGCAGTTCCGGATGGCAGTAAACGCAAGTGGGGATATCGCGCAGCTCAAGAAGCTCGTAGCGAGTACTGCGAAGCTGCCGATGTCCGGCGCCGTGACTGCGGCGATGCTCGTCGAAGGTTCCCTTAAAAAGCCGCTGGTGCTGATTCGCTTGAATTCGCCGCGCGTCGAGTACCGCGGCATCGCAATTCAGAATCCGCACGGCCTGCTGGCATTTGACGGACAGGAAGCAGACATCTTCGGATTCAGCCTCGGCTATCGCGCATTCGACGTGAACGCACGCGGGCGCATGGCTCTCAAAGCGCAGCAGAACGCGGTGCAAATGATCGCGCAATTACGCGGACCGAGCGATGCACTTCCGTACGCTGCCTCCATGCTTCCCGGGTTGGATTTGCACGGCATTGTACTCGCAAGCGGAAACGATCTCAAACATATCGATACGCACGGCGTTTTGCAGGGCTCCGGATCGCAACAACTTGCGGCCTTCTTCAATATCACTAGCGCGGGAACGGGGACCGCAGGTCCGCTCACGATCGACGGTCCGGGGCGATCGCTCTACGGACGCGTCACGCTCGATCGGCCGGACAACAGTGTCGCAGCGCTCATGAGCGCACGCAACTTCCCGCTCGCACTTCCGCAGCCATCGGTCAGCGCGACAATGACGGGTGACGTCTATGCCGATAAGCGCGGCAACGCGCTCGGTATGCTGGGTGCAGTGGCGGTTCGAAATGCGAAGTATGGTAAAGTGCAGATCGCCGATGCGCACGCGCGCTTCGGCGGCGGCGTGGGCAACGTCCGGGTTTCTTCTTTGAACGCACACGGATCGTTTGGCACGCTGAACGCAGCCGGCACGATCTCCGGCACGAATCACGTGGCCCTGGAAGGGCGCTACACCGGTTCGCTTGCGGCGCTCTCGCAAATTGGCGGAAACCTTCCGGCACGCGGAACGGTAAACGCGCCGATCGCACTTGTATACGACGGCGGACGTGCAGTCGCTCAGATTCACAATGCGCGTTTCTCTAACGCGAGTGTCCGCGGTGTTCCGATTACGGGCTTAAGCGCAACGATCGGCACGCACGGCAAGAACGTCCAAATTTACGCCGCGCAAGCGACGCTGGCCCGCAGCGGTCACGCGCGCGTCGCCGGCGGCATGGGCCGCGGACAACGCATGGTGGTCTCGGTTTCGAATCTCGACATGGCGGCACTGCGCGGCTCGGGCGTTCCGCTCCAATCCGGACGTGCGGATCTCGCGGCGACCGTTAGCGGTTCGATGACCGCGCCGAACGTCAACGGTGCGCTTTTGCTCGAGAACGGCAAGTATCAACGCTTCCCGATCGACATGCAATCTGCGTTTGCATACTCGGGAGATACGCTGCAACTGCGAAACGGTATGGTTGGCCTGGGGCCGGCCTATGTCGCGATCGACGGGAGCGTCGGCGGTGTCGGAATCGGTAAGCCGATGCTGCCGCAGTACGATTTAAATGCGGCGCTGCACGGAGCAGATGCGCACGCGCTCGTCGCAATGGCGCAGCCGCGGCTCGCGAAGCAGTATATTGAGGGCAGCATCGATGCAGATGTGCACGTCGGCGGCGCCGGACGTGCCATGGCTATCGACGGAACGGTAAGCGTTCCCGCGGGTTCGGTGCACGGACTTGCGTTCCGGGATTTGCGCGGCACGCTTCGCGGAACGGGAGCGAACTTCGGCTTGCAAAACGGACACGTGCAGATCGGTTCGACTGCCGTCGGATTTGCAGCGGGCATGAGCGGCGGAACGATGCAAGCTTCGCTGAATGCGCCGCACGCAGACCTTGCAGATTTCAACGATTACTTCGACACCGGCGATACATTCGCGGGCACCGGCAGCCTCGCAATGAACGTCGACACGGGACGCAATACGTTTCTGACAAGCGGCGACGTCGACCTGAGCGGTGTGCGTTTCCACCGCTTCGAGATCGGACAAGCAAACGCAGATTGGCATACCCGCGGGCGATCGGTGTCGATGATCGCGGACGTCGGCGGCGCATCGGGACGCGGGCACGTTCGCGGCAGCGTGACCGTTCCGCCGTTCAATTCAATGGCGGATCTCGTAGCAAACGCCGACACGAACCTTACCGCAACGGTAAGCGACGCGGACCTCGGCACGTGGCTGCCGATGATGGGCTTTACCGCGCCGGTGACCGGCAAACTCAACGCGAACGCGCGCGTGATGGGCCGCTTCCCGAATGAATCGCTGAATGCGAACGCGGCCATTCAAAACGGTACCGTCGGACGCGTGCAGCTACAGCGCGCGGAAGTTGCCGTGAGCGCAACGCGTGGCCACGGTACGTTGAACCGAGCGCTCGTGCAGATTCCGTACATGACAGCGAACGGCTCCGGCACATTCGGATTGCACGCGCGCGATCCGCTGAGCCTCGCGCTGCATGCGACGAGCCCGGACATCGGCAAACTCATGGCGAGCGTCAAAGGGAAGACGCAAGACATCTCCGGCGCACTCGATACGACACTGAAGGTTACCGGAACGCGGCTCGACCCGAACTTGACCGACACGCTCGCCCTGAACTCGCTGCGCTACGGCAAAATCACCGTGCCGCGCGTCTCCGGAATAATTGCCGCGACGCGCACACATGTCGCTATTCAAAACGGTCTCGTGCAACTCACGCGCGGCAGCGTCGCGATGTCCGGCTACGTGCCGATAACGATGACGCCGCACTTCCAACTAGACCCGGGCAATAAACCCGTACGCCTGGCACTCACTGCAAACAACGTGGACTTCAGCAACTTTGACGCTGCGCTGCCGAAGGGCACGCATCTTGCGGGAACGTTCGGCGGCGCGATGACGGTGAACGGCACAGTCGATAATCCAAAACTCAACGGGACGTTGTCGTTGCACAACGGCTACTTTGTCGGACCGATGGATCAAAATCCGATCCAGAAATTGACCGGGCAACTCGCGTTCAACGGCACGAGTCTTGCGCTCTATAACCTGCATGCGAACGTCGGCGGCGGCACGATGGATCTCAACGGAAACGCGTCAGTGCCGGACGTGCGCGATATTCGAGATGCAACGTTCTATGCAACGCTCCTCGCAAAGGGCGCGCAGTTCAATAATCCGCAGTACTTCCGCGGTAAACTCGACGCGAACATCACCGCTTCCCGTACTACGCCGCGCGCGATCCCGATGATTGCCGGAAGCGTGAATCTCCCGAGCGCTCGCATTCCGCTCAGTGCATTCTGGAATCCGCGTGCGCCGCAAGGGCCGCCGCGCAAACTTCCAAATATCGCGATGAACATCAACGCGAACATCGGGAACGACGTGCGCGTACAGAGCTCGAACGTGGACGTCGGCGCCCAGGGCGCGGTGACGATGCTCGGCACGCTTCAGAATCCGCGACTCTCCGGTCAGATTGCGTCGACCGGCGGCGCGGTTGACTTCTTCCGCCGCTTCACGGTGGAGTCGGCGACGATTCGCTTCGATCCGGCCAACGGCATTATGCCGTACGTGAATGCGACCGCAACGACGGAAGTTCCGGACCCGCTCACATATATCGCACTCAACGTCAGCGGTCTTGCGCCGAACAACATGCAAATCGCCTTCAGCTCCGATCCCAGTTACGATCGAGCGCAAATTATGGGCTTGCTAGCGGGCGTTAACGAGCTGAATAAGCTGGGACAAGGCGGCGGCGGAGTGGGTGGATTCTCCGTTGCGTCGACGGTTCAGAACATGGCCTTAGGGCAACTGAACACGTACTTCACGCAGCAATTGCTCGAGCCGCTCTCCGCGTCGCTCGGCAACGCGATGGGACTGCAAAACCTGCAGCTCACCGACGACTTCCACAGCGGTTTCGGCATCGCGGCAGCAAAAGCGTTCGGCAAGCATATGACCTTCTTATACAGACAGAGCCTGGGAACGCCGCGCCGCCAAATGCTGAGCTTCCAAGCGCACCACCGCGAATCGACGGCATTCGATCTGACCTTCTACCAAGTCGATTCGCCCGCGCTGCTAAGCTTCCAACAGAACGCGAGCAATATGTTCAACTTCCTCGATACGTCGCAGATCATGAATCCGACGCTCGGAACGAACGGCTTCACGTTCTCGTACGAGCATAGGTTCCAATAAGATGAAACGGCTAAGCATTGCGGTGTTGGTTCTGGCTCTTGCGGGGTGCGCTGCAAACGCGCAGCCCCTGGCCAAGTCGGGGGTGACAAGTACCGGCGTCGACATGCGCGCGCTTCTTCCGGCGCATCCGCTCTATAAAACGCTTGCGCAATACGACCGGCAGATCAAAGCGCTGCGCGCAACGCTCTACACGCGCGAATTCCAGCACGCGGGGAGCGACATCGACGCATCGATCGCGGCCCTTCGTCGCGACATCGACGCCGCCGCGTCAAACGTCAACACACTCGTTGCGCGAAAGGCCGATGCCTATGCGGCCCGGCAAGATGCCGCGGTAAGCACGCTGCTTGCCAATGCGAACGCAACCGCGCCGAGTTCGTCGGATGTCCGCGCACATCTGCAGCAAGCCTATGAAGCGGAGTACGCGCAATTGCGCACCGGCGCCGACCGCGACATGGCCGCATACGAAAGTGCGCTGCGTACGCAGCAGAGCCAAGCGTATGATGCATTCGTTCGATCCGTACAAGATCACACGCAACAAGCTTACAATGCGCGCGCCCAGGAGTTGCGCGAACAGGAAGCCACGCTGCTTTTGGACCTTGCACGCAAACACTCGGCGCAGCGGATGCAGTTGCGCGCGAAGTTGCAGACGCTCTACTTGCATGCCGATCAGCGCGCCGTCATCGTGAAACAACTCGACGCATTGCAGCGCAGTGAAGAGGGCGCACTGGCCTCGGTACATACGCGAAACGCCGGCATTTTGGCGGCGTACCGCGAAAAGCTTCTAGCGCAAGCGGATAGCGACATCGCGAAGACCGCTGCCGAGCTCCAGTCGCGCACGGCTGCGAATCTGGCTGCGCGGCGTGACGTGCTGGCTGCACAGCGTACCGCTGCAGTACAAGCACTGCCGGTGAACGCGCCGCGCCCGCATGCTTCGCCTGGTGTGCCGCCCGATTTGCGTGCCGAGGTTGCGGCGCTCCGCGCGAAGGGGCGCAGCGACTTCCTTGTCTCCGCGCAAGACACGGTATCAGCGTATACGGGAGCGCGCGACGACCTCACGAACCGCTTCGCGTCTCTGCGCGATTCGGATAGCGCATCCACGAAAGCAACCCTGGATCAAATCGCACAGTTGCAACGCGACCGCGACGCGCTCTACATACAGATTACTGCGCAGATCGCCCAGGCGGCAAAAAGCGAATCGCAGCGCTGCCGCTGCGCCAACGTCACGGCCGCCGTGCGCAGGGACTTACAGACGTTACTGTAGTGCCTTCGTGCTTGAGCCGGTCAAATACTCGACGAGCCGTTCCGCCGCCGTCCACGGGCTGATGTCTTCGATCGAAAGTTTGCGTACGTCCTCGACGCTCCAGTAACCGATAGGATCGCTTGCGTGCCGGCTCAGTTGCATGATCACGACCTCGGTATCCGAAACGCAGTGCGCTTGACACTGCCGCCCGCTGCAAATCCACCGGAGAACGTCATCGGAATCGCGACGCGCTTGCACCTCCGGGTAACTGCATAGCACGCAATCCAGCGCGTGCGTAAAATCTTCGGCAGTCCGCGATTTCGGCAAATCGCGCCCCAAAATCAACAGCTTCATCGCTTGTTTCGGTCTGGAAGCAGCCGGCGGTCTTAAGTCGAACATCTTATCGAGATGCGTTATTGTGAACAGCCGGCGTGCCATTTCGCTGGCGCCTTCGATAGCGATGTGTTCGTGGTGTCCGTTTTCTGCCCGCCGGCGGCGAAGGGCGATCAGGGCGTTGAGCATGGTCGAGTCCATGTAGGACACATTGCTAAAATCCAAAATGACTTCGTCCGCATCGGCCACCACAGCCAATGCGTCGCTTAGCCGCTCGCTCTGTGCCACATCGAACTCGCCCGCGAATTCAGCAATGACCATGATATTGTATTTTGCCCGCCGCACTTCGTAGATAATAAGAAGGAAAGCCACCAAAAATATGAATGTACTGCTCACGGGCGGTTCGCGCGGTATAGGCGCGGCCTGCGTTCGCGCACTGCACGCCGCCGGCGACACTGTCGTCTTCACGTACAACAAGGAAGCGCAGCTCGCGGACGCACTGCGCGAAGAGCTCGGCTCGCGCGTCTTTGCAGTTCAGTGCGACATCGCGGACGCAGCGGCGCTGCCGGGCCTCGTGAAGACGAGCATCGAGCGCATGGGCAGCATCGACGTCCTCGTCAACAATGCCGCGACGTTCGATGAAAATCCGTTCTTCGAAAACGATTACGACGCGTGGCGTACGGGTTGGCAGCGCACGTTCGACGTCAATCTGTTCGGGGCAGCGAACCTAGCATTTCTCGTACTGCAGCACATGCGCGAACGGGCACGCGGCAAGATTTTAAACATCGTGTCGCGCGCGGCGCACCGCGGCGAACTCACGTTTGCAGATTACGGCGCGAGCAAAGCGGCGCTAACGAATCTTACGAAGTCGATCGCTCGTTCCTGCGCACCGTACGGCATCGTGGCAATCGCCATTGCGCCCGGATTCATCGAAACCGATATGGCGGCGCCCGATCTCGAAGAGCGTGGCCACGAGATCGCGGCCGAAGTGCCGATGGGCTACGTCGGAAAGCCGGAAGAGGTTGCCTCCATCGTGGCCTTTTTTGCAAGCGATGCCGCAAACTACGCGAACGGAGCAACGATAGACGTCAATGGGGGCAGCTACGTGCGGTAAGAAAGCCGGGGTATATTCGCCGTATGTCCGAGTTAACTGCTAATCAAATGCTCGCAACCCTCCCGGAATCATCGCGCGACGCGCTGAGTCCGCTGCTGCTTCGGGAGAGCATCACCCCATGGCAGTTGCTGCGTGACGAACGCGAGCCGATATCGCGTGTGTACTTTCCCATCGACGCAATTATTTCGATCGTCAGCCTGACCGAAGACGGCTCAATTGTAGAAGCGTACACCGCCGGCCGCGACGGCATCGCAGGCGCGGAAGTGCTGGCGGGCGGCGATCGGCTCATCTTCCGCACGATGTGCCAAGTGCCCGGGATCGTCTACTCAATGTCTACTGCGGATTTTCTTGCATTCGCGAAGCGCGATGCCGCGTTCGATCGCGCGGTGCATCTCTATCTGCACTGTCTGCTTTCGTTTACCGGACAATCCGCGGCGTGCAATCTGCTGCATGGACTTGCGGAGCGCTGCGCGCGCTGGCTGCTGCTCACACACGACCGCGTAGGACGCGACTCGTTTGAATTAACGCAAGACATTCTCTCGACGATGCTGGGCGTGCACCGCCCCGCCGTAACGATTGCCGCAGGCACGTTGCAGAAAGCCGGACTGATTAGCTACACGCGCGGGCGCATCACCATAACCGATCGTGCGGCACTCGAAAATGCATCGTGCGAGTGTTATCGCGTGGTCGAAGACGAATTCCGCCGCGTTTTAGGCGGCCCATAGTTTACGCCGGTC
>CAZHGH010000088.1:0-12540 GCA_964531205.1 uncultured bacterium
GGATGCAGAAAAGCGATCAGGTTGCCGTGCGCGCCTTTTCGTGGATGCTCGTCGATAAGCCGCACGCCCGATGCTTTCAAGCGATTCAATTCGGCTTGCAAATCCGCGACGCGATACGCAGTGTGATGCAGCTTCGTCTCGGCCTCGCCGCGATACCGTGCAATAGGCGAATTCTCGTCGAGCGGACGCAGTAACTCGATGATGGACTCCCCCGCAGCCAACCCCACCGCCTCAATACCCTGGTCGGCGACAATCTCCCGGTAGACTTGCGTGAAGCCGAGGGTTTTGGTGTACAGATCGAGCGTTTTCTCCAAATCTTTGACGACGATTGCAACGTGATCGATCTGCATTAGGCGACGACCTCCGGCGCACGATAGACGCCGAAGACGTCGCGGAGTACATTGCAGACCTCGCCGAGCGTCGCACCCGCATCGACCGCGTCGACGAAGAACGGCATGAGGTTCTCGCTACCGGCCGCCGCGTTACGCACCTCCCGTAGACGCGATTCCACCGCCGCTGCGTCCCGCTTCTCTTTAAAGGCGTGGAGGCGCGTGACTTGATCGTGCTCGACCGCATCCTCGATGCGCTGAAGCGGAATGCTTACGCTCTCGCTGCCGCGCTCGACGAATTTGTTGACACCGACGACGACTTGCTCGCCGTTCTCGACGTCTTGCTGTGCCTGATATGCCGAGTCCGCGATGCGCGACTGCATCCACCCGCTCTCGATGGCTGCGATGCTGCCGCCGAGTTCATCCACTTCGCGAATTAGCGCTTCTGCGCGCGCAATCAATTCGTTGGTCAGCGACTCGACGTAGTACGATCCCGCAAGCGGATCGACCACGTCGGCAACGCCGCTCTCGTAACCGATAATCTGCTGCGTACGCAGCGCGACCTTTGCGGACTCCGCCGTCGGCAATGCCAGCGCCTCGTCGCGCCCGTTTGTGTGCAGCGACTGCGTGCCTCCGAGCACCGCCGCGAGTGCTTGTAACGTAACGCGGATCACGTTATTTTCCGGCTCTTGTGCGGTGAGCGTCGAGCCGGCGGTTTGCGTGTGGAAACGCAGCATGTGCGAGCGTGGATCCTTGCAGCCGAATTCGTCGCGCGTAATGTGCGCCCAGAGATGCCGTGCGGCGCGGAATTTCGCAACTTCTTCGAACAAATCGTTGTGTGCGTTCCAGAAGAAGGAGAGACGCGGGGCAATTGTGTCGAGGTCGATGCCGGCGTCGCGCGCTGCGCGCAAATACGCCTTGCCGTTTGAAAGCGTAAACGCGATCTCTTCAAGCGCGGTGGAACCGGCTTCGCGAATGTGGTAGCCGGAGATCGAAATCGTGTTCCATTGGGGCACTTCGTGCGCGCAATACGACATGACGTCGGTTACAAGCCGCATGGACGGCTCGGGCGGATAGATGTACGTTCCGCGCGCAACATATTCTTTTAGCACGTCGTTCTGAATCGTGCCGCCGAGTTTCTCGAATGGAATGCCGCGGCGCCGCGCGACGGCGAGCAGCATCGAGAGAATGATAGATGCCGGCGCATTGATCGTCATCGAAACGGTGACGTTGTCGAGCGGAATGCCGTCGAAGAGCGTTTCCATATCCGCGACACTGTCGATCGCGACGCCCACTTTTCCGACTTCGCCGCGCGCTTGCGGCGCATCGGAGTCATAGCCCAGCTGCGTCGGCAAATCGAACGCCACGGATAAACCGGTCGTGCCGCGCTCGAGCAAATACCGGTAGCGCGCGTTCGACTCTGCTGCCGTTGCGAAGCCGGCGTATTGACGCATCGTCCACAGCCGCCCACGGTACATGTCTTTGCGAACACCGCGCGTGAACGGAAAGGAGCCGGGCTCTCCTGCTTCGTGGACCGGGCCTTCGACGCGGTCGTAATGGGGTTTCAGCGGGATGCCGCTGGCGTTTTCGCTACGAGCCATCGGGCCGGGATATTCGCGGACCCCTGCCTGGAGGCATGCAGGTGCGCCGATGTCACCTTTCGGGCGGCATCGTCGTCCAAGAGGTGAAAGGGGATACATCGTGTTCAAGTGGTTTGCGAGAAAGCAGCTCGACGGATTCCAGCGCAAATGGAATTACGACACCTCGTACGTTCGCGAAATCGTTGATGAAGCGGGCTTTGGCGCTGTAATGCCGCTGCAAGCATTACAGAAACTCAAGTACCGCGGCGGCGTTCCGCTCGTTCCATACTATGCCGCTGCGCTTACCGCGGGAAAGCACGCCGATTGCGGACCCTGTTTACAACTAGGTGTCTCAATGGCGGAAGCTGAAGGCGTCCCCGCAGATGTGATTCGCGCGATACTGCGCCGCGACTTGGAAGCGCTTCCGCAAGAGGCGCTCCTCGGCGTGGAACTTGCAGAAAGTACGATTGCGCGCGACGGATCCGGCGAAGATGCACGCGGCGAGATCTTGCGGCGTTGGGGCCGGAGAGGGCTTGTCGCAATGGCGTATGCGATTGTCGGCGCGCAGGCGTATCCCACGTTCAAATACGCAATCGGGCACGGTCACGCGTGCGTTCGCGTGCACGTCGGAAGCGAAACGGTTCGGCTGCGGGAGACGACATACGCATGACTGTGAACGTCGCTGACCGGTTCGAGGCCCTACGTCCGTTACTCGTGCGGCACGCATACCGCATGCTCGGCGAGTACGGTGAAGCCGAAGACACCGTTCAGGATGCATATTTTCGCTTTAGCGATGCAGTAGCGAAAGGTGAAATCGAGGACGACCGTGCGTTCTTGCGAACCATCGTTACGCGTCTATGCCTAGATCGTTTGCGTTCGGCGCGCGCAAAGCGTGAGGTGTACGTGGGGCCATGGCTGCCCGAACCGGTCGTCTCCGACCTAAGAGAAGATCCCGAAGCGTCGACTGTTTTGGCGGACGACATTTCGTTCGCGCTGCTGCTCGCACTTGAACGCCTCGCACCGCTCGAGCGTGCAGCATTTCTTTTGCATGAGGTGCTCGCGGTTCCGTTCGAGGAGGTCGCGCAAACGCTTGGACGTAGCGAAGCCGCCGTACGTAAACTCTCGTCTCGCGCTCGCGAGCACGTGCGCGATGCAAAGCGGCATTCTATAACGAATCGTGACGACGCACTGCGTTTGCGTGACGCGTTTCTTACTGCATTGACGAATGAAGATACCGGTGCCTTACAGCAATTACTTACGGACGACGTCCT
Organism: uncultured bacterium; assembly: GCA_964531205.1. Taxonomy (GTDB): domain Bacteria; phylum Vulcanimicrobiota; class Vulcanimicrobiia; order Vulcanimicrobiales; family Vulcanimicrobiaceae; genus JAICWY01. The sequence goes on from CAZHGH010000088.1 coordinate 3,181, forward strand.
GTTCGTCAGCGATGGCGGAGGCAAGGCTCCAGCGGCAACTGTGCCGATTGCGGGCCAGGATCGTGTTACGCAGCTGCTGCTTGGCTTGAAGCGCAAGGGCTTTAAACAACTACGCCGGATCGAACTCGTCACGCTTAACGGCCTTCCCGGCTTCGCGCTCTACGGAGACTCCGGTTTGGAAACCGCGATCGCGTTGGAGGTTTCGGAAGGCAAAATCGCCGCGATGTATGCTGTTCGGAATCCGGACAAGTTGCGGGGCCTTGATTCGGCCTTGAACGTTAGTCCGGACTCCGCGTAATCAAGAGTTCCGAAGACGTGCTCTTCCGGCCATCGGGAAGCACGACAATTGCGGTAATATCGATGCGCCCGCCCGGTTGAAGTTGCAACTGCAACGGCGCATCGTAACGCTTCGCGTGCGTGTCCGGCTCCGTACCGTCGCTCGTGTAATAGACGGTTCCGTTGGGCACCTCGTTTGCGATGCTTATAGTAATGCCAGGCGCGGAAGTCTCAGCGCGAATCGCCTGCACGCCGGGTAAGACGTTCGAAAAGCGAAGCGCACCGCCGTCGACGGTGAACGTTGGATTCGGGATGCGGAAGTTGTAACCGGCCTGTTCCAGCCAAAGATATTGCGGTCCGGTACGCGCAACGAAGGAATCCCAATCTTTTTGCGCCGGGCTCACCCAACCAATCTCGCTCAGTGCGAGCTCGCGAGGCAGCGCCTGATAAAAGAGCTGCGGCGCGCTCGAAATGTACTCGGCCCAGATGTTGCCTTGCACGCCGATTATGTGCGCACTCTGCTGCGGCGTTAGAATGCTCGGCAACGGATTATAATCGTACACTTGCTGTATGGGGAAAAACTGCGGATACGCGTCGGGCTCCAGTTCCCGGTCGCCCTGATACGAATTAAAGTAAAGCGGACCATCCGGCGACATCACGGCGGCGTTTCCATGCTGCGCCGCAACGATACCGCCGCGCACGCCGCGCCATGACATGATGACGGCATTCGGCGATATACCGCCATCGAGAATTTCATCCCACCCGACCATGCGGCGGCCTTTGCTTTCGATGTGCTGCTCGATGCGCCGTTCGAAATATGCCTGCACCTGCGGATACGTCGAAAGATGTTCGCGCTGCATCAGTGTGTGAACGAAGGCGCTCTTTTTCCAGTGACTGAACGGCACTTCATCGCCACCGGTATGAATGTACGGTCCCGGGAAGAGCTGCATGAGCTCATCCAGCACGTTTTCTTCAAAAGTGATGGCCTGTTCGGTTGGGCAAAGCGGATAGCTGCCGCCCCAGGTTCGGCTCACCGTAACCTTGCCGTCGCAGCCGAGGAACGGATACGCGGCGATCGCGGCAGTCGAATGTCCCGGCATATCGATTTCCGGAACGATGGTGACGTAGCGCTTCGCCGCATAGGCAACCACTTCGCGAATCTGATCTTGCGTGTAGAAGCCGCAGTACCGCCGATCGTCAATGTGCAGCGCGCTGTGTCCAATCTGCGTGCCGTCGCGGCACGATCCAATCTCGGTCAAACGCGGATATCGTTTGATCTCGACGCGCCAGCCCTGATCGTCGCTCAGGTGCCAGTGAAAGACATTGAGTTTGTAATGCGCGGCGAGGTCGATGTACCGCTCGACGGTGGGCACGTCGAAGAAGTGCCGGCTGACGTCGAGCATCATACCGCGCCAATGCAATACCGGTTTATCGGTTATTTCTATGTCTTGCAGTGTATTGTCGCGGGCGCTCGACGGAAAAAGCTGTTCCAGCGTTTGCAGTCCGTAATACAAGCCCGCGCCGCCGTTTGCATCGATCGCGATTCCGTTGCCGTCGACGCGCAAACGGTAGCCTTCAGTGGCCAGTGCATCGTCGTGCGCCGAGGTTGAGAAGCGAATATTCGCGCCTGAACTCGGCGGCACGATAACTGCCGAGACGCCGCGTTCGCGCAAAAACGCTACGGCGAAGTCTGCGACGTTGCGTTCGCCGGGCGAAGCCGCTGCAATCGAAACGGCATGCGGAACGGAATAGGTGCCGGGCAATGCGGAAACGCTCGCCGGCATAGGGACGACTGGAACGAGCATGGATTTGCCGTTTCGCTGCAATGGAACGGCAGCCTGCGTCACGTAATCCTTACCCATGGCCGTCGATTTTATGAACTTCACGTACCGGACGAACCCATGTCCGGAAAACGTACCGGTTCCCGCGATCATGCGTAAAGGCAGATTCTCGTATTTCGACAAGCGCGAGGCAGTGGGATTCGATTTATACGTCGATGCCGTCAAAAAAGGGAGTCTCGAAAACGGCACTCGGCAAGCCGTCGTCATAATAACGTGCGAGTTTCCTATTGGCGGGACGGCGGCGGCTTACGCCTTTGATGAGCGGCAAAACACCGCCGTGCTTCTAGGCCAAGTTGCGACGGCAGATTGGGGCGCTGATTGGGGCGAAGGCCCGAAGTCCATTCGCGTGCGATTCGCAAATCATCGCTTACACGTCGAGCAGTGCGCAAACACGGATTGCACGGTGAAGTTCAATACGACCTACGCGTTGCGCGGCGGGAAATTGGTCAAAGTCCACTAGATCTCAGCGCGATGTTAGCGCGACGATGCGGCTATATTGCGCGATCAGCCGCTGTCCGGCATAAAATGCTTTGTCGTATTCGTGGGGCCAGAGCGAGCGGAAAAGCAGTGCATTGCGACGCATGACGTGCGCGTCTTTTACAACGGACTGCATCTCGCTTTCGACGATCGTCACATCGCCGCGCGCTAAGAGCACGGCTTCCGCGGCCTCCAAGGTTTTCATGCGCGTCTCGTACGCGGCCGACAAACGGTGCATACGAGCGCGTAAAACGAATGCGCAAACTACGAAAACGGCGATGCATATGACCGTCGTGACACCCAGGAACATGCTTCTATATTTCGGCCAAATCCGCGCGCACCCTGAGGTTTGGGCGAACGCACGCTTGCTCTCTAAAGTTAGGCGATCGTTACGAGTGAAGAAGAAGATTCGACGGTGTCGCCGGGCTTAACGTGAACTTTGTCGACCGTTCCGCTCTTATGCGCGCGGATCTCGTTCATCATCTTCATCGCCTCAATCACGGCGACCACCTGACCCGTCTCGACGGGATCGCCTTCTTTCACCGCCAGCTCCACCACCACACCATGCATGGGCGAGGGAACGTCGTTACCGGTCGGCGTGACCGCGCGCTTTTTGTGCGCGATTCGGGGAGCCACTTTTGCGGGCGCACGCGACACCCCAGCAGTAACCGCCGGAAGATCGATGAGCCGTACGCGGTACAATTTATCGTTGACCTCGACCCGAATCGTTTCGGACGGCGGGCTCAACGCAGCCACCGCCTCGGCGGTCGCGACCGGCGCGCCATTGCCGGCATATAATTCGGCCGCAAACGCTTCGAGGGTTGCCGTACCGTATGTGGCATCCACAACCGACGCATGATCGCAGAGCGCATGAAGCAACGGAAGCGTCGTTGGAACGCCGCCGATTTCATATTCATCGATTGCCCGGCGCAGTCGCGCGATCGCTTGTGCCCGCGTCGGCGCCCACACGACGAGTTTGGCGATCAGCGAATCGTAGTCGGGCGTTACCGTAAAACCGGGATACGCCGCCGAATCGATGCGCACGCCAGGGCCGGCGGGCTCGCGATATGCGGTGACCGTGCCCGGCGCGGGACGGAAGTTGTGCGCAGGATCCTCGGCATTTACGCGTCCTTCAATCGCATGGCCGCGGAATACAACGTCATCTTGCGCGTAGCCAAGCGGTTCGCCGGCCGCAACCCGAATCTGCTCGCGAATCAGATCGAGGCCGCTGATCATTTCACTGACCGTGTGCTCGACCTGAATACGCGTGTTCATTTCCAAGAAATAGAAGTCGTTGCCGCTGACGAGGCATTCGATCGTGCCGACGCTGTCGTAGCGGATCGCTTTAGCGGCGCGAATGCCGGCTTCGCGCATCGCTTTGCGCACTGTGTCCGATATCGCCGCGGGCGTCTCTTCCCACAGTTTCTGATGGCGGCGCTGCAGCGAACAATCGCGTTCGCCGACATGCAAAACGGTGCCATGCTTATCGGCGAGAATCTGCAGTTCTACGTGTTTGGGATTCTCTAAATACCGCTCCGCATAGATCGTCCCGTTTTTGAAATAGGCTTCGGCTTCGCGTTGCGCGGTTGCAAGCGCTGACGGCAATTCGTCCATCGTTCGCGCAACCTTCAAACCTTTGCCGCCGCCCCCGCCCGAAGCTTTGAGTGCGAGCGGTAAGCCGTAGCGCTCTGCGGCTTCGCGCGCTTGTTCCGGGCTCGTGATCGCTTCGGTGCCGCCGGGTACGACGGGCACGCCGGCTTTGACCATCGCTTTGCGCGCGCGCACTTTGTCGCCCATTTCGTCGATTGCTTCAGGATGCGGACCGATCCACACCAGTCCGGCGGCGCTAACCTCGCGTGCGAATGCGGCATTTTCAGCGAGAAATCCGTACCCCGGATGAATGCCTTCTGCGCCTGACTCTCGTGCGATGTGCAGCAGCTTCTCTACATTTAAATAGCTCTGCGACGGCGGCGCGGGACCGAGCAAGTATGCTTCATCAGCCATGCGCACGTGCAGTGCGTCGCGATCGATTTCGGAGTATACCGCGACCGTTTGGATGCCCATCTCGCGAGCCGTGCGAATAATGCGCACGGCGATCTCGCCGCGATTCGCGATGAGAATCTTTTTAAACATCGTACCCGGCGGCTTCACGCCGCGCCGCAAGCTTCCACTTCGAAATCTCTTCCCGCGGCTGCTCCTGCTGCTGCGCGTATATTTGAAGCGCCGCGATCACTGCGGCTAATTCGTCGTCTTGCACGGTTACTCCGCGGCCATCGTCGGCGGATACATGCCCATTGCGTGATATCCGGCGTCGACAAAGTGCACGTCGGCGGTAATGCTAGTCGAAAGATCGGAGGCTAAGTACACTGCCGTTTTTCCAACGTCGTCTTGGGTGATGTTCCGGCGCAGCGGCGCGACCTTCGGCACGACGTCGAGAATGCGCGAAAAGCCGCCGACTTGCCGCGAACTGGCCGTTTTTATAGGCCCGGCGGAGATCGCATTGACGCGTATGCCGCGCCCACCGAGATCGAACGCGAGGTACCGAACGATTGACTCGAGCGCCGCTTTCGAAATGCCGGCGATGTTGTAGTTGGGGACGATTGCGGTTGCACCGAGGTACGTGAGCGCCATGATTGACGCGCCGTCATTTAGGCGATCCCGCAGTGCGTTGACGAGCGCGATAAGCGAGTACGCGGAGATGTCCAGCGCCATTGCAAAGCCTTCGCGCGACGTATCGTACACGGTTCCGCTGAGGTCTTCTTTCTTGACGAACGCGATGGAGTGCACCAGCGTGTCGAGTTTTCCGAAGGACTCGAGCTGCTGCGCCATCGCCCGTAGCGATTCGTCCGAAGAGACGTCGCATTCGATGACCGGTCCGCCACCCAGTTCAGAGGCGATCTTTTCGACCTGCTCTTTCACGCGCTCGCCTTGATAGGTAAATGCGATTTGCGCGCCGTGCTCGTACAACTGCCGCGCGATTCCCGTCGCGATGGACCACTGGTTTGCAACGCCCGTGACGAGCGCTTTCTTTCCTTCTAGCAACTTCACGCTCCGGTAGATACCAAAACAGGCCGCGGCGTCCTTCGTGGGATGCTCGGTTACGTTGCGATGTACGTGAATTTCGCCTCCTGACAGGCGTTGATCGCCATAACGCCTGCCGGAACAACCATCGCGCCGGGCAGGATCCCTGCCATAAGCGCGGCATGCGTTTTTCGTACGTCGGTTTTGAGCGCGCCGGCAAGCAGCTCGCTGAATCCCGCGATGGCGTTGTGGCATACGAAGAACGATGAGCCTTTGTTCACAAGATCCCGAACCTCGCTCTTAAACGGATTCCCGCGTCCCCGTTTTATTGTCCCGACGTCTTCGCGAATGTGTGCCGGCGCGTGCGAGAGTCCGGGGATAAGGTAGTCGTTCCAAATATCGTCATCCATCGCGAAGCCCACTGAGGGCCCATGGTAAAGCACCGCGACTGCCTGCATCGAACCGGGACCTTCTTTTAAGAAATCGTCGTAGGCACGTATCGAGTTGTCCATTCCCTCTAGCGGAGCGCCGCCGCTCAGTTTCATGATGCCGAAGCATTGCTTGTGCTTTGCATTCTTCGCGAGAATCTCGTTGAAGCGCGTTTGATCGAACTGAAACGTTAGTTCGGGCGTCGCCGGCGCAGTGGTTGGTATGGGGCGAGCCGTTACAGCCGGCGTGGCCGCGGCTGCGGCGACGGTCGTTAGAAAATCCTTTCGCGTACTCATAGCGTTCCTTTGCTATAGCGGAATGTTGCCGTGCTTGCGCTTTGGACGTTCGACGCGTTTGTTCGCCAGCATTTCGAGCGACGTCGCGATGACGCGACGGGTCATGTGCGCTTCGACGATATCGTCAACGTAACCGCGCTGCGCGGCAATAAACGGATTTGCGAAGCGTTCCGTGTACGTGTCGATGAGTTCTTGCATTTTCGCCTGCGGATCTTTTGCGGTGGCAATCTCGCGGCGGAAGATCGTCTTGACTGCGCCTTCCGCACCCATCACCGCAATCTCCGCCGTCGGCCACGCAACGTTCACGTCGGCGCGAATGTGCTTGCTCGCCATAACGTCGTACGCACCGCCGTACGCTTTGCGCGTGATGATCGTGATCTTTGGAACCGTGGCTTCGGCAAACGCATACAGCAACTTCGCGCCGTGGGTAATGATACCGCCGTATTCCTGATCGGTGCCCGGCAAAAATCCCGGCACATCGACGAATGTGACGATCGGAATATTGAATGCATCGCAAAAACGCACGAATCGCGCTGCTTTGATCGAGCTCTTGATATCGAGAACGCCCGCGAGCACGTTCGGCTGATTGGCCACGATACCGATGCTCTGTCCGTTTACGCGTCCAAAGCCTACCACGATATTCTGCGCGTAGAGCGGTTGGATCTCGAAGAAATCGCCGTTATCGAGCACCGGGATGATGACGTCGTGCATCTCGTATGGCTTGTTGGGCGAATCCGGAACGATATCGTCGAGCTCCATTACCAGACGGCGCGGGTCGTCATCCGTGCTAACGCGCGGCGGATCTTCCAAATTGTTCTGGGGGATGTACGAGAGCAGCGTTTTGGTCATGTCGACCATGTCGTCTTCATCGACAGCCGTTAAGTGTGCGACGCCGCTTTTAGTTGCGTGCGTTATTGCGCCGCCAAGTTCTTCGAACGTGACGTCTTCGCCGGTAACCGTTTTGATGATCTCCGGACCGGTAATGAACATCTGCGCGATCTTTTCCGTCATGATGATGAAGTCGGTGATCGCGGGAGAGTAGACGGCGCCTCCCGCGCACGGTCCCGCAATCAGGCTGATTTGCGGGATCACGCCGCTCGATTGCACGTTGCGCCAAAAAATCTCCGCGTAGCCGCCCAGGCTGACCACGCCTTCCTGAATACGCGCGCCGCCGGAGTCGTTAATACCGATCATCGGCGATCCGGTGCGCAGCGCCAGGTCCATCACTTTGCAAATCTTCTCTGCGAACACTTCGCCGAGCGAACCGCCAAGCACCGTGAAGTCTTGCGAGAAGAGGAAGACTTGGCGCCCATCGATGGTGGCGCGTCCCGTGACGACGCCGTCACCCAAGAACTCTTTTTCGCCTAACCCGAACGCGGTTGTGCGGTGCACGGCAAACTCGTCCAGTTCGGTAAACGAGTCCGGGTCCACCAGCGCCTCAACGCGCTCGCGTGCCGTGCGCTTTCCGCGCTCGTGTTGGCGTTCGATCGCGGCCGCGCCCGCGGGCGCTAAGGCCGACTCACGCTTGCGCTGCAGTTCCGCGTATTTCTCTTCGTGCGTTTTCACAGATTCGGGCTTTCTATGAAGCGACGGAGATTCTTCCGGGCGGAGAGAAACCATGCGCCTATGCGGCGGGTTCTTGCGGTACTTGCGTCTCTTTGCGTGCTGTGGCCGATTGCCGCGCGCGGCGATCAGACGGCTTCGGTCGTAATCACGGCGCAGCAAATTGCGCTGTTCTCGGATCGGAGCATGTTGGTTGCCGACGGCGGCGTTTCGGTACACATGCCGGGACTGCAGATCGCCGCGACGCGCGCAGGCTACGATTTGCGCGCAAACCGGCTCGTCGCCACAGGCGACGTCCAAGTTACGGATGCAAAGGGCACGACGTCCGGACAAGGCTATGTGTACGACTTCTATTCGAAAACCGGCCGCTTTAACGCTGCGCTCAGCGTTCCGGAGATTGCGGCGGTGGAAGCCGTAGCGATCGCGCAGCAAGTTGAGTTGCATCCGGCGCAGTCGATTGCGTTCAGCAACGCACAGGTGCGTTCAGGAACGACATTTACGCCGGTTGCTGCGTACACGTATGCTATTCCGCCGCCGAGGGCCAAGGATTTCGGGTATTCGCCCGTTCCGGCTGCAGCGCTCGATTACGCTTTTCTGTTGACGCATAGTGCAGATGCATACGCGTTTGCGCGTGCACGCTACGACCGCTATCTGGGCGGACCCGGAGCAGGATTGGAAGAGCACTACGCGCGCACGGATCGCGGCTACGTTGCGCTGGGTCAAACGATGGACGTCGACTACGGGCGTTTGGATCTCGCGGCATATCAGCGCATCAACGATACGTACTCGCAGACGCTCACCGGCTCCACGTATCCCGAAGTACGATCGCTGCGCTATGCAATCAGCACGTCGGGCCGACATGGGTTTGCGTCGTTGGCGTTCTCGCAATTCAACGGAACGCGAACCGACGATCTGTACGTCGCGGGGAATCAACGGCCCGTTGCGCACGTCGGAACCGTTCGGCTCCAAGCCGACTTGGCGCACGACGTGCACCCATTCGATTATTCCGGCGCGCAAGATTTCCGCATCACGCCGGGGTTCAACTTCAACAGCGCGGGCTTGCGCCTCGGAAGCGCAACGCTTTCAACATCCGTTGACGTCGGCGAAAGCATCTACAATTACGGCCGCGGAACGTTGCACACGAGTCAAACGTTCTGGGGCACATTTCCGGCAACTTCGCGTTTGATTTTCACGGGCGGCGCGACCTTCACGCACGATGCGCCGCCGTATCCGTCAACATATCGTACGTACACGCTCGGCGGAACGTGGCGCGCGAGCCGGGCGTTCAACTTCGTGTCCTCGCTAACGTACACGCACGACTACGCGCAAGCGTTTCAGTTCGGACGCCCGATCTTCAGCGCGGCGTTCAACGTTCGCGTCGTCCGCAAAAACGGCACGGGCATTGAAGCCGGCGCGATTCTGCCGTTCGGCGGCTTGGGCAACATGTACCGGCAATC
>CAZHGH010000089.1:0-11855 GCA_964531205.1 uncultured bacterium
AATGGCACCCGGAACTCATGGCAGCCGGCGAATTGCTCGCCGACCGTGTGCTCGACGCCTTCGTACACAGCGCTGAGGCCGCTCGTTTAGCGTGAAACTTTGTTAGGCGCACCTAACGATGTTCAACGGGAAACATTTTCAGAGAGATTCAGGCGCTGAGGCATAGTGGGCGCTTCTCCGGCACGCCAGGCCGGCGCGGAAAGCGCGTTGGCGTAGCCACGGTCTTTCGAATTAGCAGAATCCGACGGTCCCCATCCAACGCAACTTCGTCCGACAGCTCGGCGCCGAGCATCGGCGCCGCATCAGCGACAGCGTTCCGCTCCCGAGCGTCCATCTTACCGCGCTGAAGCACCGCCACGCCGCCGACCTTGAGAAATGGAACGACGAGTTCGAGGACGGTCGGAGCGCTCGAAACGGCACGCGCCGTCGCGCTCGCGAACCGCTCCCGAAGCTCCGGATCCCGGCCGGCCAGTTCCGCGCGCTCTGGTATGACGCGGCCGTCCAATCCCAGCGTCCCAATTGCAGCCTCCAGGAACGCCGCCTTCTTCGTTACCGACTCCACCAGCGTTACAGGGACGGCCGTCGCAATCGCGAGTGGAATTGCGGGCAAGCCGCCTCCCGAGCCAACGTCGACAAGCGGAGGCTGAACGTATGAGGCTAGCGTGAGACTGTCGAGAATGTGCGGCGCAAGCTCTTCGGGCGTATCGGCTCCGGTCAGATTCACATGACGGTTTGTTTCGAGCAGCAACTCGCCGTAGTGCGCAAGTGCCTCTAGAAGTTTTGAATCCACGCCGCCCTGCTCCAAAAGCTCTTTAAGAGCGGCGCGATCGTCCATGCTTAAACGGCTGCGCTCCGCTCGGCGCTATGGCGCTGCACGTAGAGACTCAGAATAGCTATGTCGGACGGCGTTACGCCCGGAATCCGGCTCGCGGCACCGAGTGTCCGGGGCTGCTGCTTACCGAGCTTCTCTCGCGCTTCCCTCGAGAGCGCGCCGATCGTCTCGTACGCAAACGCCGCCGGAATCGGAACGGCTTCGCTCTTCGCGGCCTTCTCGATTGCCAGCTGCTGCCGGCGCACATAGCCTTCATACTTAATTTCGATGGCGACGCGCTCGCCGAATTCGCCGGGAATCCCATTCCCGAACGGCGCGACGGCGCTAAAATCGAGGTTTGGCCGGCGCAGTGCGTCGGCAACGGTTGCGCCGCCCTCGAAGATTTCGCCGCCAATCTGACGTACGCCGATGCACGTGGACTTCGCTGAAGCGATTCCCCGGTCAAGCGCAGCTTGGCGTTCCTGATACGCCGCCCAATCCTCGTCCGAAACCAGCCCCATTTCACGGCCCAGCGGCGTGAGGCGCGTATCCGCGTTGTCATGGCGCAAAATCATGCGGTGCTCTGCGCGCGAGGTGAGCATCCGGTATGGTTCGTCGACGCCTTTGGTCACGAGGTCGTCGATCATCACGCCGATGTACGCATCGCTGCGCTGCAAACGCAACTCTTCACGCCCTTGCGCGGCGCGTGCCGCATTAATGCCCGCGATCAGTCCTTGCGCCGCAGCTTCTTCGTATCCGGACGTGCCGTTGAGCTGGCCGCAGTGATATAAGCCGGCAATGCGCAGCGTTTCGAGCGTGTCGCGCAATTCCGTCGGAGGAACCATGTCGTATTCAACTGCGTACCCGGCGCGTAGCATCGCGACATCTTCCAAACCGGGCAATGTCTGCAGCATTTTCAACTGCACGTCCGCAGGAAGCGACGTCGAAAAACCGCCGACGTACCATGTCGGTTCGTTCCAGCCTTCCGGCTCGATAAAGATTTGGTGCGACGGATTATGCGCAAATTTTGTGACTTTATCTTCGATCGACGGACAATAGCGCGGCCCGATGCCTTTGATTAAATCCAAGCCGTAAAGCGGCGAAAGATGCAGATTATCGCGAACGAGTTTGTGTGTGCGTTCGCTGGTTTGCGTGATATAACACGGCAATTGCCGACCCGCAAAACGTGCTTCGCTGCGATATGAAAACGGCAAGGGAATCTCGCTGGGCGGCTGCATTTGCATCGCAGCAATATTGACGCTGTCGCGATCGATCCGCGGCGGCGTACCGGTTTTCAAGCGTTTCGTTGGAAATCCAAGTTCGCGCAGCGCGTGCGAAAGTCCAATCGCCGGCGCTTCACCGAAGCGCCCTTCCGCCTGCACGACGTCGCCGCGAAATGTTTTGCCGCCCAGAAACGTGCCCGTAGCAAGCACGACGCGGCGCGCGTAATATGCGGTTCCGTCTGCGCATCGCACGCCGCGCACTTCGCCCGCGGAAACGATCAACGACTCGACCAAACCGCGCACGATCTGCAGGTTCGGCTGCGCACGCAGCGTTTCAATGGCAATGCGCGCGTACGCGGGTTTATCGGCCTGCGCACGCAACGCGCGTACGGCCGGCCCTTTCGATTCGTTTAAAAAGCGCGCGTGCACGGAGCACCGGTCGATGATGCGCCCCATCGCGCCGCCGAGCGCGTCGATTTCGCGAACGAGCTGGCCTTTCGCACTGCCGCCGATCGATGGATTACACGGAAGCGTGCAGATGCGATCCGGATCGCCGGTGACGAGCATCGTGGGCACGCCAAGACGCGCCGAAGCAAGGGCTGCTTCGACGCCCGCATGACCACCGCCGACGATGATGACGCCCGCGTCGTCCGGGCGAGGGGGCTGACTCACAACGCTTTATTCTAGCAGCCCCGCAAAACCGGGGAAGTCTTAAATCGCCGCGCTCCCGATTGGCTCGCCCGATACGCTTGTTGAATCAAGCGTAATCTGGATTCCGCCGGTCCATCCAGCGACCAGATTGTACAACGCGGCAGTGACGATGCCGCTGATAAACCCGATTATTCCGTACATCACCGGAAAAATGACGAGCGCCATCGCGCCCATCATCGCGCCGGCAGCCGCCGAGGCGCCCGGCATGTGACTCATGATCTGTGAGACGGGTAGCCAAAGCACTGCAAAGAGCAGTCCCAGCAGCGCGTACAGTACGGCGAGAACCAAGCCGCACTGCAGCGGCGCGATGCCTTTTAACCGGGTAACGTTCAAGCGGGAACCCCTTTCAAGTGTTGGGCATGCGAGCGAAGCCGCCACGCAAACCCGAGTAGGAAGATGCCAAAGATGATTGCGTAGGTGCCGATGATCCAGAGCACCGCGAGCGCGCCCGCGCCCGGATGCCATACCAAGAGCAATCCAAAGACAATCGACGCCAAACCGGCGATGAGCCACCACCAAGAACCGGACATCTGGCCCCGTAACTGAAACGACGCGATCACTTCCAGCACGCCCGTGACGAGCGCCCAGGCCGCAATCACGAATAGCAATGACAGCGCAGCCAGTCCCGGATAAAACCAAACAATGGCCGCGACGATGATGCCCGCGATGCCTACGAGGAGGAGCTGGCCCCAGCGCTCGTGCGCCTCCGCGGCCCGCACGGCGGCAACGATGGAAAACACGCCGTCGACTAGCGCGTAGGCACCGAAGACAATGATCAGCGCGAACAGCGTCGCGCCGGGGAAGAGAAACGCGAACAACCCAAAGAGAATCGCCACCACTCCGCGTAGCGCGATTGCCCACCAATTGCGGGCGAGGACGTGAAGCATAAAACGCCTCCGTTTCGAACCTCGTACCCCTACACTATAGCAGAACGGCTATCGACTCATTTGCCGATGCAAAAGCGCGCGAAAATGCCGGTAAGAAGCTCTTCGGTAGCGGCATCGCCGGTGATCTGTCCCAGTGCCGCAAATGCCGTTTGCAGTTCGCCCACGATAAGATCCGTCGGGTCGCCGCGTTCGAGCGTAGCTTGCGCGCGTGCGAGTGCATCGATGGCTTCCGCAACCGCATTCAATTCCACCAGCGAGGCGACGTGCGGACGTTCGAGATCCGGCAATTCGCCGCCCCATGCGGCACGCGCCAAACCTTCACGAATTGCGTCGAGCGTTTGACGATCGTACACGGTTCCGATCACGTCGGAGGGCGTTTGCGGATCGCGCGATGCGGCGTCGCCGAGATCCGCTTTATTTGCAAAGACGACACGCGGGCGATCCTGCGTTTGCGCCAGGATTTCTTTCGCTTCCGCGCCGAGCGGCTGTGAACCGTCGATCACGACGAGTGCAACTCGCGCACTTTGTAATGCGCGCCGCGTACGCTCCATGCCCGCGGCTTCTAAACGATCGGCGTGCTCGCGAATACCTGCGGTATCGATTAGCCGCAATTGTACGCCTTGCACCGTAATCGACTCTTCGATCGTATCGCGAGTCGTGCCGGGAATTTCAGAAACCAGCGCGCGTTCTTCGCCCAGCAGTGCATTCAGCAACGATGATTTTCCGGCATTCGGCGGCCCGACGATTGCAACGGGCACTCCCTCGCGCACGAGCCGTCCGGCTTCTCCTGTGCGCTGCAGGTCCTGCAGCCGGGAAACCGCGTTCGTTAACCGCGACTGCAACTCGTCGCGATCGGGATCGGGCACCTCGTCGGGAAAATCGACGGCGCCCGCAAGTTCTTCAAGCACATCGGCGATCTGCGCGCGCAACCCGCGCACTTCATTCGCTAACCCGCCGCCCAGATTCGCAAGCGCGGCACGCGCTGCCGATCGCGTTTCCGCATCGATCAAGTCCGCGACGGCACCGGCACCGTGCAAATCGATTTTGCCGTTTAAAAACGCCCGGCGCGTAAACTCGCCCGCCGTTGCGTAGCGAGCACCGCACGCAAGCAACGCGCGTACGACCTCACGCGCAACCACCGGCGACCCATGCACGTGCAGTTCCAACGTATCTTCACCGGTATAACTATGCGGCGACACGGAGAAGATCGCTATGCCCCGATCGATCTTCACACCATTCTCGTCAACGATCGTCCCGTACGTCGCAACGCGCTCTTGCAACTCACCCTTACAAAGAAAAAGACGCGAAGCGAGCGCCCGCGCCTTGTTTCCCGAGACACGCACGATCGCTATCGCCCCCCTCCCCGGGGGCGTCGCAATCGCAGCTATGGTGTCTTCTTCTTTTAGCATTGTGGTTTTTACGAAGTAACGTGGCGTTGGGTGGTTGATTCGGACGCCTCTGACTTTTCCGAGCAAAACAGGATGTTTTCTTCCAAACTTCGTTTTCTCGGAAAAGCAGAGGAGTAAAAATTTTTCACGGATGAAAAATTTTGAGCGTCGGCCGAATCAATCACCCAGCGACACAACTACTTAGGAAAAACTACAACGCGACGCTCCGGTTCTACGCCTTCGGATTCAGTGCGTACGAACTGGCTGTCGGCAAGGGCAAGATGCACGATCTTGCGTTCGGATGGAAGCATCGGCTCGAGCTTCTGCGGCTTTTTCTCACGCACAACGCGCTCGAGTATGGTAAGCGCAAGATTCTTGAGCTGATCCGCTCGGCGCGCGCGATACCCTTCGGCGTCGATGGTGTAATAGCGGCGGTTACTTTTCACGCCGGCATTCAAAATGTTATTGAACACCAGGTTGAGCGCTTCGAGCGTGTTGCCGTGGCGGCCGATCAGCATTGCGAGATCGGGCCCGGTGACTTCGAAGTACTCGCCTTCGGGGCGCGGCACGTACTCGATCTCTGCATGCGGCACGCCCATGCGCTCGAGGATCTCTTCAAGGAGCTCTCGCGCCGGTTTGGCTTCCGCCGGAAATTCCTGTTTGGTGCGCGGTGCGCGCGGCGCAGGCGTTTCAGTGCTTGCGCGTCTGCCGCCGCCGCCACTAGGGCGACGCCCCGGTTGACGCGGACGCCGAGTAGAGCTGCTGCCGCGCCCGGGAATATCGCGATCCCGAATATCCGGTGGTTGCTGGTCTTCCAATTCGAAGTCGTCTTCGAACATCGCTATCTTCTTGCGCCTTTCTTTTTCTTTGCGGGGGTTTTCGGCGAACCGGTCTGCCGTTTCGCGGCGCCGTTTGGCGCGATTGCTTTGGCGACCTTAGGCTGTTCGGCCGGAACATCGGTGATCGCGTGTTCGTTGTCGAGCACGGAGAGCGGCTGATGGTACTTCTTGAGCAGATAGAACTGCTGCGCCATCGTAAACACGTTGTACGAGAACCAGTACAGGATCATCGCCGATGGCCATTTCCATTGAAAACCAAAATAGCCGAGCATGAGCGGCGAGAGGATCGCCATAAACTTTTGCGTTTGCGCTTGCTGCGGATCCGTCGACGGCATCGTCGCGTAACGCGAAAACAGATACATCGAGATCATGTACAGCACGAGCAATATGAGATCGAAGCCGGCGAGGCTCGTTCCCAGTATCGGCAGCGTGCCGTGCATCAGCGCGGGAATGTGTTGCGAGAGCGATGAGCCGATCCACAGCCAATGTTGATTCTCGTATATCGGCCGGTACGGATCGGTGACGACCGCGTAATACACGCTGATAATAAACGGATACTGCACGAGCATCGGCCAGCATC
The DNA here is from genome assembly GCA_964531205.1 of uncultured bacterium. Taxonomy (GTDB): domain Bacteria; phylum Vulcanimicrobiota; class Vulcanimicrobiia; order Vulcanimicrobiales; family Vulcanimicrobiaceae; genus JAICWY01. Next base: position 6,440 of record CAZHGH010000089.1, read on the forward strand.
CGGCAAGCGGATTTGCACCCTGGCTTTTGTACAGCTCCATCGTTTCTTTTTGATAGCGCTGCGGATCGCTTTTGCCGTATTTTTCCTGCAGGCGCTTGAGCTGCGGCGCGAGCTGCTGCATCTTGATCATCGCCATGAACTGCTTGGTATTCAGCGGCCAAAACAGCAGCTTCAGGCCGAGCGCAAAGATCACCAAACTCCAGCCGGGATTTCCGACTACATGATTGATGGCAAGAATGATGCTCGCGATGACATCGACGAGCGGACGGATCCACCCGGGCGCGAGAAACGGGTGCGCCGCAGCGGCGGCTAACAGAACGTGCAAGATCTACCTTTCAGGATGCGGGTGCAGAGTCTCAGGAACCGGATCGAAGCCGCCGGGATGCAAGGGATTGCACTTCGCCAGGCGCTTCACCGCGAGAATACCTCCGCGAATCAAACCGTGTTTCGCGATAGCCCCCGCGGCGTACTCCGAGCAGCTCGGATAGAACCGGCACGCCGGGGGCAGCAAAGGGGAAATCAGTTTTTTGTAGGCTCGCAATGCGAGCAATGCGACCGTGCGCATCAACCAAGAGCACGCTGAAGTTCCGAACACAAGGCCCCATATGAAAGCGCCGCGGCCGAAGGGCGCGCGACGACGAGCAGACGCATGCGGGCATGTTCCGGAAGAAGTTCGTGAACGCAAGCCGCGAGCCGGCGGCGGAGAGTGTTGCGGACGACGGCCTTGCCAACCGTCTTGGCGACTGTGAACCCGACAAGCGCCCGGGTGTCCCGGGGTGCCGCATCCGCGCGATAAATCGTGAAATTCGCCGTAGCCGTTCGCCGGCCGCGCTGGCGCAGGCGCGCGAAATCCGCGGTGCGGCGCAGGCTGGCGAAGCGGCGCATCAGACCGTCAGGCGCTTACGCCCCTTCTTACGGCGCGCGTTGATAACGCGGCGGCCGTTCTTCGTGGACATACGCTCGAGGAAGCCGTGGACGCGCTTGCGGCGCCGGTTGTGCGGCTGGAAAGTCCGCTTCATGCTACTGGTTCTCTCCTAAGTAATACGACCGCCGTTAAGCCTGGCGGGGCACAGCCACCTAGTATAGGGGCAGGCTCGCCGCAGCGTCAAGCAGCTGCGGTAAAAAACCAGCTCGATCCGGCGCTCTCCACACTTGTGGACAAGATTGTGGAAATCCACCTGGCGGCGCATGCTTGGATCGCGTGAAAAGCTACCATTTTCCGGGCCTTTTCGTGCGTGTCAAGAGCTCTGGAAAGGCGGTGAAAATTGAGGCGAAAACCCCGTAAAATCGAGGGTTGTACACCTGTGGATAAGTGGATAAAAAAGTCGGTAAATTCCGCAGGATAGCAGGCTGATTAAGCCAATTCCGGCCCTCCCACGCACGGTCTTTGTCCACCGACTTTTGTCAGTGGGCAAGGTTCGAAGTTTTAAACAAGGACGGACTCTATAGATGGCGCTTGCGGTTGGCAACCCAGACATTTCCAACGAACTCTGGCAATCCGCGCTCACGGCCCTGGAGCATAAGTTCTCCAAACCGATCTTTGAGATGTGGATCAAGCCGCTCCGCTTGGTCTCCATGACCGGCAACGAGCTGCTTTTGGCCGTACAAAACAACTTTGCGCGCGACTGGGTTGAGAACCGGCTCAAGGGCCAAATTATTGAAGTGCTCGCCGAAATTTTCGGCACCGGCATGGAATTACAATTCACCATCGTGCCGGAAGCCGAACCTGTTGCACCAGCGCCAAGCGGAGCGCCGGTCGGCATGATTTCCGCGGCGCCGCCGCGGCAAGCAGGCGAATTTCGTCCGGGCAATTTGAATTCGCGCTACACGTTTGAGGAGTTCGTTATCGGCAACTCAAACCGGTTCGCGCACGCGGCTGCACAAGCTGTTGCCGCGGCGCCTGCACGCGCGTACAATCCGCTGTTTTTATACGGCGGTGTCGGTCTAGGAAAAACCCACCTTATGCACGCGATCGGTCATCGCGTGTTGCAAGATAATCCCGATGCAAACGTCGTGTACGTTTCTAGTGAGAAGTTCACGAACGAATTCATCATCGCGGTACAAAACAACAAGACGGTTGAATTCCGGAACAAATACCGGCAAGTCGACGTGCTGCTCATCGACGACATTCAATTCCTCGAAGGCAAAGAAGGAACGCAAGAAGAGTTCTTCCACACCTTCAATGCGCTGCACGAATCCGGACGGCAAATCGTCATCTCCAGCGATCGCCCGCCCAAAGAGATTCAGACGCTGGAAAACCGGCTGCGTTCGCGGTTCGAATGGGGCCTGCTCACCGACATGTCTCCGCCGGATCTCGAAACGCGCGAAGCGATTCTGCGTAAAAAGGCCGAGTCGGAAAAGATTCCCGTGCCGGACGAAGTGACATCGTTCATCGCAAAAGTCATTCCCTCGAACATCCGCGAACTCGAAGGCGCGCTCATTCGCGTCGTCGCGTTCTCATCGCTGACCAAATCACCGATAACCGTCGACTTAGCTGCCGAAGTGCTCAAGAACGCCGTTGCGCAGGCTCCGCTGCGCCGCGTCACGATCGCTTCGATCAAAGAGAAAGTCGCGAAAGCCCACGGCCTTACAGTCAAAGAGATGGACAACCATCGCCGCGATCAGCGCGTAGCTGCTCCACGCCAGATCGCGATGTTCATTTGCACCGAACTGACGGATTGCTCGCTGCCGCACATCGCGCGTGAGTTCAACAAGAAGGACCACACGACCGTGATGTACGCCCGCGATAAAGTCAAAGAACAAATGCAACGCGACGAAGCCTATCGAAACAAGATACGATCGCTCATCGCGCTCTGCCAAAACGATTAAAGAGAACGGCCCGGGACAATCTCCCGGGCCTTTTCATTTATATACACGCTTTGCTGCACAGGGTGGGTGCGTGCTCGTGGATAACTGCTCGGGTGCGCGGCGGCGTGGAGATGTGTATGAGCCTCCGGGGGTCATACACACGTTGTTCCAAGCGAAAGGCCGCGTTAAAACGAGAGAATCGGCGGTTGTTCGCAGAATACACCGCCTTACTACTAATACGGTTAGGTCTTTTTAAAACTAAAGAGCGACGACAGACGAAAGACGAAGTGGATAGACCGTGAAGTTCACCTGTAACAGCAAGGATATTTCGGGGGCCGTGGGAGCCGCCAGCAAAGTCGTCAACGCGCACACGACCGTGCCGATTCTTTCCAACGTGCTGCTTACGGCCGAGGAAGGGAAGATCGCCGTCCGTGCAACGGACTTGGAGCTTACGCTACAGCACGCGTTTCCGGCCGAAGTCAGCGAAGGCGGCAGCGTTACGGTCCCGGCCAAGCTCTTCAGCAGCTACCTCGGGAATCTCCAAGCGGGACTGCTGGAGCTCACCGGCACGCCGACGCGCGCCAGCGTTAAGTTCGAGCGCAGCAATTACGATTTCCACGCGCTTCCGGCGGACGAGTATCCGCCGCTTCCCAGCGCGCAGCGGGGTCAGAACTTCAAAATCGGCGGCAAGCGTTTTCGCGACGGTGTGAACGCGACAATCTTCGCAGCATCGAGCGAAGAGGCGCGCGGCGCCGTGCTCATGGGCACCCTGCTCGAAGTGGAAGGCGACTCGCTCACGATGGTCGCGACGGACGGCTATCGGCTCGCGCGCTATCAGACGACGCTGGAAAGCGGCATCTCGGGCGCTGAGAGGTACATCGTGCCCTCGCGCGCACTATCGGAGGCCTCCCGCAATTTGGGCGGCGCAGAAAGCGTCGAAGTGACCGCTCTGGGCGCGCAGAGCAATCAGCTCGCGTTCGGCGCCGGCGACACGTCCATCGTCGTGCGGTTGGTCGACGGACAGTATCCGAACTACGGACAAGTGATTCCGGCAAAGTTCGACCGCTCGATCACCGTGAGTACGGCAAACCTCATCAGCGCGCTGCGGCGCGCGGAGCTCGTCGCCGGCGATCGCGCGAGCATGGTCAAGTTGCAGTTCGCGAATCAAACGCTTATCGTGACTGCAAGTTCGGACGTTTCCGGCAACGCGTACGAAGAGCTCGAGGTCGAGCAGCAAGGCGATGATCTGACGATCGCCTTCAACGCGCGGTACCTCGTCGAAATTCTGAACCATATCGATTCCGCGCAAACGGTGATGGAATTTCTTGGGCCGCTCTCGCCGGCTGCAATACGTCCGGTGGAGCCGCCTGAGGGCGCGCAGCAACTCTACGTACTGATGCCTTTGCGGCAATGATTGTAGTTACCGATCCGGGTGCGTCGGTTGCTGTCATTATCGGCTTAATCTTCCAATTCTGTCTGATCGTTTGTGCCGCGTGGCTGTCCATCGAGACAAAGCTTCTGCGCGAGCGATCACAGGATCAGATAACGGTTGATAAGGACGTCGAACGTAATTCGATCGCGCCGTTTCTCCTCATAGATATAGGCGACGACGTTTCAAACGGGCTTATAGTTAGCAACCTCGTCCCGCAGCTCGCAATCAACGCGTACTCTTTTCTTTACGATGGTACGAATAAGCATTACCGAAAAGATACGGGCGTAACGCCCTATCTTCGCATCGACGATTCTGAAGAGGACAAGACCACTAGATTTGCGTCCGCAAAGCTTAACTTAGACGAATTAATTCAAACGATACAACGAGTTCTCCATCGTCTAGATGCCGAGCACCTCAAGGCGCTAATCTCAAAGGTTGTTCAAACGTATCCGGATCATCAAATCGCAGGTGTCGTCGCCCATGATGTTTTAGGCAATCCATATCTCTGGCTGCGCGTTGGTAAGTCAAGAAATGGGAATGTCGCTTGGAAAGCAACGAAATGGTCAGGACAACGTTTGCGGCTATATCTCAACGCCGAAACAACATCCGTAGAAGTAACCAAAAGTAATGGCAAGCCTGCACGAGGAACGGCGTTTAACGCAATTGACGACGCTCGTTAGACCGTAATTCTTCTTTCGTCTTTGCATCTGTCGAACGTGCGTAACTACGTGCAGCTGGAGTTGGAGCCGGCTGCGGGTCTTAACGTGTTCGTTGGACGCAACGCGCAAGGCAAAAGTAATTTGCTGGAAGCGATCTCGCTGCTCGGAACGGGGAAGTCTTTTCGAACGAGCCGCGAGCGCGATTTGATTCGAGATGGATTCGAATTGGCGACGATCTCCGGCGAAGCGGAAGTACGAGCCGGAACAGTGCGGTTGGGTTGCACGATTACGTCGACGCCGCGCGGCACACGCAAAATGTATGCCGTCAACGGACGCGGTGTACGCTATGCGAAATTTCTCGGCAGTTTGCGCGTCGTAACGTTTGTGCCTGCGGATTTGCATCTTGTAAGCGGACCGCCCGCAGGACGTCGTTCTTTTTTAAACGTCGCACTTGCGCAAGAACAGAAGACGTACTATCACGAGCTCGCGCGCTATCAGAAAGCACTGACGCAAAAAT